>NZ_JBJGYK010000019.1:0-102191 GCF_054049955.1 Geodermatophilus sp. SYSU D00758
CTCAGCGAGTCAGCCCGCCGGAAAGCCCTGCCGGCCTGGCTGCACGAGTACAACCATCACCGGCCCCACACCGCGATCGGCAACCGCCCGCCCATCACCCGCTTGACCAACCTGTCCGAGCAGTACAGCTAGGGAAGCAACTGTCGCGCTATCCTCCCAACCTTCGTTTCACGTACAACGACGCACGAGCGCTGACCTTGAAGCTCAAGGAGTGGTACTTCTCGGACCAGGGAGGAATGTACCTCTCTCGCGAGGCGCAATTAGCCTACAGGAGACTGCAAGAGGAACTTGCATCTGTTGCAGAGAACGATGGCCCCAGGGAGATGTGGGTTACCGCCCAAGCGGACTACGAACGGCTATACACTGCCTTCTCCTTACTTCGAACTGAATTGACGGTGGATCTGCAGAGCCGGGTGCGAAGCCCGCTTGACGACGAACACCAATGAGAGGTGTTTTGAGATCGAGGGCTGTCGGGGCTTCATTGGTCATTGGTCAGGCTGGCCCGTGCGGCGGCCAATGTCCTTGGATGGGCCACTCTGGGGTGCTTCTTTGATAGCCGTCAGCGAGTAGCCCCTCAGGTGAAGTGCACCCTCGGCCGACCGCGGTAGCTCCGCTCGACCTTCCACCAGCGTCCGTTGCTCGGGCTGCCGGACGGGGACATGGCACTGGACTCCTCCTGAGTGATCGTCCGGTCCGCGCCACGCCTACGCTGACGTCGGCCGCTGCGCGCCGCCCGCTGTGCGTCGCAGAATCCGGCACTCCGTATCCACGCCGACGGCCAGGCCCTTCGCGTCGATTGGGGTGTCCGGTTGCCTCACGCGCGGACGCGACTTCTCGCGGCAGCCCCGCATCGAACGTGACGCCGGCTCTAGGCTTCTGGCGCCACCGAGTGGGAGGCGGGTTGCCAGTAGTGCCTCTGTGAGCCGAGTGGCTGGCTTCCTTCGAATCCTGGGCGGGCACCTTTCGGTGGCCGTTCTCCTCGTTGGCGGTAGTGCTAGCCACGGCCCGTGGCTGCCGGTTTCCGCCACGCCACTGACTCCGGTCAATTAAGGCAGTGTTCAGTGGGAGTGCAGACAGCCACCGAGGCCGAGCTCGTCAGCAATTGAGTGAACGCTGGGTGACGGGACATCGCCGCAGTCTCCGAGCGCCGGTAAGGCACTGCCAGAGCATCGCGGGCGGCATGCGTCCATTCACTCCTCGGAGGCACTGTCCGAGGCTCGAGCCTATCTCCTGCGGTATTGTCGGTGCATTCGCCGAATGAGGGAGTATTGATGGCGCAGCGTACTGTTATCCGTCTTGTCGACGACCTGGACGACACCGAGATCGGGCAGGGCGGCGGTGAGACCATCAGCTTCGCCCTCGACGGCCGCCAGTATGAGATCGACCTGACCAACGACCACGCGAGCGAGCTGCGGGCGGCGCTGGACCGGTACGTCCGGGTCGCCCGGAAGGTCGGTGGCCGGCGAAGCCCGTCCCGGGCCACCACCACCGGCGCGAAGGTGGCCGCTCCGGTCGACTACAGCCCCCAGGCCGTCCGCGCCTGGGCGAAGGCTAACAAGATCGATGTCTCGCCGCGCGGGCGCATCCCGCAGAGCGTCGTCGACCAGTTCCGCGCCGCCGGCAACTGAACCGCGGTGGGGGAGAGGCCCGGCAGCACGGCAGCTGCCGGGCTTCGCTACCTGTCATTGCCCAGGGCTGAGACAGTGAGCCCCCCGTGAGCCTGGAGAGCGCATGGCCAGGCTGAAGTTCTGCGCTTGGCCCAGGAGGAGCACGTGTCGTGTGCCGTCCGTGCCTTCCGTGCCTTGCAACTCGGCTGAAGCCGAACAGCGAGGTCGCCGATATGCGTCGACACCGCCGCCGGCGAACGACCTTGATCGCCCGCTGCGCGTGCGGAAACAGCGCCTGGATCGGGTGACCGTCGAGGTCGAGAACCTTGATCGAACGGGAGTCGGTGCGGCCGTGGCCGGCCTGCCGGCGGCGGGAGCCGGGCACCTGGGCCCACGGCAGCGCGGCCACCGCCCGGCGCAGCGTCGGCTGGTTCGCCTTGATCGTGAATAGGTAGTGCCCGCCGCGCGAGCGCAGCCAGCGGGCATGGTCGCGCTGGCAGTGCAGCGCATCGGCGGTGACCAGCACCTCGCGCCCGTCGGGCAGGGCTGCCAGGGCGGGTGGTGAAGGCAGCGATCTCGTCCTTGTCGAGCACTGGCGTCTGGGCCAGGACCAGGGCATGGGCGTGGTCGAACAGGCACAACAGCTTGGTATGCGAGCCGTCGGGTTGGCGTGCTCCGTGTAGCGTCTTGCCATCGGCGGCCAGCACCACCCGCCGCTCAGCCAGCGGGCCGCCGGCCGCGGCCGGCTCGGCGGCTGAGCGGCGGTCGAGCACCCAGCCGGTCAGCGCCGCCTTCAGCGCGGTCACGTCCACCCGGCCGTCGGCGCGGATCCGGGATGTCCTCCAGGGCCTGCAGCAGCGTGCTCGACTCGACGGCGGACAGCCGCCGGGTCGGTATCTCGGCGGTGGTCGCGGCGCGCCGCAGCGCGTTGGGGAAGATGAGGTGTCGGCGTACGACCTCACGTGTCGTTGGGCGTACGGCCTGACGTGTCGTTCCCGCGGCGGTCTGATCATGGCATCGGCGGCTCCGGTGGGGTGAGGAATCGGTCCTTGAGCCGGTAGCTGGGGCCGTTGATGGAGAGCACGTCGCAGTGGTGCAGCAGCCGGTCGAGGATGGCGGTGGCCAGCACCTCGTCGCCGGTGATGGCGCCCCATTCGGAGAAGGCCTTGTTCGAGGTCAGCACGATGGAGCCGCGTTCGTAGCGGCGGGCGACGAGCTGGAAGAGCATGTTCGCCTCGGCGCGGGAGAGCGGCAGGTAGCCGACCTCGTCGAGGACCAGCACCGATGGTTTGAGGTAGGTCTGCAGCTTCTTGGCGAACCGGCCCAGCGTCTCGGCCTCGCGCAGCTGGCGGACCAGGTCGTCGACGCTGGTGAAGTAGACCGAGAAGCCGGCCTGGCAGGCCGCGACCGCAGGGCCACGGCGATGTGGGTCTTGCCCACCCCGGGTGGCCCGAGCAGGGCCACGTTGGCGCGGGCCCGCACAAACCCCAGGGTCGCCAGGTCACGGATCCGGCGGGGGTCGAGGTCGGGCTGGAAGGCGAAGTCGAACTCATCCAGGGTCTTGTGGTGCGGCAGCCCGGAGAGCTTGAGGGCGTTGCGGAACCGGCGCCCCTCGCGCACGCCGACCTCTTCCTCGAGGACCTGGTCGAGGAAGTCCAGATAGCCCAACTGGGCGGCCTCGGCCCGGGCGGCCAGCGCCGGGGCCTCGTCGGCGAGGTGGTGCAGCAGCAGACGTTCGGCGTGCCGGCGGATCCGGTCGGCCACCAGCCCCTCGGGCGCCCTGTCGGTCATGCCGCACCGCCGATCTGCCCGCTCAGGCCGGCGGCGGCGTCGTAGACGCGGGGGTCACGGCGGGCCACCGCAACGCCCATGCCGGGGCAGTCGAGCAGCAGTCCCACCGGCTCGAGCCAATCGGTCGCCGGCTGCTCGACGGTGGGGTCGGTGAGGGTGACCGCCCGGCCCCGGCCGTCGGGCAGCCCATCCGAGTGCGCGGGGTCGATCTGGTCGTCACCGCGGTGCCGGGCCCGCCGGTGCTCGACCAGCAGCCGCGGATCCGGGCCGATCGCGTGAACGGCCACGGTGTCCGGGCCGACCCGCAGCTCCACCGTGATCCCCGCGATCACGTGCTCGGCAGGGATGGAGTAGCGGACCTTCATCGGGCGCTGCCTCATCTACGGCCCCACATTCCGACATGATGTCACTTTCTCGCAAGCCCGTATCCATGGCGAACTCGTTATTGCTCGGATGAACCTCGGAGGAGATCTGGATCTTGGCGGGGTTGAGATTTCGTCGGGATCGTCGCTCGATGTGGCCCAGAGTTGGGCCACGGGAGGAAGAGTCGACATCTCTGTCGGAGCCGCGCTAGTCGAGGGAAACCTCCAAATCCTGGTGCACCCGAACGAAAGGCTTACGCTTGAGGTCACCGACCTGAATGCCGGCCCTCATTCTAGAGTTGTCATCCAGTCTCCAGGGGATCGGGAGGATTGTTCCCGATGGTTACTCACGTCGGGTTGGAAAGTCGCGCCAGGCACGCGGGTTCAGTTGCCGGCAGATCTCGGTCGGTGTCCGCCGAAATGGGTAGGGGACGCTAAGTCCCGGGGGGCGCTCGTTTCCTTTGGTGAGGACCCCTCAGTCGCTCCGGATGCGCGGCCAGCGACTAAGCGGCAGTGGATACCCATGCCACGCCTCAGAACCGCTGGAATCGTTGCGAGATTCACGAGTCTCAAGATGAGACTGAGGAATGGTAGCATAATTCGCCGCGCGCGCGTGCGCACGCCGTAGGCTCGGACACCGTCGAGGCCTTCCGGTCGGGCAGCTTGGTCGCTTCCGATCTTGGAAGGCCTCGGCCCTTTCCGGCCTCAGCTCACATGCGCGAGTCCCTCACGCCCACCACAGGTACGAAGAGCCCGGCTAGGTCGTTCGTCGTGCCGTCCGGGACTTTCCAGGCGAAAGTACCGTCGCAAGTCTGCCTGCTGCCATCTGACAGATTTGGCAAAAGCTGCACGTCAATGCAGTCAGCGCTTGGCGATAAGTGCAGCAACCAGGCGGGATGGATACGCGATAACAGCTTCGCACAGATATGCTAGGTCGACAATTCGGTCTCGCAGTCGTCTAACGGCTAGCCGAAGCCCATATAGCAAAGTCCACTCGCGAAAACCCCTGCGCAAGGGCTCCCCGATGCCCATCCTGGTCCAGCTGTTTCCGTACCCGTCGATGAACTGCAGTCTTGTCCTCTCGTTGTATATGGACCAATCGACGACGTCCTTGTCGCCGCCGTACACCCTCACCGCCTTGACAATCTTACGTCCAGGTTCTATTTCGTCTACATGTCCGAAGAAGTCACCTCTGCTTCTCAAAGCTGCGAAGGTGCGTCCAAGACCCCGAGGATATGCATAGCCCGTGACGGTCACACTTGTTACGTTGATGGTAGAGGCATTGTGGAGAGCTATAGCTGGCTCTTCGTTGATGTTCGTTAGGTAGCACGCCAGCATGCGCGCCTGTTCCTGCTCGTCCATCCTCCGGTCACGCAACATTAGGTAGAAGCCCAAGAGCAAGGACCCGCCTGTTAGAACGGCGCCTACCCAGACGGGGACGCTTCCCCAGTCGATCTTGTGGCCGTTAATGTGTGACAGGTCGGCGAGTAGCACGCTGTCAGTCTCGCAGCAAGGGGCGCGGTGGGCGGAAAGTATCGCGAAAGTGCCGAGAATGAGGCATTCCCTTTCGCCCCACGGTCCCCCTGCGCCACTTTGGGAACATCCGTCACGCGCCTGCCCGTCACCCCCGCGGTTAGGCTGCCGGGGTGAAGGTCTTCATCAGCTGGTCGGGGGAACAGAGCCGCCAGATCGCCGGCGCGCTACGGGACTGGCTGCCGATGGTGATCCAGGCGGTCGAGCCGTACATGTCGGAGCGGGACAATCACGCCGGCGTGCGCTGGAACGACGAGGTCTCGACCCAGCTGGAGTCCACGGACTTCGGCATCCTCTGCCTGACGCCAGACAACCTGACGGCGCCATGGCTGCACTTCGAGGCCGGAGCGCTCGGTAAGGCTATCGAGAGGGGCCGGGTCGTCCCGCTGCTCTTCCGGCTGCGGCCAACGGATGTTAAGGGCCCGCTCAGCCAGTTCATGATGAAGCCGGCGGACGAGACGGGCGTCAAGGACATCTCGGTAGCGATCAACGGCGTCCTTGACCGTCCAATGTCTGACCAAGCCCTGACCGGTGTCTTCCGTGCCTTGTGGGGCCAACTGAAGCAGCAGCTGGACCGGATCGAGGAAGAGCACGCCACTCTGTCGGAGGTCGACCCACCACAGCGGAGCGAGAGGGATCTGCTCGAAGAGATCCTACAGATCGTCCGCGATCAGCGCGGCGGTGGTGGCGGCTTCCGTAATCCCTTGACGTCGTTCTATGACGATTCGGCGGAAATTAGAGGAATAATCGCGCTCCTCGAGCGAGAGATGAAGCGCCAAGGTCACTTGTTGTCGCGAGACGGTCACCGGATCATCGTTAATCTAGCGCAGGACAGTGACCTGCAGAATGAGGACGGACTGCCTGGAACACTCATGCGCGACCTAGCAGACGCGGGCTTGGACGTGGTGGTGCACGCGCCGCCCAAGATGTCTACCAAGTGAAGCTGGCTCGTCTGGTGCTGCAGCGCCGTCGTCCAATCGGACCAAATAGGCCGCTGCGCCTCGTCGCGCGTCCGCCGGCCGTCACGGGCCCGCCTATGTAATTCCCGCTCGACGACCTTCTTTGCTTTCGGCACGCCCTTTTCGGACCAGACTGTCCTTCGGGTCAGTCGGGTGGCCGCCAAGGGACATGAGCAACAGATGGTCTTCCTTGACGTCGCTGAGCTCGCCGCTCAGGCCGCAGAGCGGCATCTGCTCGCGCCTGAGCTTGATCGCTGAGCAGCTCCACGGCCGGATGATGGCCGGCGAGCCGGGGATGCAGATCGTTGTGCCGAGGCGGTTGTAGGCGTCCTGGACGCTGGAGACGATGCCGACGACGTCCACGGTGGCGTGCTCGGCGTCGATGGCCATGCCCTGGCAGGACTGGATGAAGCGCTCGGCGACTTAGCTGCCCTTGGCCTCGACTCTCGGCGGAATCGGCATCGTCGGCTGGCCACTAACGACGTTGCCTACAGGGCGGTGCAGACGGTCTGGTTGCCGCCGTGTGACGGGCCGCAGCCGGCGTAGGAAGCAACGTCGGTCGGCAACTCGGCCGTGGCCTTAAGCAGGTGCCGCTTGAAGAGGCTGCTGTCGTGGTCGAAGTCCCAGGCACCACGACTGGCTCTGATCCCCCGACTGCAGGAGTGGGGGGGGGGTATGACCCCGCGGCCCCTCTGACGCAGATCGCCTGGTCTCAGCAGCCAAGATTCCGCCACGGTGCCAAAGTCGATCAGCCTCAAAACCGTGGTAGGAGCCCGGCCTTACTGGGTATGAGAATGGTGGAGCCGTACAGCGCACAACTCCGCCCGGGGATCCCGGAGCGGTAGCGGCGCCTCGGGGCTGTGGGCCTGCTGGGCCGCGTGACCGACGGCCCGACAGGCCCCGTCCGCAGGAGCGTGAGATGCCAGCAGACCGCGAGGCAGTGCGCCTCCTGCCTGCTCTGCAGAACCGAAGTGCGGGAGTTGCAGAACAGTGCGAGGTCGACCCCGGCTAGTGGTCACGAAGCCTGACCAGCAGCCTGGGCGGAGGCGCATCTGCTTCAGAGGACTGCCCGCAGAGCCGTCGCAACTTCCACGGTAAGGTCTCTGTGCAGCAAGATCAGACCGTGACTGCCCACAGTCACCGCCACTTGAGGCGGATTGTGCCGCCCGGTTCCCGGAAGAGCTCAACCGGGATCTTGGGAGGCAGGGTGCCAGCAGCCTGCTGTCCCGGTGTAAAAGCGTTGTTGGGGACTACTCGCCACCATCTCCCGACGGGTATGTCCCGAACTGTGTGGTGGGCAACGAAGTCAATGCCGGGGGCCTTGCCGAACCAGACAACATTGGAATCAAACGAAAGCTGCACTTTGCACCATGGATACAGGGGATGCTGTTGCCACTGGCCCGGTATCAGGCTGATCGGTTTCATGTGAGCTCCATGCCTCAGTTGCTAATCCGGGCAGCGGTCGAAACTTTGGAGTAACGAGCTCGTTCACCGTAAGTCTCAAGCTCATGCAGCCATCTTGTCTCCCGAAACCGCTTCTTCGAATTTGTCCAGGATGTGGCCAACTCATCCGCCGCTACTGGCCACCCTGCTCGGCCTGACGCCTGGCCGTGCAGGCAATACAAAAGCCTGGCTGGTCGTTGCGGCTTCCATCGACGGGGCAGATCCATACTGCCTTCGCATCTTCCGCACGCCCCCACGTCACGTCAGACAGCTGGAGAGGCGCAGACTGCTCGGCCTGATGGCTAGAGTCTTTCGCCTCAGTGAAAAACTGACCAAGTGTATAGTCAACCGCGTCTCGCGCGTCCTCCAGAAAGCGTCGAACCAGGGGTGCGTACACCGGGTCACCGGGTCCCACATCGCGCTCTTCCAATGCGCACAGCAAGTCAACGTAGGCGCGGTTCCAACGCTCCCTGATGGCAACATTGTGCAGTTGCATTCGCGTACCTTCGGGTCTGATGTCGATTGTCCCAGATGCCAACTCAGCTTTGGTTAGTTCTCGCGGAATACCGCGCATATTGCCGAAGTCATTGAGCTCATCAGCCGTGTACACACCGGGGAATAGATCGAGAACCCGGAGTTCTATTGCATGGTGGACCTGCCCCCATGTCTCTAGGCTCAGCCAGTCCTTATAGACCTTGCGATCCCTCTCGAACTGCTCGCGGGCCGCCTCGCTGGCCCCGCTATCAGCCTCCCGGAGGACAGCTCGAGCGCGCGCACGAGCCTCAGCCTCTGAGGCGGAGTGAGGTTCATCATGAACCGTTTCCGGTGACGACGTGTCGGAAGTTGATGGCCCGAGGTCAATATACTGATCCGCCTGCTGCCGGGCCTGCTGTGCTAGGCGCTCCTGGCGTTCGCGAGCGAGGCGGTTTTGCTCATCCTGTTCTCGCTGGATACACGTGCGGCAGGAACCAGGTGTATGGCCAGGTGCGCCGTCGACAGGACAAAACCATTGGTTCGCGGCCAGTCGCGCTTGAGCCTCCCGATTGTGCGCGAGCCGTTCATCCTCCAGCTTGCGTGCGATCCGCCGCTCGTCCTCCCGCTGGCGCGCCAACCGATCCGCTTCAGCATGGTCTGGGCCGTAATGCATTGCAGTCCCCTCCCCGAGGACGTGCCTCCAGGCTTCTCATGATCCCCTGCAGCTCGCCTCGGCCGCAGGGTCATTGGTCCCGCTACCGTGCGTCGTGCTCCTGTTCGTCGTATCCAGCGGGAACCGAATTTGTGGACGCAGTGGTGTTCTAAGCTCGCCTTCAACGTCAGGCAGCGGCGCTGTGAATGGCGGGATGGCTTGGTGGGGACTCGTCGGCGGCCTTTCGGGCGTTCCGGTGAGCGTCCGCAATGTTTCGGTGGGCTGGCCGGGGTGCCGAGGGGCGGCAGCAGTTGGGCGAAACCGCGGCGGATGGGTGCTGAGGCCGAGGCGCTCACCTCGCTCCGATGGAGGTAGCTGGGCAGGAGGTCGTCGTCCTCCCGCATTCTTTGATCGAGCTGCTGACGATCTCCTCGGTACCTTGGCCCGGCTTGGGCCCGCACGAAGGCCGGTGACCTACTCGTCTGGGTCTGGGTCCGGGTCAGCCGGCTCGGCTGGCAGCGCTGTGATCAGAGGGCGACCGCCGGGCCTCTCGCGCGGCACCTCCCGCAGCCGGCGGGCCAGCGCGTAGGCCAGCTCGATCAGCGGGACGACGGTGGCGGCCTCCTGTTCGGGTATCGGCACCGGCTCGCGCGCAGCCAACACCGTGCGGGCTTCCTCGACGGACCGGGAACCCTTGACCGTCTTGCACTGACGGTGGGCCAAGCGCACGTTGTCCAGCGTGTGCGCCCCGCCCAGCTGGATGGGGAGGACATGTTCCAGCACTGCGCTGGCGGCCTGCCCGCCGTCGTCGAGATCCCCGGTGGTAGGGAGCCCGCATAGGTAGCAGTGGCCGTTGTCGCGTTCGTAGACGTCCTGGAGTGTGAAGGTCTTGACTGCGGCCCCGAAGCCCGCCTGACGAACCCGCTGCGCTGCAACATGCAGCCTGGTCGCGAGGGCCTTCCTGGCTCGCCGGCACTCCGGGCGCTCGCAGTGGGTGTCCCGGCGCTTGAGCAGGAACAGGTCGCCGCACCGCCAGCACACCGCCCACAGATCAGAGCGGGCGTCGTACTCCCTGTCTCGCTTTGCTCGGGTGCGCTCCCGCGCCGCCTCGTTGCGCTTGTCCCGGTCGCGATCCCCGCGCGCTCGGTCCTTACACAAGTTGCTGCACCACTTGGCCTGGCGCCGCTTGCCCGGCATGGCCTGCCCGCAGCGCTGACAGGAAATCGCGGGCCGTTCCTGATTGCGCTGGTTCTGGTCGTGGGCGTCGTTGCAGGCCCGGTCGCAGTAGCGGCGGCGTGCGCCCGCATCTTCCGGCAGGGGAGTACCGCAGTGCAAGCACTGCCAGTTCCGTTCTCGTTCCTGATCGGTCGTCGTGGTCACTGGCGGCTGTGGTCCTTCCGGTCTGGTTCATGGGTTCGGATCCAGGTCCCGAGCAGGTCGGCCCCATTGCGCTTATGGGGCTATGTCGTAGAGGTGACAATGACGGGGTCTGGTGAAGTTGATAGGGGAGGTCTGGGACAGGACCTCCGCCGCGGACGACCGCCCCTCGACCCACGCTCCTGATCAGGCGTGGTAACTCATCCGGCTGCAGTAATGTCTTCGTTCGTGACCTGCGCCGGGTGGTCAGGTCTTGATGCAGCCCGGTGATCACCCGGGCGCATCGACGAGACGTAACCCGCTCCTTTGTCCTGCAAGCGCAACAGATTGCCGGGGAAGGTGAAAGGACGAGGGGCGCTCGCGAGCCTCTCAGCGTGGCTCTCAGGGCGATTGCAGGCCACTCTGACGGGGAATCACAGCATCGGGTACGGATGGCTAATTCGTTCAGCCCGAGGCCAAGAAAGTCCCCTGACGCGGCGGCATTTCACTTACCTCTCCGGCGTCCCATTCTGGGTGTCGCATCAGATCGTGTTGCCGTTGACCGTCAGCTCGTAGTTGTTGCAGTGGCTCTTTCCGTTGCTCCACGTCCCTGTGTTCCTGTGGATTCGCACCGCCTTGTGCTTCTTCTGCATAATGCCCAGGACCCGCCCCACGTAGGACCGGTCGTGGCCGATGCTCATCGCCGTCCTGGTCTGGCTGACCAGCGGTCGGGTGCTGTTGGTCACGATGGCCTCGTAGGCCAGCTCCTGGGCGATGTCCAGCATCACCCCGCGGAAGACGTCCTTGTGTGCCTCCAGCCAGACCTGCACCCGCTCGTACACCTCGGTCTCGGGGCGGTAATCGAAGTCGATGTCCGCTCTGGCCTGGGCAAGGGTGGCCCTGACCTCCCGCGGGTCCAGACCGCTGTCAACGGCTGCCTCCGCCAGGGTTTCCAGATCACCACCGCATCGGTAGACCTCCAGGGCGTAGCGGTGGCACAGCACATTGCGGGAGCCCTCGGGCGTGTTCTTCATCTGGGAGGCGTAGGTCTTCGTGATCGTGTCCACTCTCAGGTCGAAGCCCAGCGCCGCCAGCTTCTCCCTGTACACACACTCTCTGTTCTCACTCTCTGGCAACACTCCCTGGGCATAAGCTCTGGCGTCATTCCCTGTGTCAACTATCTTCAAGGTAGAAGTAGAAGTGCAAGTACAGGCGTCAGTAGCAGTACAGGTACACGTCCTTGGTGCAGGTGCAGGTGCAGGTGCAGGTGCAGGTGCAGGTGCAGGTGCAGGTGCAGGTGCAGGTGCAGAGGGTTCCAATTCCTGTCCTGACAGGGACGACAGCCAGTCCCAGACCAGGGCCGGGTCAGCGAAGGCTGAGGAGATGAACTCTTTGCCGGGGCCGGTGAAGATGGCGTAGCCACCAGTGCCCAGGATGTCCACGCCTGGGACGTAGCTGCGCTGCCGGTGTTCTCCCTTCCAGGGGAGCCAGATGTGCCCGCCCTTCTCGGTCGTCACGTTGAAGGGCACCGGCGGGGCCAGGTCGGTCCTGTCGATGTCCACCACGAGCACACCGGATAGTTCGCCGTTGATCAGCGCCAGACCCGCCCATGGCCCCTTTAACTGGTCTAGGTCGACGCCGTCGTTGAAGTTCCGGATGCCTGCGGCGGGCTTCTTGTCCGCCTGGACGGGCAGGATCGCCCGGCTGGCCAGCAGTCTCGGACCGAGCTCTGGGCCGAGCACTGCCATGGTCAACTGCTCGACAGCGTCTGCCTTGGTCACGGCCTTGTTCCTTTGCTGATTCTGTCGGCCATCGCCTCCTCGTGATGATGGCGCGGGGTTGCCAGCGGCCTAGCGATAAGCCACCTGTGGCCCTTCCTGGCGCGCGAGCATGGCGCTGTGTTAATCCTTAAGGGATGTCCGTTAGGCTGTCTCACGGGCGCAGGTGGCGATTAAAGGCGGATCAAGGCGATGCCTTGACCCAACTGGCCGCCCAGGAATGGGCACACAGCAGAGATGCCAGTAGCCGAGGCACCGGCCGAGCTGAGAAAGGTCGAGTCGGCACCGCGGTACCGGCAGATGCGAGCTGCCTGCCAGGAGTCCGGGATCAAGTGGGTGGCGTCGCCCCGTCGAGCCGGGCCACCGGCCCGGGTGCGTACCGGGCGCGCCGCTCCCGGAGGTCCCGGCCTGGCTGCCGGCCGTCTTTACGTGCCCGGGAGCGAGGCGGGCCAGCAGGTGTGCACCGCGCAGTTGGACGATTCGCCGTCCCCGCGCCACCAGCCACGGCTACGGCTGGCGGCGCGGGAACAGGACGAGGCGCCGGTCAGAACGCCCTGTGCACCCGAAAGAGCACGACGTCCGTGTGCTCGTCCGCGGTGTGGGTGCTTCCCCGGGCGATGATCTCGACGTTGTATCCGCGCTCGGAGAAGACCCGGCTCAGCCCGTCGGTGTCCAGAGGGTCCGTGTCCGGGGCCCGGAAGTAGGTCAGGGTCAGCTCGCCGGAGAGGACGCCGTCCTCGTTCTGCTCGGGCTCCTGCTGGAGCAAGCACAGCTCCGGGGCGCCGAACGGGCCCCAATACACGCTGTCCGGATCAGTGGTGAGCTTGGTGAGGGCGCGTCCGCTGTAGACGTCCGAGACGGCCCGGGCGATCACGGCGGCCAGCCGGGGCGGGCCGTCGGCCACATCACTCTCGGCCTGCTGCAACTGAAGCCAGCAGCCTTCCACGGCCAGGGCGGTCACCTCGAGCGTGTCGCGGGCGTGACTCCATTCCGCGGCCAGCGTGCTCAGATTGTTCGGGCGGGCCTGGCCGCTGAGCAGATGAGCACGCAGGTCCTCGACGGCGTCCTCGAGCTGCGCCTGAAGGTCCTGCCAGGCGGCGAGCGCGGCCTCGGCCTCGTCGTGCCGGAACGGGCCGGTGGGGGTGCGGTTGTAGGGCATGGTGACTTTCTCGTGTGATTGGTGCGGAGAAGGCAGGGGTCAAGCACCAGAGGCGGGCTGGCCCGAAGTGATTCCGTCTGCGCCTGGACGTCCCTCTCGAGATGTGGGTGCTGGACTTGGTGGGCGCGAGGCCCAGCTGTCCTGGGCGCCTCTCACCGGGGCGCTCCCCGCGGGAGGCGGGCGCGGCCCTCGTCCCGTGGGCAGGTGAGCCGGCGTCAGAGTGCGCGCCGGCCTTGTGTAGTCGAACAGGTGTTCATGGGGTCCTCCTCGTCTAATGCCGGTCTCGCACTGCGGGGCTGCATTCGTCCTCCTGGGAACGACTCCAACACTAACTCTGTCAAGCCTGGCCCTGACAAGCCAAACCTAGTGTGAGATGACTCACCCCCCACCCGCTGCCCGCGGTGCTGGCCCCGCCCCGAACGGGCGTTGCTCGGCGTGGGCCTGTTTGGCGTTGACTGAACGTCCGGTCAAGCTGTGCCCATGCCTGATACTTCGCGCAGGACGACCAACTCCCGGGCGATGTTTCCCGCGGTTAGGCCCCAGCCCGACTGGTCCGTGGAGATCCACCGCAGCGAAGCCGGCTGGCAGATCGCAGCGCGCTGGTGGGGGTACGCCGACGACCCGCCGGGTGAAGTCCCCGGGCCGCGCGAGGTGCTAATCCAGCCTGCCCAAGACATCAGGCCCGAGGTCCTGCGCCGCGGGGTGACTACCGGCGTCATGCGACGGCTCGAGCGCCACCTCGGCAACATGGCCGCGGAGTTCGCGGAGAAGCGGGGCGAGCAAGCAGACCGGGAGTATGTAGAGACTTTGGCGGCCGCACTGGCAGAGCTTCCCGAGGGTCCCCGCTCGGCACCCGACGTGAATACCTACTACGACGCATTACTGCACTTATTCGAGACCGTCGCCGCCACCCACCGGGAGCCGGTCAACGTCCTCGCCAAGGCGATGGGCATCCCGAGAAGCACGCTCAACAACCGTCTTGTCACCGCTCGGCGACTGCGCAACCGGAAATACCGTGGCCGCGACGCGGGGTGAGTAGTGCTCGAGGATGTCACCGTCCCTCAGCGCCGCACGAAGACCTCGGCGGCGGAGTGCAGAGTCACCTCGACGTCTTGGTGTGGCGAGCTGCGACGGCTCCAGCCGCACGGAAAGACGGACATCCTCCGTCATGGCGGGGGAGGTAATGCTGTCCGTCGACGCCGATCTTCGACGACCGCGCTTAGCGCTCTGCGTTCATACGCGGTCACGTTGCCGATCCGCTAGAGCAGGACTAGTTGGCATCGTCCAGCACTGATGATAAGCCATCCATGAACCGCTGCCCCGGCGGCTGCTTGTTGGACCTGCTTTCCAATCGGCGAGCGCACGGCCGGACGATGCACTTGATGCCGTCGTGCACTCCGATTTCCCTTAGTGGTGTTCCGTTGGTGACGGGCCAGTCGGCTGGGTCTCCAAAGGAGGCGTGGAGACCGAAAACCCCTCCTTGGGGATCGGGCGGTGGCCGGGACGCTCGTCCAGGGCTGTGAACCAGTGTTCCCGCTCGGTGGCGTAGCTGGTGTCGCCGTCCTTGTAGTTGAAGGGGAGTAGTGGCCGCTCCCTAGCCTTGTAGATCGTGCGCAGGTCCATGGTCACCTGGTGTTCGATGGGCACGTTCTTTTTGCCCCGTCCCCGAGGATGCAGCTTGATCCGCGCGACCTTCGCGAGGAGGGCCCGTTGCTCGTCCAGGGTGAGGCTCTCAAAGTGGCGTACCTGCTCCATGGAGGTGGGTACGTTCGTTGCCACCTCCGCCTCCGCGATCTGCCGCTCGATGTCGGACCGCTGCTCCTGGAGCGCCTTACTCGCGGCGATCATGGCGGTCTCGTTGAGTACGCCGCTGGCGAATGAGGTGGCGACCGCGTTCATCCGCTCCTGTATCGCCTGTAGCTCCTCCCACAGCTTGGAGGGCATCCCTCGTTCCGGAAGCGGCATCAGCAGGCCTGGCCGCGTAATGAGCATCGTCGTGACGATGGTTGTCCTAACGAGCTGGTCAGCCTCGTCGCGCGGAGTGCTGATGTGGTAGTTCCCGCATTGGTAGATCAGCCGGCCTTTGTAGCCGGAGCCTGCGTTTACCGGCTCCTCGCAGACCGCACAGCGGGCGATGCCGGTCAGCAAGTTGAGAGCCTTTCTGCCTCGGCTCTCCCTACGCCTAAGGCGTGAGGGGTCTGTCAGCTTCGCGACCAGCAGAGCATGTGTCTCGGGCGAGATGATCGGCTCCCAGGCGCCGTGGCCAATCACCTCGCCCTTGTAGGTGGCCAGGCCGGCGTTCCGGGGATTGAGCAAGATCTTGCGCAGACCGTTGTGCGTCCACCCGTCTACCCCCTTGGCGCTTCGTGGCGTACTCACGCCCAGGGCCTTCCACTCGCTCACGATTGACCGCAGGGATGCGCCGGCCAGGACGTCGTCCGCCGCCTTGCGGATTAGGTTGGCCTCGGCGGAGATCACCGTGCCGTCCAGTTCGTAGCCGAAGGCTCGCCAGCCGCTCGACCACGGCTTCCCTTGAGCGGCCCGTTGCTGGTTGGCCAGCCGCTGGCGCGAAGCCTTGCGCTCAACCTCCAGCTCGGCGATGACCGACATGATCGTGCCGATCGCCTTGCCCATGTCCGTGGACAGGTCAACATCACCGGTCGCCGTGGTGATGCCGACGCCGGTGTCGCGGCAGATCTTCGCGATCTCGATGAATTCGGCTGTGCTGCGGGTGACCCGGTCGATGGCCCATGCCATGACCACGTCGACTGTGCCGCTCCGCATCGCCTCCACGACGCGGTCCCAGCCGGGCCGGTTCTTGCCTGAGTAGGCGCTGTAGGAGATGTCTGCCTCGTGGCCCACGACCTCCCAACCTCGGGCCTCTGCGATGGCCCGACAAGCGGCTTCCTGTCTGTCGTTGGACTGACCCTCACCGGTGTCGTCCTTAGAGATGCGGGTGTAGATCAGCACGCGCTTGCGGTCGGGCACGCGTAAAGCATACCCCGAATGGTTACAGGAGGTTCGCCCTGTTCCCGGGGTTGATCAGCATCGTCTCGCTGGCGCGATGAGCCCGCGGACCCGACCGGAAGGACGCTCGATGATGCGTGCTCGCCTGCTGTTGCTCACCGTTCTCGCCGCGCTGGCGGCCCGGCTGCGGGTGGAGGACCCCGAGCGGGGTGACGTGCCGGGCTGGGTGATGATCACGGTGATGACGGCGGCCCTGGTGCTGGCCATCCTGGTCCCGTTCCGCGAGGCGGTCGTGGCGGCGGTGACCAACGCGCTGGCGTCGGTCACCGCCGGTGGCTGAGCGGCGGCTCCCGGGCGCGGCCGGTTCCGAGCGCGGCGGCGCGGTGGTGGAGTTCGTGCTGGTCTCGGTGCTGGTCGTCGTGCTGCTGCTGGCGGTGCTGCAGGTGGCCGTCTACGTGCACGTGCGCAACGTGGTGACCGCCGGGGCGCAGGAGGGCGCGCGGTTCGCGGCGAACGCCGACGTGCCGGCGGCGGCCGGGGCGGACCGGACGCTGGCGGTGGTGGCCGCGGCGACGTCGGACGCGACCGCGGCCGGGCTGCGGTGCGCGGCCGGCGAGGAGACCGACGTCAGCGGGCTGCGGCTGGTGGTGGTGCGCTGCTCGGGGGCGGTCCCGACGCTGCTGGCCGGCCTGGGGTCGCTGCTGCCACTGCAGGTCACCGGGCGGGCGGTGGAGGAGTCGCCGTGAGGTGGCTGCGGGCCCGGCTGGGCATGCTGGCCGGGCAGCGGGGCTCGGCGCTGGTGGACTTCGTGTTCGTCGCGATCGTCGTGTTCGTGCCGCTGGTGTACGTGGTGGCCGGGTTCTCGGCGGTGCAGCGCGGGGTGTTCGCCTCCACCGCCGCGGCGCGGGAGGCCGGGCGGGCGATCGGGACCGCGCCGGACGCGGTCACCGGGATGACGCGTGCGGAGCGGGCGGCGCAGCTGGCGGTGGCCGACCAGGCGGTGGACGCCGCCGACGTTGCGGTGGCCTACGCCCCGCCCGGTGCGGGCTGCGCGGCGGCGGGGTCGTACGCGCCGGTTCTGGTGCCGGGGGAGGAGTTCACCGTGTGCGTGACGGTGACCGTGCGGATCCCGCTGATGCCGGAGTTCGTCGACGCCAACACCGCCACCGGCGCGTTCACCGTCGAGCGCGACCGCTACGTCGACCCCTGACCCCGTGGCCCCGGCCGGTGGTCCCGGACGGCCCTGGCCGTGGGCCACCGGCTGAAGCCCTGTCGGCCGGCTGCGCGCCGCCTGCTGCCTGACCTCGGCCGGCGTCGGGGCGCAGGCGCCTTCCACCGGCTCTGCTGCGGAACCCTGCTGGCCGGTCTGCGCCCCCGGGGTCGGCCGTCCGGACTGACCCGACGGGGGGACAGTCGCCGCGCAGGCCTTGTAGTAACGCACTGTATCCGACGAAATACGTGCAGCTCCGGCCCGAGAGTGTGTTCTCGGCCGGCACCCACGCCCTCCGGGGGAATCCCTGCACGAACGGGAAGACGATGCGCGCAGCGACACGGGCCGACGGCGGTCCGACGGGCCGGTGGACGAGCCGGCGGAGCAGGGCGGTGGCTGTGGTCGCGGCCGCCGGGCTCGGCTTCGGCGGCGCGGCCGCGATCGACAGCGCGCTCGCCGAGCCGCCGATCGAGGTCGCCGATGGCTACGGCCCGGCCGGTGACGGGCGCACCCGGCTGGTGGTGACCGCCGAGGGCGGCATCGACACCGCCGCTCTCGCCGCGCTCGAGGCGGCCGGGGCGGTCGACTCCGCGCAGCTGCTCTTCGACGGCAGCGCGCTGGTCGCCGGGTTCGGCATCACCCCGCGGACGGTGCGCGCCGTGCTACCCGACGCCGAGGCGACGGTGTCGGTGCCCGGCGAGGTCGCGTCCGGGCAGCCGATCACCGACCCGTACTGGGCGCTCTACGGCTACAACCTGTCCAACACCGGCAGCAACGCGTACAACCAGGCCGCGGTCGCCGGCGCCGACGTCGCCGCCCCGGTCGGCTGGCAGGCCGGGACCGGCCGCGGCCTGACCGTCGCCGTGATCGACACCGGGGTGATGACCAGCCACCCCGACCTCGCCGGGGCGCTGTGGACCAACCCGGGCCAGCCCTGCGGCGCCGGCGACACCGACGGCAACGGATACGCCGGTGACTGCCACGGCTGGAACTTCTACGCGAACAACGCCGATGTCACCAACGGCGGGGACAGCGGCCACGGCACCGGCGTGGCGGGCGTCGTCGGCGCCCGCGCCGGCAACGGCCACGGGTCGGCCGGAGTGGCCCCGGACGTGACCATCATGCCGCTGGTCATCGGTGGCGGGTCGAGCGTCGACCTGCGCCTGGGCGCGCAGGCCATCCGCTACGCCGCCGACAACGGCGCCGACGTCGTCAACGCCTCCTGGGGCGGGAACAACAGCGCGCAGATCCTCACGGACGCCATCGCCTACGCGAACAGCAAGGGCGTCGTCGTGGTGGCAGCGGCGGGCAACGACGCCCTCGACCGCGACACCTCGCTGTTCTACCCGGCCTCGCTGATCGCGGAGAACCTGGTCACTGTCGGCAACAGCACCGCGTCGGACACGGTGAGCGCCTCCTCGGCCTACGGCGCCACGAGCGTCGACCTGTTCGCGCCGGGCACTCACGTGGTCACCACCCACAACGACGGCGGGTACCGGGCGGTGTCGGGGACCTCGATCGCCGCGCCGCACGTCGCGGCCGCGTTCGCCCTCTACCGGGCGCACGACGAGGCGGCCACCGCGGCCGAGCTGGTCGGCGCCCTGCTGGCCGACGTGCAGCCGGTCGCCGCGTTCGCCGGCAAATCGGTCACCGGCGGGCGGCTGTCGCTGTCGGCGCTGGGCGGCACCCCGGCTCCGGTCACCTACACCTTCTCGGGGATGGTCGCCGAGGCCGGCACCGTCGTCCCGCAGGTGGTCGTCTCCGGCAGCGGCGGTGGCGCGACGTACTCGGTGCGGCTGGGGCTGGGCATGGAGCACGAGGGCAGCGTCTACGCACTGACCGACCACCCGGTCACCGTGAACGGGACGACGGTGCGCACCGACGACAGCGGGGAGGCGGACTTCAACCTGGGCTACCTGGCCGGGCTGGGGTCGCTGGTGGTCTCCCCCTCCACCGACCTGGCCGAGGGCCGCTACGTGCTGACCGCGCACCTGGTGCAGGGCGGCACCCCGGTGGGCCTGGCCCACGCCGCGCCCCTGCTGGTCGGCGAGGCAGGCGCTCCGGTGCCCGCCGACGGCGGGCCCGCCCCGGGTACCCCGGTCCCCGGCGCGTCGACCCCCGCGCCCGGCGGCTCGGCCCCCGGCGGCTCGGCCCCCGCGCCCGGCGGCTCGACGCCGGTCCCGGGCGGCTCGACCCCGGCCCCGGGCAGCAGCACCCCGACCCCCGGGAGCTCGACCCCGGCGCCGGGTGGCAGCACCCCCGCCCCCGGCGGCGCCGCGCCCGCACCGGGCAGCGCACCTGCCCCGGGGGGCGCCACCCCCACCCCGGGCGGCTCCAGCCCTGCGCCGGGCGGGTCGGCGCCCGCGCCGGGGAGTTCGACCCCAACCCCGGGCAGCAGCACGCCCACCCCGGGCGGCGCCACCCCGACCCCGGGCGGCCGCACGCCTGCCCCCGACGGCAGCACCCCGGCACCGGGCGGCTCGATCCCGGCCCCGAGCGGCGGCACCGCACCCGACCTGGGCGGGGTGAAGACCTACCCGCAGGTGGGCCCCTTCCGGCTGACCTCCATCAGCCCCACCCGGGTCAGCACCGCCGGCGGCACCCGCGTGGTGGTCACCGGCGAGGCGATCCCGGCCGGCGCCCGGGTCCGGGTCGGGTCCACCGCGCAGGCGACCGTCCTGTCCGCGTCGACGACCAGCCTGTCGTTCACCACCCCGGCGCGGGTGGCCGGCGGCTACGACGTGTTCGTGTTCGCACCCGACGGCACGTCCACGGTGCTCACCGCCGGCCTGACCTACCTCGACGTCACCGGCGGTCCGGACGCGCCCGCCCCGGCACCCGGGGGTGCCGCGCCCGCGCCGGGCACCCCCGGGGACGGCCAGGAGCCGGCGGCCGGGACCGGCGGGTCCGCGGTCACCGGGCCGAACGGGGAGCGCCTGCTGCCCTCCGCCCGGTTCGCCGCGCTGGGCACCGCCATCTGGCGCGTGGACTGCTCGAGCACCTGCGGCGGCCTGCCCGTCTGACCGCTCGGCGCCGACCCGGCGCACCGTCCCGAGGAGCCCCGACCAGCGCGGTCGGGGCTCCTCCGGACGGTCACCCCGGGGACAGCCCCCGGGAGCACCACCTCCGGGGCGGATGCACCGGTTTGGAGTGGAGGGCGGGACGCGTGGTGCCGATGTGGTGAACCCGGCCCCCGCCGCACGGGCGGGGTGGAGCTCGACACAGGGAGGTGCGCGGGGTGGTCATGGGCGTCACCACCCACGTGGCGGCACTCGACGCCCACCGCGCCCTGGGCCGGACCGAGCAGACCGTGGCGACGTCGCTGCGGCGGCTCTCCTCGGGCCTCCGGATCACCCGAGCCGCCGACGACGCGGCCGGGCTGGCCGTCTCGGAGGGGCTGCGCGCCCAGGTCCGCGGGACGGCGCAGGCCGTCCGCAACGCCCAGGACGGCCTCGGCCTGGTCCGGGTCGCCGACGGAGCGCTCGACGGGGTCACCGCCGTGCTGCGCCGGATGCGGGACCTGACCGTGCAGGCCGCCGGCGCCGGTGCCCTGGACGCCGCCGCCGTGGCGGCCACCCGCGCGGAGTTCGACCAGCTCAAGCAGGAGCTCGACCGCATCGCGGGGACCACCGCGTTCCACGGCGTCCCCGTTCTCGACGGGGGTCTCGACGGCCTGCTCCAGGTCGGGCCGGACGCCGGCGACACCCTCCGGGTCGTCATCGGCCTCTCCGGCCGGGGGGTGGACACCGCCGGGCTCGGGCTCTCCGCGGTCGACGTCACCGACGGGCTCGGGCTGCCGCACGCGGTCGCCGCGGCCGTCGCCGCCGAACCGAGCACGCCCGCCGCCGGCCGGCTGACCCTGGCCGGTGACTTCACCTCCGCGGGGGCGTATGCCGCGCGCTTCGCCGCGCTGGTCGGGACGGTCGAGTACGGCGGGCGCTCGTTCGACCTCTCCTCGGTGGACCACACCGGAGCGGGCACCGCGCAGGAGCACCTCGAGCGGCTCAACGCCGCGGTGGTGGCCGCCCTCGGCGGCGGCGTCACCCCGTTCGTCGCCACGGCCGCCGGGCTGGTCCTCACCGGCGAGACCCCCGGCCCGGCCTCGACCGCGGACGACGCCGCCGCGCTCACCCCGCGGTACACGGGCGCGCCCGGGGGGCTCGCCGTCCCCCACGCCGTGGACCCCGCCGTCCCCGCCGCCCGCGCAACGCCGGAGGCCGGCCGGCTGACCGTGGCCGGGGACTTCCTCTCCTCCGGGGCGTACGCCGCGAGCTTCGCGGGACTGGCCGGGACGGTCGAGTACGGCGGGCGCTCGTTCGACCTCGGGTCGGTCGACTACACCGGCGCGGCGACGGCGCAGGAGCACCTCGACCGGCTCGACGCCGCGGCGGCGGCCGCCCTCGGCAGCGAGGTCGCCCTGCTCGCGACCGCCGGGGGCCTGGTCCTCACCGGGGAGGCGCCCGGCCCGACCTCGACCGCGGACGACGCCGCCGCGCTCACCCCGGTCTACGTCGGGGACGCCGGGACCGGCGGCACCCTCCGGGCCGTCGACCTGGCCCTCGGCCGGGTCGCCACCCTCCGGGCCGAGCTGGGCGCGGTCGACAACCGGCTCTCCTCCCGGATCACCCGGCTGGCCGTCGCCGCCGAGAACGCCCTGGCGGCGGAGGCGCGGATCCGCGACGCCGATGTGGCCGCGGAGTCCGCCGCCCTCGCCCGGGGCCAGCTCCTCGCCGAGGTCGGGACCGCCGTGCTCGCCCAGGCCGACCGGTCCGCTCGCCGGGTCCTCGACCTGCTGCGCTGACGTGGGCCGGGTCGTCAGGACGGCGGGGGGTCGGCCACGCCGCGGCACTCGCGGAGGTACTCCGCCCAGTCCCACCCGGCCAGGAACTCCCGGGCCGCCCGCGCGCCGGCCGCGGCGAGGCGGGCGCGCTCGGCCGCGCCGATGTCGAACTCGGTGAGCCCGGTGCCGGTGGTGTCCACGGAGAAGGCCCGGCGGCGCACGCACGGGCGGGCCAGGTAGGTGCGGTCCCGCGCGGTGACGGTGGTGGCCACCAGCGAGTCGAGCAGCCGCAGCGGCGGCGGGTGGCCGACGCCGAACACCGACACGTCCTCGTCGGAGAGCGTGTCACCCACCCCGATGCCGAAGGTCGGCCAGCGGGGCCGGGCGGCGTCCGTGCGGTCGAAGACCTCGATGGGGAAGTTGGACAGCACCCCGCCGTCCACCAGGGTCGAGGTCCGGCCGGCGCGCGGGTCCCGCAGCCGGCGCGGGGCGAGGAAGAAGGGGATGGCCAGCGACGCCCGGACCGCCTCGGCCACCGGTTGACGGTCGGGGTCCAAGCCGTACTCCCGGTAGTCCCAGGGCAGCCGCAGCAGCCGGCCGCGGGTCACGTCGGTCGCCGTCACCACCAGCCGGTAGCGCTGCCAGGGCGCAAGTGACGGGTCGTCGCCGGGGTCCTCGCGGCGCAGGTCGCCGAAGGTGACCACCCCCAGGTCGGCCAGCTCCCGGCGCACCCACTCGGTGATGTAGCGCCCCGGGTGCAGCCCCGAGCGGGTCAGCAGCCCCACCGCGGGGGCGAGCAGCGGGACCGGCGCCCAGGAGTCGGGGATCCGGTCGTACTCGAGCCGGTCGGCGGTCCGCCGCACCTCGTCGGCGGACAGGCCCACGGCGAGGAACGCCGCCACCACCGCGCCGGCCGAGGAGCCGGCCACCCGCTCGAACCGGTAGCTGCCCAGCAGCTCGACGGCGGCGCCGGTCAGCGCGATGCCCTTGACCCCGCCGCCCTCGAGGACGAGGTCCGCCGGCAGGGGGCCCGTCGAGGTCACGCCCCACGGTACGAGACGGCGGGCCGGACGGCAGCGCGCCCGAGCGGTGACCGGACGTCACCGCTGTCCCCGGCGGCGGGTCACACGACCTGGTGAAACAGCGCCGGTCGATTGCTGAGCGTGACGAGCGGTCCTTAGCGTCGGTGCAGCACCTGGGAGCCAGGTGGGAGACGACGTGACGATCCGAACGGTCCCCACGGCCGCCGCGACGGCGCGGCCGGTGGGAGAACCGGTCGCCAGACCGTTCGGGGAGCGAGTGGCGAGACCGCCGTCCGGTCGGTGATGTGAACGGGGGAGGACCTGCGCCGCGCTCTCGCGACCCATCCCGGCCGACCCCGGCACCCGGATCCCCCCGGACCCCCGCTCCCCGGCCGGTCCCCCTGACCTCCTGATGCCCGCGCGACCGCGTGCCGCCCCCCGGCGGCGGTCGCCGGCCCCATGCCCCTGATCGCCCACGTGCCACCCCGCCCCGGGTCGCGGCCGGTCCCCCCGGTCGGCACGTGCCAACGGAGAGGAGGCAGCCCCGTGGTCACGTCCCCCCGTGACTGAGCGCGCTGCTCGTCCCGACTACCCCTACGACGACTTCAGCGAGCTCGCGGGGCCCCTCCAGGACCCGCCGCAGGACCCGCGGGTCCGCTTCCGCCCGGTGACCCGCGGGGCGGCCCGCTCCCGGGCGTACCTGCTGGTCGCCGGGGCGCTGACCTTCGAGGCCGTGTTCCTCCTCTGGCTGCTGCAGCCGGCGCACCACCCCGAGCTCGACGGCGGCTGGCGGGCGGCGCTCGCCCTGGCGCTGATCGGCAGCGTCGCGGTCATCGAGCTGCTGCGCCTGGTGAACGTCTTCACCCTCACCGTGGCGACCCTCAACGCCCGCGACCCGCTGCCGATGACCCCGCTGACGGGCCAGCGGATCGCGTTCCTCACCACCATCGTCCCCGGCAAGGAGCCGCTGGACATGGTGCGGCGGACGCTGGAGGGCGCCCTCGCCGTCACCTACGACGGGGTCCTCGACGTCTGGCTGCTCGACGAGGGCGACGACCCCGACGTCCGGGCCATGTGCGCCGAGCTCGGCGTCCGGCACTTCACCCGGCACGGGGTGGCGCGGTGGAACCAGCCGACCGGCCCCAACAAGGCCAAGACCAAGCACGGCAACTACAACGCCTGGTTGGAGGCGCACGGCGACGGCTACGACTTCTGGCTGTCGGTGGACTCCGACCACGTGCCGCTGCCGAACTTCGCCGAGCGGCTCATGGGCTACTTCCACGACCCGGACGTCGCCTTCGTCGTGGGCCCGCAGGTCTACGGCAACTACGACAACCTCGTCACCCGCGGCGCGGAGTCGCAGCAGTACCTCTTCCACAGCGTGCTGCAGCGCGCCGCCAACCGGTTCACCACCGCCATGTTCGTCGGCACCAACAACGCCGTCCGGCTCTCGGCGCTGCGGGCCATCGGCGGGCTGCAGGACTCCATCACCGAGGACGCCGCGACCAGCATCGTGTGGCACTCCAGCCGCAACCCGGTCACGGGCCGGCCGTGGGGGTCGGTCTACACCCCCGACGTCCTGGCCGTGGGCGAGGGGCCCTCGACCTGGCGGGACTACTTCACCCAGCAGGGCCGGTGGGCGCGGGGGACCGACGAGGTCGTCCTGCGGCTCTTCTGGCGGGTCGCCTGGCGCCTGTCGTTCTGGCGGCGCGCGCACTACGCGCTGCTGATGTCCTTCTACCCGGCGGCCGCGCTCAGCTGGGTCCTCGGCATCAGCAACCTGGTCGCCTACCTGCTGACCGGGGTGGCGGGCCTGCTGGTCTCCGCGCAGCTGTGGGCGATGCTCTACGTCAACGCCGCCGTCCTGCAGGTCGCCGTCTACCTGTGGAACCGCCGGCACAACGTCAGCCCGCACGAGGAGGAGGGGTCCTCGGGCGTCGGCGGCATGCTGATGTCGGTCTTCTCCACGCCGGTGTACGTGAGCGCCCTGTGGGCCGCCGTCCGCAACCGTGCCATCACCTTCGCCGTCACCCGCAAGGGCGCGGTCGACGGCGACCGGGTGCTCACCTTCTCCAAGCACCTGGTCTGGGCGGCCGTGCTGGTGACGGCGCTGGGGCTCTCGCAGGTCCGGGGGTACACCCACCCCGAGATCCGCGGCTGGGCGGTGCTCACCCTGCTGGCCTGCCTGCTGCCCGGCGGCATCTGGGTCACCGGGCTGGTCCGTGCCCGCCTGCGCCGGCCCGCTCCCGCGCCCACGCCGGCCCTCCCCGCCCCCCGCGACGCGCGGGCCGACGGGCTGCCCGCTCCCGCGGTCGCCTTCATCGGCAACCGTGCCGCCCTCTCCGCCGCCCTCCCCGTCCCGCAGGAGACCCCCCGATGACCCGCCGCAGGCCCCGGCCGCTGCGCCGGCTGCGCAACGCCGCCCTCATCAGCCTCACGGTGGCCGGCCTCGTCGCCGCCAACGGCCCCGTGGTGACCGACGTCGTCGCCGCGGCCTACACCGACTTCCAGCGCAGCCGGCCGGACTACCAGGCGCGGTACGGCTCCTGGGAGACCGTCGAGCTCCCCGAGGAGTACCGCGTCCAGGCCATCCACGCCGCGCTGCTGTACACCGGCAAGGTGCTCCTGATCGCCGGGTCGGGCAACGACGCCCAGGACTTCGAGGCGGGCACCTTCCGCACGGTCGTGTGGGACCCGGTCACGGGGGAGACGAAGGAGGTCCCCACCCCGGAGGACCTGTTCTGCTCCGGGCACGCCTACCTGCCCGACGGCAACCTGCTCGTCGCCGGCGGCACCCGCCGCTACGAGGTGCTCGCCGGGGACGTCGACCGCGCCGCCGGCGTGCTCACCGTCAAGAACGAGCGGGACGACGGCACGGTGGCCCTCCCCGCCGGCACCCGCTTCACCGCCGACGGCCTCACCTGGGTGTCGACCGAGGACGTCACGGTGCCCCCCGCGCACACCATGCCCGACGGCACCCGCATGGCCGGGGAGCAGACGGTGTGGGTGGAGGCCGAGGCCGAGGGCGAGGAGTACGTCGTCACCGGCAGCCGGCAGTTCCGCATCCCGGACGTCGAGCCGGCGCGGCGCGACGACGTCTACGGCCTGGCCGACAGCCTCACCCTGGACAAGCAGAACTACCGGGGGCTGGACGCCTCGTACGAGTTCGACGTCGCCACCGAGACCTACCGCCGGGCCGGCCGGCTCACCGAGTCCCGGTGGTACCCGACGCTGGTGGGCCTGGAGGGCGGCCGGGTGCTGGCCGTCTCCGGCCTCGACGAGCACGGCGTGGTCATCGACGGGGACAACGAGGTCTACGACCCGGCCACCCGGACCTGGTCGGCGGCGCCGGAGCTCGAGCGCTACTTCCCGACCTACCCGGGCCTGCACCGGCTCGCCGACGGGAACCGGATCTTCTACAGCGGCGCCAACACCGGCTACGGCTCGCACCTCGAGGGGCGCCAGCCCGGCATCTGGGACCTGCGGGACAACTCCTGGCAGGACGTCCTCGGCCTGCGCGACCCCGGGTTCAACGAGACCGCGACCTCCTTCTTCCTCGCCCCGGCGCAGGACCAGCGGGTCGCGATCATCGGCGGCGGGGGAGTCGGTGACAGCGAGGAGTCCACGGCCCGCTTCGACGTCGTCGACCTCACCGAGCCGCAGCCGCGGTACACGGCGCTGCCCGACCACCCGAGCCCGGCCCGCTACCTCAACGCCGTCACGCTGCCCGACGACCGCACCCTGATCACCGGGGGCTCGGTGGGCTACCGCGGCAACTCGCAGAGCGACCTGCACCTGACCACGATGTTCGACCCGGCGACGGGGGAGGTCCTGCCCGCTGCGCCGAACGAGATCGGGCGCAACTACCACGCCACCGCGGTGCTGCTGCCCGACGGGCGGGTCATGACCATGGGCTCGGACCCGCTGTTCTCCGACGCGGAGAACACGATCCCGGGGACGTTCGAGACGCGGATCGAGATCTTCTCGCCGCCGTACCTGCACGCCGGGGAGCGCCCCGCGATCACCTCCGCCCCGACCGAGATCACCCGCGGCGGCACGTTCACCGTGTCCGCCGACACCGACGTCGCCGAGGCCCGGCTGCTGCGGCCCAGTGCCGTGACCCACCAGACCGACCCGGAGCAGCGCTCGATCGCCCTGGACGTGGCCCCGGCGGAAGACGTGGCCCCGGCGGTGGAGGAGGCCCCGGCGGGGGAGGAGCCCTGCCCGGCCGGTGACCACGGGTCGGCCGGGCACGCGGCCGACGACCCGGCCGGCTGCCCCGACGGCTGCTGCGGGTCGGGCTCCGGCACGTACGAGCTGAGCGTCCCGGTCGAGGAGGGGCTCACCCCCTCCGGCTGGTACATGCTCGTGGTGCTCGACGCCGCCGGGATCCCCTCCCCGGCACGGTGGGTGCGCGTCGCATGAGGCGCACGTCCCGGCGGTCCCTGCGGGCGCTCGCGCTGGCCACCGCGGCGGTGGGGGCCGTGGCCTGCGGCGGCGCCGCGGCGTCCGACGACGGCCGGGGCCGGGGCGCCCCGGCCGATCCCGCGGCCGCCGCCGTGGAGCGCGACCGCCTACCGGGGCGGCTGTGGGTCAACCCGGAGGGCCACGGCCCCCGCGCCGTCCGGCAGGCGCTCGAGGAGGGCCGGACGGCGGACGCCGAGACGCTGGCCCCCTTCGCCGAGCAGCCGACCGCCACCTGGGTGGCCACGCCGGAGAACCCCTACCCGGCGGTGCTGGAGGTGTCCGAGGCCGCGGCGGCCGAGGACCGGGTGCCCGTCCT
The DNA here is from genome assembly GCF_054049955.1 of Geodermatophilus sp. SYSU D00758. Classification (NCBI taxonomy): domain Bacteria; kingdom Bacillati; phylum Actinomycetota; class Actinomycetes; order Geodermatophilales; family Geodermatophilaceae; genus Geodermatophilus; species Geodermatophilus sp. SYSU D00758. The sequence goes on from NZ_JBJGYK010000019.1 coordinate 27,877, forward strand.
GGTCGCCTACAACATCCCCGGGCGGGACTGCGGCTCCTACTCCGCCGGCGGGGCCGCCGACGTCGACGGCTACCTGAGCTGGATCGGCAGCTTCGCCGCCGCCCTCGGGGACCGCCCCGCGGTCGTCGTCCTGGAGCCGGACTCCGTGGCGCACGCCCTGGTCGGCTGCGCGGGCGTCGACCCCGCGGCGCGCTTCGAGCTGCTCGCCCAGGCGGTCGCGATCCTCGACCGGCAGCCGGGGGCCCGCGTGTACGTCGACGCCGGCAACGCCGGCTGGATCCAGGACCTGCCGGCCCTGGCCGAGGCCCTGCGGCGCAGCGGCGTCGACCGGGCCGAGGGGTTCGCCCTCAACGTGGCCAACTTCGAGACCACCGAGGCCAGCGCCGAGTACGGGCTGGCGCTGTCCCGGCAGCTGGAGGAGGGCGCGCCGCCGGGGACGCCGGCCGCCCACTTCGTCATCGACACCAGCCGCAACGGCGCCGGGCCGGTGCCGGAGACCGGGTCGGACGAGGACCGCTGGTGCAACCCGGAGGGACGGCTGCTCGGGGAGTCCCCGACCACCGATCCCGACCTCGAGCGGGTCGACGCGCTGCTGTGGGTCAAGCAGCCCGGGGACTCCGACGGCACCTGCCGCGGCGGGCCCCCCGCGGGCCGCTGGTGGCCGGAGGCCGCCGCCGAGCTGGCGGGCGGCTGACCCGGGGTGGTGCAGATCTCAACGAGACCGCAACAGGACGGCCCTGCCGATCCGGCAGCGCACGGGCTAGCGTGGAAGGGCGGATCGCCGGTCCGAAGCGGCAGGTAAGAACCGGAGCGACGACGCTGGCCGCGCTGGGCGTCCTCAGTGGTCTCACGGTTGCCGGCGATCCGCAACACCTCGCCCCCCCCGCCGGGGGAAGCCCGCCTGCCCCGCCCTCCAGCGGCCCCCGCCCGGGGCCGATGGCCGTCCGGAACGTGTCCGGACGGAGGAGGTGGCCCGTGGGCGGGAGTGCCCGGCTCGGGACGGCGGACCGGCGGGACCCCGCGCAGGCCGGCGGCGGGACCGCCGGCGTGCTCGTGGGCCTGCTGGCGGCCCTCGTCGGTTACCCGGTGCTCGACGGCCTCGTCGCCGACGTGGTGTACCTGGGCGTGGTGTGGGCGGCCGCCGCGATCGCCTGGTGGGCGGTGCAGCGGGACGGCGCGCCACCGGGGACGGCGTTGGTCGCGCTCGGCGTGGGCCTCAACGCCACCGGGGAGTCCTTGTGGATCCTGCAGGACTGGATCGGCGCGGCGCCCGCCGTGTCCGTGGCCGACGGTGCCTACCTGGCCGCCTACGTGTCCCTCGCCGCCGGCATCTGGCGCATGGCGAGCGGCCGCGGGCGCGGCCGTCCCCAGCAGGTGGACGGCTGGCTGGACGGCGCCGCGGTGTTCGTCGCGGCCTTCCTGCTCGCCTGGCAGTTCTCCGTGGCCGAGCTCGTCGCCGACGACACCCTGCACCCGTTCACCCGGCTGGTCTGGGCGCTGTACCCGGCCCTGGACGCCGCCCTGATCGGCCTCGTCTTCCGCCTGCTGGCCACCCGTCCCCGCGGTGACCGGGCCGCCCTCGCCCTCGCCGCCGGCGCGGCCTCCTGGCTGGTCTCCGACATGACCTACCTGCTGCTGGCCGACGCCGACGTGGTGAGCACCTGGTTGGACACCGGCTGGCTGTGCGGCGCGCTGCTGCTGGCCGCGGCCACCCGGCAGCGGGCCCCGGCCGGCACCGAGCGGGCCGAGCGGCCCCTCGGGACGGGGCGGCTGGCGATCAGCATGAGCACGCTGCTGGTGCCGGCCGGCCTCCACCTCGTCGAGGACGTGGTGGGCTCCGGGGGCACGCACGCGAGCATGTTCAGCGGCACGCTCGTGCTGACCCTGATCGTGTTCGTCCGCACCTCCCGGCTGCTGCGCGCCGAGTCCGCGGCCCGTGCGCTCGTCGCCTCCCAGCAGCGGTACAGCGCCGCCCTCGCCCGGCACTCCTCCGACGCCGTGGTCGTGGTGGACGAACGCGGCCGGCTGCTCAGCGGCCCCTCGACCCTCGCCGCGCTCGACGGGCTGGAGCCGGGCGTCCGGGCGAGTGCCGAGGACCTGATCCGGCTGACCGGCGTGGACCGCGCCCAGGTCCGGGTGGTCTTCGACCGGGCGTTGGCGGCCGGCGGCTCGGTGGTCGAGGCCGAGCTGCCCTGCCGGCGGGACGGCGCGGACCGATGGGTGGCCGTCCGGCTGGTCGACCTGCGCACCGACCCCGACGTCGGCGGCGTCGTCGTCCACGTCACCGACATCACCGACCGCAAGGGCGCCGAGGCGGCACTGGCCCACCAGGCCTTCCACGACCCCCTCACCGGGCTGGCCAACCGGGCGCTGTTCACCGACCGCGTCGAGCAGGCGCTGCGCCGCCGGCGGCGGGGCTCCTCCGCGCCGGCCGTCGTCTTCGTCGACCTCGACCGGTTCAAGGCCGTCAACGACACCCTCGGCCACGCGGCCGGCGACGCGCTGCTCGTCGAGGTCGCCGGCCGGCTGCGGGGCGCGATGCGGGCCGGGGACACCGTCGCCCGCCTGGGCGGGGACGAGTTCGCTGTCCTCGCCGAGCTGACCTCCGACGCCCCGGGCGAGGCCGAGGCGGCCGCCGGCCGGGTGCTGGAGGCGCTGTGCCACCCGGTCGAGATCGCCGGCCAGCAGGTGCCGGTGTCGGCGAGCCTGGGCGTCGTCGTGGCGACCGAGGGGGCCGACGCGGACTCCCTGGTGCGTGACGCGGACATCGCCATGTACGAGGCCAAGGTCGCCGGCCGGGGGCGTCTGGCGCTGTTCGACCCGGCCATGCGCGCGGCCACGGTCGAGCGCCGGCTGGTGGAGCAGGAGCTGTCCGGGGCGCTGGCGGGCGGCCAGCTCCGGCTGGTGCACCAGCCGGTCGTCGACCTCGCCGACGGCCGGGTCGTGGGGTTCGAGGCCCTGCTGCGCTGGGACTCCCCGGTGCTCGGCCCGGTGCCGCCGGCCCGGTTCGTGCCGGTCGCCGAGGACCTCGGCCTCATCGGGGCGATCGGCGAGTGGGTGCTGCACGAGGCCTGCCGCACCGCGGCGGCCTGGCGCCGGGAGCACCCGGCCGCCGCCGGGCTCACCATGGCCGTCAACGTCTCCGCCGCGCAGCTGACCTCGCCGGGCCTGCTGGACTCGGTGCGCGCCGCGCTGGCCGGCTCGGGCCTGCCACCGGAGGCCCTGGTGCTCGAGGTCACCGAGACCGCCCTGGTGCAGGACCCGGCGCGGGCCGCCGAGTCGCTGGCCGGGCTGCGGGCGCTCGGCGTCCGGCTGGCCCTCGACGACTTCGGCACCGGCTACTCCTCGCTGCACCACCTGCAGCAGTTCACCGTCGACGTCCTCAAGATCGACCGGTCGTTCGTCGCCGAGCTGCCGGAGGACGGCGGGCTGCCGCCCCTCCTGCGCGGCCTGCTCGAGCTCGGCCACGCGCTGGGCCTGGAGGTCCTCGCCGAGGGCGTGGAGACCGAGGCCCAGCGGCGGGCGCTGGCCCGGTCCGGCTGCGACTCCGCGCAGGGCTACGTCTTCGCCCGGCCGCTCGAGACCACCGACGCCGAGCTGCTCCTGCTCGGCCAGCCGGCGACCGCACCGCGGCTCTGACGCCCGCGCGGTCCGCCGCCCGGGTGCGGCGGCGGCCGCCGGGGTAGGGCAGGGCCGTGCGCACCGGCCCGGGACCCCGCGAGGGGTCCGTCCGCCTCCGCGACGGCCGCACGCTGGCCTACGCCGAGTGGGGGGACCCGGACGGCCGCCCGGTGCTGGGCTGCCACGGCTCCCCGAGCTCGCGGTTGGAGCACCACGTCGAGGACCCTGACGCCTACCGCCGCTGGGGGGTGCGGCTGGTCGTCCCCGACCGCCCGGGTTTCGGCCGTTCCGACCCGCAGCCGGGCCGCCGGGTGCTCGACTGGCCCGACGACGCCGCCCAGCTGCTCGACCACCTGGGCGTCGACCGGTGCGCAGTCCTGAGTCTGTCCGGCGGTGCCGCCTACGCGCTCGCCTGCGCGCACGCCCTCGGCGACCGGGTGCACACCATCGGCGTGCTGGGCGGGGCGCCGCCGCCCGACGTGCCGTGGCCGTGGCCCGGCTGGGTGCCGCGCCGGCTGCGTGCGGTCGCCCACCGGCCCTCCCCGGCCGCGGGGCTGCTGCAGCCGGTGTTCGCGCCGCTGGCGGTGCGGCCGGCGCTCATCCCGCGCTACCTGCAGCTACGGCTGGCCCCGGCCGACCGCCGGGTGATCGGCCGGCCGGGGGTCCGCCGGGTGCTCGCCCGGACCTTCAGCGAGGGGTTGCGCAACGGCGCGGCCCCGCTCGCCGAGGACCGCGCGCTGCTGTTCCGCCCGTGGGGCTTCCCGCTCGCCCGGGTGCGGCAGCAGGTGCACCTGTGGCACGGCACCCAGGACTGGATCGTTCCCGTGCCGCTCGGCCGGGCCCTGGCCGCGATGCTGCCCCGCTGCTCGGCGCACTGGTTCCCCGGTGAGGGGCACTTCCTCGTGTACGACCACGCCGAGCGGGTCTACGCCGCCCTGCGCGGCTGAGGGGGTGCGGCCGCCCTGGGCGGCTGATCCCGGGCCCCGGCGCGGCCGCCGCGGGTGGCGCACCCGCGGCGGCCGGCGACCGGGCCGACCGGGGTCAGCCGCCGCGCTCGACCTCGGCCTGGGCCAGCCCGCGCAGCGCGGTCCGCAGGGCGTCGTCGTCGGCGTCCCCGCGGTCGAGGGCGGTGCGGGCGGCCTCGGTCAGGGTGCCGGGGTCGACCTCGTCCAGCCAGGCGACGTCGCCGCCGACCCGGCGGCCCACCTTCAGCATCCCGTCCTGCGGGCGGACCACGTACTCGTCGGCGTCGACTCGGACGCTCATCTCCTCGTTCATGGCGGCAGCCCTACCCCGGGCACGGTCCCCTCCACCCACCCCGATGGAGCGCGGGAGAGGATGGGCGGCGTGGACGAGGACTTCTGCGAGGTGGTGGTGACGGCCGCCGACGCCGACTGGCTGGCCCGCCACACCCGTGCGCTGGTCGAGGAGCGGCTGGCCGCCTGCGGTCACCAGGTGGAGCGGATCCGGTCGGTGTACCGGTGGGAGGGCGCCGTGCACGACGAGGCCGAGGCCCGCGTGGCCCTGCACACCCGCCGCTCGCTGGTGCCGGCCATCGTCGCCCGCACCGGGGAGGTCCACCCGTACGACGTGCCGTGCGTCATCGCCCTCCCGCTCGTCGGCGGCGACCCCGCCTACCTGGAGTGGGTCGCGGCCGAGACCCGCGACCCGGACAGCTGAGCGGGGACGGCGGGGTGCGGAGCGGGACGGCGGGCGGGGCGGAGCTCCCCCTCGACGTGCGGCGCAGCGGCGGGCGCCCGAGCGCGCCGGCGGTCGTCGTGGAGGCGGTCCTCGACGCGCTGCCCTCCCCGACGCTGCTCATCGACCCCGACGGCCGGGTGCTGCTCACCAACACCGCCTGGGAGCACGCCGCCGAACTGCTCGACGACGACCGGGTCCGGGTCGGGGTGGACGGCGACTACTTCGCGATGGCCCACCGCCTGGTCGCCGACGACGACACCGGCAACCTCATCGAGCGGCTGCGGGCGCTCTCCCGCGGCGAGTGCGACAGCGTGCAGGCCGACTACGCCCTCGAGCAGCGCGACGGCACCCGCTGGTACCACCTGCAGGCCTCGCGGGTCGACCAGGCCGGGCAGGTCGTCGTCACCCACACCGACGTCACCTCCCGGGTCCGCGCCGAGCGCGCCTCGGACTGGCGGGCCCGGCACGACACCCTCACCGAGCTGCCCAACCGCGCGCACCTGCACGAGCTCATCGATGCCGAGCTGGGCCGGCCCGAGCGGGGCCCGGTGTCGGTCCTCTTCCTCGACGTCGACGGCTTCAAGGACGTCAACGACTCCCTCGGCCACGAGGCCGGCGACGACCTGCTGCGCCAGATCGCCGGCCGGCTGACCGGCTCGACCCGCGCCGGGGACACCGTCGGCCGGCTGGGCGGGGACGAGTTCGTCGTCCTCTGCCGGGACTGCGACACCGCCGGCGCCGAGGCGCTCGCCGACCGCTGCCGGGCCAGCGTGGACCGGCCCTTCGAGCTGGCCGGCCGGATCGTGCGGCTCGGCGTGAGCATCGGCATCGCCGGGATCGGCCTGGCCGAGGCCGCGGACCCGGACGCGCCGCCGGTCCGCTCCACCGACCTGGTCCGCGACGCCGACCTGGCCATGTACGCGGCCAAGGCCGCCGGGCGCAACCGCGTCCGGCTGTTCACCGCCGACCTGCGCTCGGCCGCGCAGCGGCGGGCGACGGTCGCCGCCGAGCTGCGCGAGGCGCTGCACGGCGACCAGCTGGAGCTGCACTACCAGCCGGTGCTGCACCTGCCCTCGGGCCGCTGCACCGGGGTCGAGGCGCTGCTGCGCTGGCGGCACCCCGAGCGCGGGCTGCTGCTGCCGGCCGACTTCCTGCCGTGCGCCGCGCAGCACGACCTGGTCGGCCCCCTCACCCGCTGGGTGCTGCGCACCGCCGCCCGCCAGGCGGCCGCCTGGGCGGCCGACGGGCTCTGGCTGGTCACCGGGGTGAACGTGGGGGCCGCCTACGTCGCCGGCGGCACGCTGGTCGACGACGTCCTCGCCGCCCTGGCCGAGGCCGGTCTGCCGCCCGAGCTGCTGCAGGTGGAGGTCGCCGAGAGCGCCGTCAGCGAGGACACCGAGCACGCCGCCGCCCAGCTGACCGCGCTGCGCCTCGCCGGGGTGGAGGTGGCCCTCGACGACTTCGGCAGCGGCTTCTCCTCGCTGGTCGAGCTGGCCACGGTGCCCGCCGGGGTGCTCACCGTCGACCGCAGCCTGGTGGCCGTCGCGGGCGGCCGGCGTCGCCAGGCGGCCGCGGCGATCGCCGCGGTGGTGGCGCTCGGCCGGGTCTGGGGGCTGCGCTGCCAGGCCGAGGGCGTCGAGACCGCCGAGCAGCTCGCCCTGGTCGGCGAGCTCGGCTGCACCCTCGCCCAGGGCTTCCACATCGCCGCCCCCATGCCCGCCGGGGCGGTGCCGGGCTGGATGGCCGAGCGGCGGGTGCACGCCGAGGGCGGGGCCTGAGCCGGGTCAGCCGGGCTCGCCGCGCGCCTTCCGCCGGGTGACCACGCCCAGGTCGACCAGGGCGATCGCGGCGAGCACGAACAGCACCACCGCCGGCCAGGCGGGCAGGTCGGTCGCCAGCCACAGCAGGCCGAGGACGGTGCAGACCACCAGGCCGAAGGCGGCCAGCACCAGGCGCAGGGTGAGCGCGGACCGGGCGGGGCGGGCCCCGCCGATGCCCGCGGTGGGGTCGTGGTGGTCGGGCAGACCGCGGGCGTAGTCCTCCCGGGTCCGCCGCCGGCGCGGTTCGCTCATGCCATGCGTGCCTACCCGCCGCGGGGGCGCACTACCCTGGGTCGACGTGGCAGCCGCTGACTTCTCCGTCGTCCTGGACGAGCTCGACACGACCCTCCGGTCGATCGAGGCGGTCCTCGACGTCGACCGACTCCGCCGCGAGGTCGCCGACCTCGAGCAGCAGGCCGCCGCGCCCGACCTCTGGGACGACGTCGAGGCCGCGCAGGCGCTGACCTCCAAGCTGTCCTACCTGCAGGGGGACCTGCGCCGGGTCGAGGAGCTGCGCCGCCGGCTCGACGACGCCGGCGTGCTGCACGAGATGGCCGTCGAGGAGGACGACGAGGCCACCGCCGCCGAGGCCGAGCGGGAGCTGGCCGCGCTGCGCGGGGAGATCGACGAGCTCGAGGTCCGCACGCTGCTCTCGGGGCCCTACGACTCCCGCGAGGCGCTGGTGACCATCCGGTCGGAGGCCGGCGGGGTGGACGCCGCCGACTTCGCCGAGATGCTGCTGCGGATGTACCTGCGCTGGGCCGAGCGGCACGGGTACCCGACCGAGGTCTACGACACCTCCTACGCGGAGGAGGCCGGCATCAAGTCGGCCACCTTCGCCGTCAAGCAGCCCTACGCCTACGGCACCCTCTCGGTCGAGCAGGGCACCCACCGGCTGGTGCGCATCTCGCCGTTCGACAACCAGGGCCGCCGCCAGACGTCGTTCGCCGGGGTCGAGGTCATGCCGGTCGTCGAGCAGACCGACCACGTCGAGATCCCGGAGAACGAGATGCGGATCGACGTCTTCCGTTCCTCCGGGCCGGGCGGGCAGAGCGTGAACACCACCGACTCCGCCGTCCGCATCACCCACCTGCCCACCGGCATCGTGGTCTCCTGCCAGAACGAGAAGAGCCAGATCCAGAACCGGGCCGCCGCGCTGCGCGTGCTGCAGGCCCGGCTGCTGGCCAAGCGGCAGGAGGAGCAGCGCGCCGAGATGGACGCGCTCAAGGGGGAGGGCAGCAGCTGGGGCAACCAGATGCGCTCCTACGTGCTGCACCCCTACCAGATGGTCAAGGACCTGCGGACCGAGCAGGAGACCGGCAACACCACCGCCGTCCTCGACGGGGACATCGACTCCTTCATCGAGGCGGGCATCCGGTGGCGCAAGCAGCAGGAGACGGTGCCCGCCGGGTGAGCGGTCGGGCGTGGTGCCCAGCGGCTCCCCGCCCCAACCGTCCCCTTCGTCACACCGGCCCCCCGCGGTCGGCGGGAGTAGGCCACGCTGGGTGACGGGGGTCCCGCGATCGGCGGCGGCCCCGTCACGCTGTGCGAGGCCGGTCCCGGGGCGCCTCCGCGCGGAGGGCCCGGATCGCGCCTCGGGGAAGGTACCGTGGCGCCTCGTGATCGAACTGCAACACGTCACCAAGCTGTACCCGGCCAGTGGGCGGCCGGCGCTCGACGACGTGTCGACCGAGATCGACAAGGGCGAGTTCGTCTTCCTCATCGGCTCCTCCGGGTCGGGCAAGTCGACCTTCCTGCGGCTGCTGCTCAAGGAGGACGACCCCACCCGCGGGACGGTCACGGTCAACGGCAAGACGCTCAACACCATGAGCAAGTGGCAGGTGCCGAAGTTCCGCCGCACGATCGGCTGCGTCTTCCAGGACTTCCGGCTGCTGCGCAACCGCACGGTCGCGCAGAACGTCGCCTTCGCGCTCGAGGTGATCAACAAGCCGCAGCGGACCATCAAGCGCGTCGTCCCCGAGGTGCTGGAGATGGTCGGTCTGGAGGGCAAGGCCAACCGCCTGCCCCACGAGCTCTCCGGTGGTGAGCAGCAGCGGGTGGCGATCGCCCGCGCGTTCGTGAACCGGCCGCTGGTGCTGCTGGCCGACGAGCCCACCGGGAACCTCGACCCGGAGACCAGCGAGGGGATCATGCTGCTGCTGGAGCGGATCAACCGCACCGGCACCACCGTGGTCATGGCGACGCACGACTACCACATCGTCGACTCCATGCGCCGCCGCGTCATCGAGCTCAACGGGGGAGCCGTCACCCGCGACCAGTCGCGGGGCGTCTACGGCGTGGGCCGCTGAGCCGCCCGAGCCCTCCGCGGTCGCCGAGCGCCGCTCGCTGACCCGCGTCCCCCCGCTACCACGACAGGAACTCCATGCGCGTCAACTTCGTGCTCTCCGAGGTGGCCACCGGGCTGCGTCGCAACCTGACCATGACGGTCGCGATGATCCTGACCACGGCCATCTCCCTCGGGCTCATGGGCACCGGCCTGCTGATCGCCGGGATGATCTCCGACATGAAGGAGATCTACTACGACAAGGTCCAGGTCTCCATCTTCCTCAGCGACGACGTCACCGACGAGCAGCGCAGCGCCATCGAGCAGCAGCTCGCCGACTCGCCGGAGGTGGCCAGCTACCTCTACGAGTCCAAGGACGAGGCCTACGCGCGCTTCCAGCAGCAGTTCTCCCAGCAGCCCGAGCTGGTGCAGAACACGCCGGCCGACGCGCTGCCGGAGAGCTTCCGCGTCGAGCTGGTCAACCCGGAGCGCTACGAGGTCATCGCGGCGGAGTTCCCCAACGGGCAGAACGGCGTCGACCAGGTCCGGGACGAGGGTGACTTCCTCGACCGGCTGTTCAGCCTGCTCAACGGGGCCCGCAACGCGACGATCGCGGTCGCGGTGGTCCAGGCGCTGGCCGCCCTGCTGCTGATCTCCAACACGATCCAGCTGGCGGCGTTCAACCGGCGCAACGAGACCAACATCATGCGGCTGGTGGGCGCCTCGCGCTGGTACACGCAGCTGCCGTTCATCCTGGAGGCCGCGGTCGCCGGGCTGATCGGTGCCGCGCTGGCCGTCGGCGGGCTGGTGCTCACCAAGGTCCTGTTCGTCGACCGCACGCTGGCCGGCCCGATCAAGGCCGGGATCATCCCGCCGGTCGACTGGGGCGCGATCGCCACGATCAGCCCGATCATCGCCGCCGCCGGCGTGGGGCTGGCCGCGATCGCCGCCTACGTGACCCTGCGCCTGTACGTGCGGCTCTAGGAGGACCGGCCCCCCGGCGCCTCGCAGGCTCGGCGCGGGCCCCGGACGGCGGGCCGTCCCAGCATGTCGCGGCCGGTAGCCTGGGCCCATGCCGCGGGAGCAGGGGCGCAAGCTGATCGCCCAGAACAAGAAGGCGCGGCACGACTACTCGATCCTCGACACCTACGAGGTGGGCCTGGTCCTCACCGGCACCGAGGTGAAGAGCCTGCGTGCCGGCCGGGCCTCGCTCGTCGACGGGTTCGCCACCGTGGACGACGGCGAGGTGTGGTTGCAGCACGTGCACATCCCCGAGTACACGCAGGGCACGTGGACCAACCACGCCCCGCGCCGCAAGCGCAAGGTGCTCATGCACCGCGCCGAGATCGACAAGCTGATCGGCAAGACCCGCGAGGGCGGGCTGACGCTGGTGCCGCTGGACCTCTACTTCAAGGACGGCAAGGTCAAGGCGACCCTGGCGCTGGCCAAGGGCAAGAAGTCCTACGACAAGCGGCAGGACCTCGCCGAACGCGACTCGCGCCGGGAGATCCAGCGGGCGTTCGGCCGCTACGTGAAGGGCCGCCGCTGACCGGGTGAGCCGGGGGCCGGGCCCGGCCCTACGGTGGGCGCCATGCGCGGCATCGCCTACGACCGCTTCGGGGGCGTCGACGTCCTCTCCCTGCGCGACGACCTGCCCGACCCGCCGGTCGGCCCCGACACCGTGCTGGTGCGGGTGCACGCCGCCGGGGTCAACCCGGTCGACATGGCGATCCGCCAGGGGTTCCTGGCCGGGGCCTACCCGCACCACTTCCCGATCGTGCCGGGCTGGGACGTCGCGGGCACCGTCGAGGCCGTGGGCCCGGCGGTGGTCGACGTCCGCGCCGGTGAGGAGGTCTTCGGCTACGTGCGGCGGGACGACGTCCAGTGGGGGACGGTGGCCGAGCTCGTCCCCGCCCCGCAGCGCTGCGTGGCCCCCAGGCCCGCCTCGCTGTCCTTCGCCGAGGCCGCGGCGCTGCCGCTGGCCGGGCTGACCGCCTACCAGGCGCTGACCGAGGCGCTCGCGGTCGGCGAGGGCGACCGGGTCCTGGTGCACCGGGCCGCGGGCGGGGTGGGCTTCTTCGCCGTCCAGATCGCCGCCGCCCTCGGCGCGCACGTCATCGGCACCGCCGGTCCGCGCAACCACGGCTTCCTGCGTGACGCCGGGGCCGCCGAGGTCCTGGACTACTCGGCCGGGCCGGTCAGCGGGCAGCTGGCCGAGCCGGTGGACGCCGTCCTGGACCTGGTCGGGGGGCCGGCGTTGGAGGACGCGCCCAAGCAGGTCCGCGACGTCTCCCGCATCGCCAGCGTCGTCGACCCGGCGGTCAACGACATGGGTGGGCGCTACGTCTTCGTCCGGCCCGAGCGGCACGACCTCGAGGAGCTGGCCCGCATGGCCGACGCCGGCCAGCTGCGGGTGGCGATCGCCCGCGCCTTCCCGCTGGAGCGCACGGCCGAGGCGCAGGAGCTGGTCGCCGGCGGGCACGTCCGCGGCAAGGTCGTGGTCACGCTGCGATGACCGGGGACGACCTGGTCGCGCCGCCGGCCGACGACGCCGACGTCCCGCGGTACTGGCGGGAGCTGGGCCTGCCCGGGCTGGTCGACGTGCACGTGCACTTCCTCCCCCCGCGGGTGCAGGAGAAGGTCTGGGCCTACTTCCGGCAGGCCGAGACGCACTACGGGTCCGCCTGGCCGATCCGCTACCCGTGGCCGGACGACGAGCGGCTGGCGCACCTGGCCCGGCTCGGCGTCCGGGCCTTCCCGACGCTGCCCTACCCCCACAAGCCCGGCATGGCGACCTGGCTCAACGACTGGTCGGGGGAGTTCGCCGACGCGAACCCGCAGGTGCTGCGGTCGGCGACCTTCTACCCCGAGCCGGAGGCCCCGCACTACGTCGCGGAGGCCCTCGAGGCCGGGGCGCGGGTGTTCAAGGTGCACGTCCAGGTGGGCGCCTTCGATCCCCGGCACCCGCTGCTCGACCCGGTCTGGGCGCGCCTGGCCGAGTCCGGCACCCCGGTGGTCATCCACTGCGGCTCCGGGCCGCTGGCCGGCGAGCACACCGGCCCCGAGCCGATGACCGGGCTGCTGGAACGGCACCCGGGGCTGCAGCTGGTCATCGCCCACCTCGGCATGCCGGAGTACCGCGAGTTCCTCGACCTCGCCGAGCGCTACGAGCGGGTGCACCTGGACACCACGATGTTCGCCACCGACTTCACCGAGCGGCTGATGCCCTTCGACCCCGCCGACCGGCCCCGCCTGGCCGCGCTGCGGGACAAGGTGCTCCTCGGCAGCGACTTCCCGTCCATCCCCTACGAGTACGCCCACCAGCTCGCCGCGCTGCACCGGCTCGGGCTGGGCGAGGACTGGCTGCGGGCGGTGCTGCACGACAACGGCGCCCGCCTCTTCGGCCTGGTCTAACCCCCGGGCGGCACCGGGCCGGTCGTGGTGCCCACGCGCAGCTCGACGGGCAGGACCAGGTCGTCGGGACGGCGGCCCTCGATCAGCGCGGCCGCGGCCCGCCCGGCGGCGCGGCCCTTCTCCTGCGTCGGCTGCACCGCCGTGGTGAGCACGGCGGGCGCCAGCCAGGGCAGGTCGACGCCGTCGAAGCCCACCACGCTGAGGTCTCCGGGCACGGCGAGGCCGAGCGCCGCGGCGGCGCGCAGCACCCCGGCGGCGAGCAGGTCGCTCTGCGCGATCACCGCGGTCGGCCGGGTGGCCGCGGGCCGGTCGAGCAGCGCGCGGGCGGCGCGCTCGCCCTCCTCGACGGCGTTGGCCGCGGTCTCGACGGCCGGCACCGGGCCGAGCACCTGCTCGACGCCGAGCAGCCGCTCGCGGACGTCGCGGTAGTGCACCAGCGACCGGCGGGCGGCGTCGACCGGGCCGCGGGTGCCGTCCAGGCGCAGCGGCATCGCGACGACCGCGACCCGCCGGTGCCCCAGGTCCCGCAGGTGCCCGGCCAGCGCGGCGCTGCCGGCGCGGTCCTCGATGCCGACCAGCACGAGGTCGTCGGCCACCGGCCCCTCGACGGCGACGACGGGCACGCCGCGCCGCCGGAGGTGCTCGAGGGCGGGGTCGTCCTCGAGCCCGCAGGTGGCGTAGACGGCCGCGTCGAGGGGGACCCGCGAGAGCTGCGCGACCGAGGGGCCGCTGCGCTCCCGGTCGCCGGGCAGCAGGAGCAGGCCCACGCCGAGCGGGCCGAGCACCTCGGTGATGCCGTCGAGCAGGAGCACGGCCACCGGGTCGCGGAAGGCGTACATGAGCCGCTCGCCGACGACCGCGCCGACGATGCCGCTGCGCCGCGAGCGCAGGGACCGGGCCACCGGGTCGGGGCCGCCGTAGCCGAGCTCGGCGGCGGCGCTGAGCACCCGCTCCCGCGTGCCCGGGGCCACCCGCTCGGAGCCGGAGTAGACCAGCGACGCCGTGGACAGGGCCACGCCGGCGCGGGCCGCCACCGCGGCCAGGGTCGGGCGCGGCTGGCTCACGGGCCTCCTCGGCGGGCGGGATCGGATCTCGGCTTGACCGTACGGGAACGCGGGGGGCTATCCTCGTCCCCAGCCGTCGAATCGATTCGATCGGCCGACCCGCTCTCTTCCCGGAGGTCCCCGTGCGCCCGCTGCCGGTCGCAGAGCCCGACGCCGCGCGGATCGAGCGGGCGCGCGTCGCGGTCACGGTCGTCTTCGTCCTCAACGGGCTGGCCTTCGCCTCGTGGATCGCCCGGGTCCCGGCCGCCCGCGACCGGCTGGACCTCACCCCCGCCGGTCTCGGGCTGCTGCTGCTCTGCATGGCGATCGGCTCGGTGCTCGCCCTGCCGTCCGCCGGGCCGCTGGTGCACCGGCTGGCGCCGGCGCGCAGCGTGCTCTCCGCCGGGGCGCTGGCCGTCGCCGGCCTGCTCGTGCTCAGCGCCGGCCTGACGTGGCCGTCCGCCCAGCTCGCCGGCGTCGGGCTGTTCCTCACCGGTGCCGGCGTCGGGGTCTGGGACGTCTCGATGAACGTCGAGGGGGCGGACGTCGAGCAGCGGCTGGGCCGCTCGGTCATGCCGCGGCTGCACGCCGGCTTCAGCCTGGGCACCGTCGCGGGCGCGCTGGCCGGCGCGGGGGCCGCGGCCCTGCGGGTGCCCCTGGCCGCGCAGCTGGTGCTCACCGCCGTGCTCGTCCTGGCCGCGCTGGCCGTCGCGGTGCGCTGGTTCCTGCCGGTGTACGCGGCCGAGGAGGACGCCGGGCCGGGCCGGTCCGGCGTGGGGGAGGCGTGGCGGGAGCCGCGCACCCTGCTCGTCGGGCTGCTGGTGCTGGCCTTCGCGTTCACCGAGGGCACGGCCAACGACTGGCTGGCGGTGGCGCTGGTCGACGGCTACGGGGTCAGCGGGGCCCTGGCGGCCGCCGGGTTCGCCGTGTTCGTCGCCGCCATGACGGTGGTGCGCCTGGTCGGTGGCGCGCTGCTCGACCGCTTCGGCCGGGTGCCGGTGCTGCGCGTGGGCGCGGGGACCGCTTTGGCCGGCGTGCTGCTGTTCGTGCTGGCCCCGGCGGCACCGTGGGCGGTCGCGGGCGCCGTGCTCTGGGGCGCCGGGGCGGCGCTGGGCTTCCCGGTCGGCATGAGCGCCGCCGCCGACGACCCCCGGCGAGCGGCCGCCCGGGTCTCGGTGGTCAGCGCCGTCGGGTACACCGCCTTCCTCGCGGGTCCGCCGCTGATCGGCTTCCTCGCCGAGGGGGGCGGCATCCTGCGCGCGCTCCTCGTCGTGACGGCCGTGCTCGCCCTGGGGGCGCTCGCCGCCGGGGCCACCCGTCCGCTGCCCGCGGCGGCGGCCGCGGACCCCGGACCCGGCCGGAGGGACGACCCGTGCCGTTCCGCCTGACCGCCACCGTCCTCGACACCCCCGACCCGCAGGTCCTGGCGCGCTTCTACGCCCGGCTGCTCGGCTTCCGGGTGGACGAGGACAGCCCCGAGTGGGTCACCCTGCGCGCGCCGGACGGCGGCGCGGGGCTGTCCTTCCAGCGGGAGGAGCGGCACGTCCGGCCGGTGTGGCCGGCCGGGGACGGCGACCCGCGGATGCAGGCCCACCTGGACATCGCCGTCGACGACCTCGAGGCGGCCGTGGCCCTGGCCGTCGAGGCCGGGGCGACCGTGGCGGGGCACCAGCCGCAGGAGCACGTGCGGGTCTGCCTCGACCCGGCCGGCCACCCCTTCTGCCTCTACCTGCCCGACTGAGCAGGGTCCATCGTCACTGGACCGGCCCGCACCCGGGGTGTGGCATCACCCCCCACGGAGACGCGTCCGAGGGAGGACCAGCCATGGGCACCCCACCCACCGCCCCGACCCCCACCGCAGCGGGAGTACCGGCCAGCGCCCCGGCGCAGGCCGTCCCCGAGCAGACTGCCCCCGAGCAGACGGCCCCCGAGCAGGCTGCTCCGGTGGAGGAGGCCGTCGTCACCGTCGCCGGTGTGCGCTCGCCGTACCTGCACGCCGGACCGGCCGACGCCGAGGAGGCCGTCGTGTTCGTGCACGGCAACCCCGGTCCGGCGGAGGACTGGCGGGGCCTGGTGTCGCGCACGGGGACGTTCGCGCGGGCCGTCGCCCCGGACATGCCGGGTTTCGGCCGTGCCGACAAGCCCGGCACCTTCGTCCACACCGTCGACGGGTACGCCCGGCACCTCGGCGGGGTCCTCGACGCGCTCGGCGTGCGCCGCGCCCACCTGGTGCTGCACGACTTCGGCGGGCCGTGGGGGCTGTGGTGGGCCGCCGACCACCTCGACCGCGTCGCCAGCCTCACCCTCGTCGACATCGGGGTGCTGCGCGGCTACCGCTGGCACTACCTGGCCCGCGTCTGGCGCACCACCGGGGTCGGGGAGGCCTTCATGGCCACCGCCACGCTGCCTGCCATGCGGCTGCTGCTCCGCCACGGCAATCCCCGGGGGCTGCCACCCGAGACCGTGGCGCGGATGTACCGCGACCTCAAGGACCCGGGCTGCCGCCGCGCAGTCCTGCGGCTCTACCGGGCCACGGACGCAGCAGCGGTCTCGGAGGACCTGCACCGACGGCTGCAGGGCCGTGACCTGCCCGTGCTCGTGCTGTGGGGTCGGCACGACCCCTACCTGCCGGTGGCCTACGCCGAGCGGCAGCGGGAGACCTTTCCGGAGGCCGAGGTCGTGGTCCTCGAGGGCAGCGGCCACTGGCCGATGCACGACGACCCGGCCGCCGTGGAGCGGGCCGTGCTGCCGTTCCTGCGGCGGGTCACCGGCGGCGGCGGGGGGCCGACCGCTCAGCCCCGGACCGGGTAGTGCGGGTGCAGCTGCGCCGCGCGGTCGACCTCCTCGGGGCTGAGCAGCACGACGGTGCGGACGGCGGCCACCCCGCCGCCGCTGATGGTCAGCGACAGCGCCGCCGCGGCGGCCGCGTCGGGCAGGTCGACCAGGGCGTAGACGTCGTCCTCGCCGAGGGCGAAGTCGAACGTCTCCAGCCGGCCGTGCAGGTCCAGGACGGCGTGCTCGAACACGCTCCGGCGGGCCGACCCGCCCCCGGCCATCACCGCCCGAGCGCCCTGCGGTGAGTAGGAGGCGATGACCAGGAAGCGGGGCACGGGCCCTCCTCTCGGCGGCGTGCGCCGATGCTGGCGGCCGGTCGTGCCGGGCCGCAACCCGGTCGTGCCGGGTGGCGACCCGGTCGTGCCGGGTGGCGACCCGGTCGACCCGCTCCCTCCGGCAGCGGTCGTCAGGCGGTCGGCGGGCGGTACTCGGCCTTCACCTTCGCCACCTCGTCCACCTCCTCGGGGGACATGAGGACGACGGTCCGCACGTCGGCCACCCCGCTGCCGTTGACGGTGAGCGCCATGGCGGCCGCAGACCTGTTGTCCGGCAGTTCGGCGATCGAGTAGACGTCATCGGTGCCGAAGCCGAAGTAGAAGGACTCCACGCGACCGCCGACGTCCGCGGCCATCTTCTCGATGGCGGTCCGGCGGGCGGTGCCCCCCGCGGCCATGACGGCCTGGGCACCCTGCGGGGCGTAGCTGCCGATGAAGAGGTAGTGGGGCATGTCGGCTCCTCCGGTCGGCCCCCGTGCCCGCGTCATGGTCCGCAGCCGCCCGGGGGGGCGACAACGCCCGCGGTCGCGGCCGGGAGCGCACCGGCGTGGCGGCGACGCACGGTGCGGCCGGGAACCCGGTCGACGCACCGGGCGGGCGTCCCTACGCTGCGCCCGTGCTGGACCTCCCCGGTGACCTCGTCGCCCGTGCCCTCGCCCCCGCCGACGTCGAGGCCGTCGCCGTGCTGCTGGCCGACGCCGAGCCGGTCGACGACACGAGGGAGAACCTCGACGCCGCCGACCTCACCGAGTGGTGGGCCGAGGACCTGGTCGACCTGGCCGCCGACGGCCGGGCGGTGTGCACCGCCGAGGGGGCGCTCGTCGCGTGGGCGGTCGCGGTCGGCTCCCGCGGGGTCCGGGACGCCTACCGGGTGGGGCTCGAGGGCCGCGTCCACCCGGCCTGGCGCGGGCACGGGATCGGCCGGGAGCTGCTCGCCTGGCTGCTGGACCGCGGCGGCGAGCAGCACCGCGAGGTGCACCCGGAGGCGCCGGCCCGGCTGGTCGTCGGCGTCCACCCGGGCATGACCGGGCTGGAGCCGCTGGTGCGCCGGGCCGGGCTGGTGCCGGAGCGCTGGTACTCCGACATGGCCCGGCCGCTGACCGACCTGCCCCCGGTGCCCGCGGTCCCCGGCATCGAGCTGGTGCCGTTCGCCGCGGACCGGGACGACGAGGTCCGCCGGGTGCACAACCAGGCCTTCACCGACCACCACGGCTCCTCGGAGCGGGACGAGGCGACCTGGCGGGCGTGGTTCACCGGCCAGCGCGCCTTCCGCCCGGACCTGTCGGTGCTCGCCCTCGCCGACGGCGCCGTCGTGGGCTACGTGCTCGCCTACGTCTTCGAGGCCGACACCCGGGCGACCGGCGTGCAGCAGAGCCACTTCGGGCAGATCGGGGTGCTGCGGTCGGCGCGCGGGCGGGGCATCGCCTCGGCCGCCGTCGTCGCCGCCCTGCACGCCGGCGCCGCGGCCGGGTGCGGCACCGCGGGGCTGCAGGTCGACACCGAGAACCCGAGCGGCGCCCTGGGGCTGTACCGGCGGCTCGGGTTCGCTCCGGTGCGCACCCGCACCGACTGGGCCCGCGTCCTGCCGCCGGTGGGCAGGTCCTAGGGTGCCGCGCATGGTCAGCGTCGATCAGCCCGCCCTGGACCCCCGTGCCGTCGCCCGCGCCCACCGCGCCGTCGACCCCCTGCACAACCACGTCTACTTCTCGCCCGAGCAGGACGAGTACCTCACCGCGGTCGGGCTGCGTCCCGGTCGCATGTGCTACTTCGCCGGTCGGGCGGCCGCGATGGGGGCGGTCGGCCCCGGCGCGGTGACCGCGACCTTCGCCAACTTCGCCCCCGCGCTGGTGGCCCGGCACGTCCCGCGCGCCTGGACCCTCGCCGGCCCCGACCAGGTCGTCGCCGCCCGCGTCGAGGGTGCCCGCGCCTCGCTCACCCGGTTGCTCGGCGGGCCGGAGGCGGCCGCGGCCCCGGAGGTCGCCGAGCTCGCCGACCTGGTCGCCGAGGCCTGCTCGGCGCTCACCCCCGAGGGCCGGCCGCTGTACGCCGGCCACGCCGACCTGCCGTGGCCGCAGGACCCCGTCGCCCGGCTCTGGCACGGCGCCACCCTGCTGCGCGAGCACCGCGGTGACGGGCACGTGGCCGCGCTGGTCCGGCACGGCCTGTCCGGGCTGGAGGCGCTCATCACCCACAGCGCCACCGGCCGGGGCTTCACCCCGGCCGCCGCCCGCGCCACCCGCGGCTGGTCGGAGGAGGAGTGGGGCGCCGCGGTGGCCGGGCTCGTCACCCGCGGCCTCATGGCCGGCGAGGGGGAGCTCACCCCGGCCGGGCAGGAGCTGCGCGACACCCTGGAGGCCGAGACCGACGCGCTGTCGGCCGCCCCGTGGCAGCACCTCGGCCCGGAGCGCACGGCCCGGGTGGTGGAGCTGGGCAAGGGGCTCTCCGCCCGGCTGGTGGCCGCCGGCGCCTACCCGGCGGGCACCTTCGGCCGGTGAGCGCGCCGCGCCTGCCGGAGGCGGCCACCGAGGGCCCGACCGCGCAGCTGCTCGCCGCCCGCCGCGGGGGCCGGCTCTCCACCCTGGACCGGCTGCTGCTGCACAGCCCGGCGGTCGCCGAGGGGTGGAACGCGATGCTGGGCGCCCTGCGGTCGGGGACGACCCTGCCCGCGGACCTGCGCGAGCTGGTCGTCCTGCGCGTGGCGGTGCTGAACCGCGCGGAGTTCGAGTGGGCGGCGCACGAGCCGATCGCCCGCCGCGCCGGCCTGGACGACGACCGGCTGGCGCTGCTGCGCCGCCCGGACGCGGCCGGCCCTGGGTGGACGCCGGCGCAGGCCGCCGTCCTGGCCTTCACCGACGCCTCGACGCGGGAGGTCGACGTCCCCGACGCGGTGTTCGCCGCCGTCCGGGCGCACCTGTCCGACCGGCAGGTGGTCGAGCTCGCCGTGCTCGTCGGCGGCTACGCGATGGTGTCCCGCTTCCTCGTCGCCCTCCGGGTGCCCCCGCCCGACGGTGAGGTCGCCGGCTAGCGCGGACCTCTCTATGGTCTGGCTCACAGCCCTCGGGGGACAGGGGAGCGGCCATGGCCACCACCGAGCACCGACCCGGGTCCGGCCGACGCACCGACGTCGACGCCGCGTTCCGCGGGCACGCCACCTACCGCAGCCTCGGGGAGCAGACGCTCAGCCCGGCCGAGGAGCGGTTCGAGAGGGGGCGCCGCACCGTCGGGTTGTTCCTCGCCCCGCTGGTGACGGTCGTCTTCGCGCTGCTGCCCCTGGACCTGCCCGACGACCAGCAGCTGCTGGCGGCGATCCTGCTCGGCGTCATCGTCCTGTGGATCACCGAGCCGGTGCCCATCCCGGTCGGCGGCCTCATCGGGGTCGGGGCCATCGCCGTCCTGGGCGTCGTCCCGGCCGACGACGCGCTCGCCCCGTTCGGCTCGACGACGGTGTTCACCTTCATCGGGGCGTTCATCCTCGCCGCGGCGATGCTCAAGCACGGTGTCGCCCGCCGGTTCGCCATGTTCGTCCTGTCGCTGCGCTGGGTCGGCGGCTCGACGGCGCGGCTGGTGATCGCCTTCGGTCTGATCACCGCGGTGCTCTCGGCGTTCGTGTCGAACACCGCCACGGTCGCCATGCTGCTGCCGACGGCGATCGGCATCCTCTCGGTGATCGCCAAGCTGCTCCAGGACAAGGAGCTGGTCGCCCCGGACTTCGACCCGCTGCGGCTGCGGGTCGGTGCCGCGATCATGCTCATGCTCGCCTACGGCGCGAGCGTCGGCGGCCTGCTGACCCCCGTCGGCACCCCGCCCAACCTCATCGGCCGCGGGCTGATCGAGGAGGCGACGGGGGAGCGCATCGGCTTCCTCCAGTGGATGCTCATGGCCGCGCCGATCTGCGCGCTGATGTTCGTCGCGCTGGCGCTGGTCCTGCTGCTGCTCAACCGGCCGGAGATCCGGCGGATCGAGGGCGTGCACGAGTACGTGCAGCGCGAGCGGGCCGAGCTCGGCCCCGTCTCGCGGGCGGAGAAGAACACGCTGATCGCCTTCGGCGCCACCGTGGCGCTGTGGATCTTCCCCGGCGTCATCGCGCTGACCGCCGGCACCGAGTCCGGCCTCTACACCGCCGTCGGCGACCGCCTCGACGAGGGCATCGTCGCCGTGCTCGGCGCCTCGCTGCTGTTCCTGCTGCCCACCGACTGGAAGAGCCGGGAGTTCACCCTCAACTGGTCGGACGCGGCGCGGATCGACTGGGGCACCATCCTGCTGTTCGGCACCGGGATCATCTTCGGCTCGCTGCTGGCCGACACCGGGCTGGCCGAGACGATCGGCAACAGCTCGGCCGACTGGCTGGGGCTGACCAGCACGATCGCGATCACCGTCTTCGCCGTCGTCCTCGCGATCATCATCAGCGAGACGACGAGCAACACCGCCTCCGCCGCGGTCGTCGTGCCGATCATCATCCCGGTGGCCGTGGCGGCGGGCATCAACCCGTTCGTGCCGGCGCTGGCGGCCACGTTCGCCGCGTCGTTCGGGTTCATGCTGCCGGTGTCGACGCCGCAGAACGCGATCGTCTACGGCTCCGGCGTCGTCCCGATCACCAAGATGATCCGGTCGGGGATCAGCTTCGACGTGCTCGGCGCGCTGCTGATCGTGGTGCTGCTGCCGGTCATGATCGGCCTGGTGCTCGAGGTCTGAGGCGGCGCAGCGGGGGCCGGAGGGCGGTCGCCGGAGGGCGGGCGTCGTGTGATGTTCACCGCCCGGAGGCGGGGCGTTCGCCGTCCGGGCGGGCGGGGGGCCGCTCCGCCGTGCCACGATGGTCGACGGCCACCGTGGCGGCCGTCGTGATCGGGTACGGGAGGGGAGTCGAGCGCATGCGCAGCGAACCGCCCAGTACCGGCACCGGGGTCCGCACCACCGCCTGCTGACGATCGGCGTCCGCCCCACCCCCGGGTGGGCCCGGGACGCCGGCCGTGCGGGGTGCCGGGCCCCCGACGCGTCCCCGCCCCAGCGTCCCCCGGGAGTCCCGTCGTGGCCGACCGCCGCCGTGCGCCCCTCACCGCCCTGTCCAGCCTGACCCGCCGCCCGCGGCCCGCGCTCAAGCTGGCCGCGCCCGCCCCGGCGGCCGCGCCCGCGCCCGCCCCGGACCGGCGGCCGTCCCGGATCGTCGACAACGCCGTGTACTCCTCGGGCCGGCGGGTGGCGACGCCGGACTCGGTGGCCGAGAGCCACGAGTGGCTGGCCGAGGACGACGAGCGCCTCGTCTGGCTGGGGCTCTACCGCCCGGAGCCGCGCGAGCTCGGGGAGCTGGCCGAGCTGTTCGACCTGCCCGAGCTCGCCGTCGAGGACGCGATCACCGCGCACCAGCGGCCGAAGTTCGAGCGCTACGGCGACACGCTCTTCGTCGTCCTCAAGGCCGCGCGGTACCTGGACGCGACCGAGGAGGTCGAGTTCGGGGAGCTGCACCTGTTCCTGGGCGCCAACTTCGCCATCACCGTCCGGCACAGCGAGTCGCCGGACCTCGCCCGGGTGCGCCGGCGGCTGGAGAGCGAGCCGGACCTGCTCGACAAGGGCAGCGAGGCGGTGCTCTACGCGATCCTGGACGCCGTCGTCGACGGGTACTCGCCCGTGGTCGCGGGCCTGGCCAACGACATCGACGAGATCGAGACGCAGGTCTTCGGCGGGGACCCGCGGGTGTCGCGGCGCATCTACGAGCTGTCGCAGGAGGTGCTGGAGTTCCAGCGCGCCGCGCAGCCGCTGACCGGGATCCTCGCCGCGATCTCCGCCGGGTTCGACAAGTACGGCGTCGACGAGGAGCTGCGCAGCTACCTCCGGGACGTCGCCGACCACGTGACCAGCGTCAACGAGCGGGTGGAGGCCTTCCGGCTGCAGCTGCGCGACATCCTCACCGTCAACGCCACCCTCGTCGCCCAGCGGCAGAACGAGGAGATCCGGGAGCTGACCGAGGCCTCGATCGCGCAGGGCGAGGAGGTCAAGAAGATCTCGGCCTGGGCGGCCATCCTGTTCGCCCCGACGCTGGTGGGCACCGTGTACGGGATGAACTTCGAGGACATGCCCGAGCTGACGTGGCACCTGGGCTACCCGTTCGCGCTGGTGCTCATGGTCGGGGTCAGCCTCACGCTGTACGCCGTCTTCAAGCGCCGCGACTGGATCTGACGCCGCCACCCGCACCTTGCGCCGCCGCTCCACCGGCCGCGGTGACCGGCCCCTTCGCCGGTCGCCTCCCGCCACGACCGGCCCCTCCGCCGTGATCATGGGCTTCTCGCCCGGTGGCGCGCCGTCGGCGGCGTGTCGGCGGGCCGGATCCCCGTGATCACGGGGGAACGCGGCGGGTGCGGGGCCGGTCGCGCGGTCCGGGGAACAACCCGGTGGCCGGCCCGGTTATCCTGGGTGCACAACTACACAGGGGGTGAATGGTCTCGACTTCGGTCGTTCGACCAGGGGAAGCGAGCCGAGGAAGGCGACGATGAGCTCGTAAACCACGCGTCGCAACCAACACAAGCGCCGACTCCAGTCAGCGCGAGTACGCCCTCGCTGCCTAAGTAGCGTAGGCGTCTCTGTCAGCCCGGGTTCGTCATCGGCCCGGATCCTGGCATCAGCTAGATGACTCACCGTGCGTGCCGGTCGCGGGCGCGTCCGGGACATCCCACAGCGACTGGGCCCGTCATCCCGTCTCGTCCGTGAGATCGGGAGGGCCGAGCAGAGACGCAGCGGACTGCGCTCGGAGAAGCCCTGGTCTGGCGTCGGAGGACGCGGGTTCGATTCCCGCCACCTCCACCCCGCCTCCGCACGTGGTGCGGAGGCCCCGCAGGACGACGAACCGCCCCGGACCCTCTGGTCCGGGGCGGTTCGTCGTCTCCTCCGGGGCCGACGCTCCCATCCGCGGGTGCGCGGGCACGTGGGAGCGAGGCCCTCCGGCAGCCGAGGGGCCGCAGTCCTGACATCCTCTCTCCGACGGTGCGACGTCGACCGGTGCGCCACGGGCTCGCCGGCTCGGCGGCTCACGACACGGGAGGTCGCATGAGCACGACGGAGGGGCGGGCTGCGGGGCAGCCCGACGAGGCGCGCCGTCGCGGCGCGTTCAGCTCCAGGCGCGTCTTCATCCTGGCGGCGATCGGGTCGGCGGTCGGGCTGGGCAACATCTGGCGGTTCCCCTACGTCGCCTACGAGAACGGCGGCGGCGCCTTCGTGGTGCCCTACCTGGTCGCGCTGCTGACCGCCGGCATCCCGTTCCTGCTCCTGGACTACGCGATCGGCCACCGCCACCGCGGCTCGGCGCCCCTCTCCTTCGCCCGGCTGCGCCGCGGCACCGAGGGGCTCGGCTGGTGGCAGGTGGGCATCTGCTTCGTCATCGCCGTCTACTACGCCGCGGTCATCGCCTGGGCGCTCCGCTACACCTTCTTCTCGCTCGACGAGGCCTGGGGTGCCGACCCCGAGGGCTTCTTCTTCGGCGAGTTCCTCCAGGCCGGTGACGTCGAGGTCACCGCCGACGTGGTGCCCGGGGTGCTGGTCCCGCTGCTGCTCGTCTGGCTGGCCGTCCTCGTGATCATGGCCCTGGGCGTCCAGCGCGGCATCGGTGCGACCTCGCTGGTCTTCATCCCGGTGCTGGTGCTCGCCTTCGCCGTCCTCGTGGTGCAGGCGCTGTTCCTGGACGGCGCTGCCGCCGGGCTCGACGCGCTGTTCACGCCCGACTGGTCGGCACTCGCCTCGGCTCCCGTCTGGGCCGCCGCGTTCGGCCAGATCTTCTTC
The DNA here is from genome assembly GCF_054049955.1 of Geodermatophilus sp. SYSU D00758. NCBI lineage: Bacteria > Bacillati > Actinomycetota > Actinomycetes > Geodermatophilales > Geodermatophilaceae > Geodermatophilus > Geodermatophilus sp. SYSU D00758. Next base: position 52,634 of record NZ_JBJGYK010000019.1, read on the forward strand.
TCGCTGTCGATCGGCTTCGGCATCATGATCACGTACGCCTCGTACGTCGGCCGTCGCGAGGACATGATCGGCTCCGGCCTCGTCGTCGGCTTCTCGAACTCCGGCTTCGAGCTGCTCGCCGGCATCGGTGTGTTCGCCGCCCTGGGTTTCATGGCCCAGGCCGGCGGGGTCCCGGTCGGCGAGGTCGCCAGCGACGGCATCGGGCTGGCCTTCATCGCCTTCCCCACGATCATCAGCGAGGCCCCGGCCGGCGCCCTCTTCGGCGTCCTGTTCTTCGGCTCGCTGGTCATCGCCGGCATCACCTCGTTGGTCAGCGTGATCGAGGTCGTGATCTCCGCCGTCCGCGACAAGCTCGACACCGGCCGCCTCACCGCGACCCTCGCGGTCGGCGTTCCCGCCGCGGTGCTGAGCCTGGTGCTCTTCAGCACGACGAGCGGCATCTACGTGCTCGACGTCGTCGACCACTTCGTCAACCAGTACGGCATCCTGGTCGTGGCGCTGGTCAGCATGCTGGTCGTCGTCTGGGCCATCCGGGCCCTGACCGGGCTCGGCGAGCACCTCAACGTCCACGGCCGTCCCCGGGTCGGCACCGGCTGGCGCGTGCTGACGAGCTTCGTCACCCCGCTGGGCCTGGCCGTCGTGCTCGCCTTCGCGCTGCGGGACGACCTCACCGCGCCCTACGAGGACTACCCCGGCTGGCTGCTGCTGATCTGCGGTTGGGGCTTGGTCGTCGCCCTGCCGCTGGTCGGTTTCCTCCTCGCCCGGCTGCCGTGGCGCGCCGGGACCCACCTGGACGGGCCGCCACCGGGCTCCGACCCGGCCGCGCCGTTGCACGCGACCCCCGTGACGGACCCGGCCCCCCGCCACCGCCCGGGAACGGGAGACGACGAGGGAGGACCCCGATGAGCACGGCCGCGATCGTGATGATGGTGGTGGCGATGGTCGTGATCTGGGGCGGGCTCGCCCTGGCCATCGCCAGCCTGGTGCGCCACGGCGCCGTCGAGGACCGCGCCGAGCACCTGCACCGCGACCGCTGACCCCCGGCGGACGGCGGGGTCGAGCAGGCGCCCGTCGGACGAGGGGGCCGTGTCCGGCTCCTCCGTGGACACCGAAGCCGGTCCGGTGTTCGGGCACCACGGCGACGCGACCGACCGCTTCGGCATCGGGACCACGATCGCCGAGCTCGAGGGCGAGGTGGCTGCCGTCGCCGAGGCGTTCCTCGACGAGCTGCGCGGCCGACCGCAGCCCGAGCAGCCCGATCGGCTGGCCGGCTAGGACGTGCACGTCCGGGCCGGCGGGATCCCGGTGGTCCTGCATCCTCTCGTGGTGCGTGGTGACCGCACGCCACGGCGCGCGCGGCGGTGCTTGACGTCGAGTTGCGGCCGGCGCTTCGATCGCTTACGGGCCCGAGCAGCTCCCCTCTGACGGAGCGTCGATCACCGGCCGAGCCGCTGAGTCCACCTCCACCCACGCACGCGACGGGGAGTCCCGAGCGACGAGGCGGCGGGATCCCCCTCGCGACGTCTGAGTCGAGGAGACGCAGATGTCCGCACCGACCGAACCCACGTCCGGCACCACCGACACCACGACCGCTGCCGTTCCCGGCCCCCGCACCGAGGCCGACCTCACCGCGCTCCGCCCGTTCGAGGTCCACGTCCCCGAGGAGGACCTCGCCGACCTGCGCCGGCGCCTCGCCGCCACCCGGTGGCCGTCCCGGGAGTTGGTGACCGACCGCTCCCAAGGGGTGCAGCTCGCGGCGGTGCAGGAGCTCTGCCGCTACTGGGCGAGCGACTACGACTGGCGCGCCTGCGAGGCGCGCCTGAACGCGCTCCCCCAGTTCATGACCGAGATCGACGGCGTCGACGTGCACGTCCTGCACGTGCGGTCGAGGCACGAGGACGCGCTGCCGCTGATCATGACGCACGGCTGGCCCGGCTCGGTCGTCGAGATGCTCGACTCGATCGGTCCGCTCACCGATCCCACCGCCCACGGCGGCCGGGCCGAGGACGCGTTCCACCTGGTGCTGCCGTCCCTGCCGGGATACGGCTTCTCCGCCGAGCCGACCGAGCAGGGCTGGGACTCGGGTCGGGTGGCCCGCGCCTGGGCGGAGCTGATGAGGCGCCTCGGCTACACCCGTTACGTCGCCCAGGGTGGCGACGTGGGTGCCGCGGTGACCGACCTGATGGGCCGGCAGGCGCCCGAGGGCCTGCTCGGCATCCACGTGAACCTGCTCGTGACGGTGCTGGGCGCGCCCCCGTCGGGGGACACGGAGCAGGAGCGGGCGGCGCTGGAGCAGCTGGCCACCTTCCAGCAGAGCGGCTTCGGGTACTTCCTGGAGATGGCCACGCGGCCGCAGACGGTCGGCTACGCCCTGCTGGACTCGCCCGTCGCCCTGGCGGCCTGGATGTGCGACCACGACACCGACAGCTACTACAAGATCGCGCGTGCGTTCGTCGACGGGCAGCCCGCGGGCAACCTCACCCGCGACCACGTCCTCGACAACATCACGCTGTACTGGCTGACCGCCACGGGGGCCTCGGCGGCCCGGTCGTACTGGGAGGACGGCGGCGCCCGGGCGGCCGCGGCGGCGTCCGGGCAGGCTCCTCCGCCGGTCACGGTCCCGGTCGGCTTCACCACGTTCCCCGGGGAGATCTGGCGGACGCCGCGCAGCTGGGCCGAGCAGTCCTACCCCACGCTGACGTACTTCAGCGAGGTCGACCGCGGCGGCCACTTCGCCGCCTGGGAGGAGCCCGAGCTGTTCGCCGCCGAGGTCCGGGCGGCCTTCCGGCCGCTGCGCTGACCGGGGCTCGCCGTGGAGACGAGCCAGTCGCTGCTCGCCGCGCTCCGGGAGGCGGTCCGCGGCCCGGGCTGGGCACCCGGTCGCCACCCCGCTCACCGCAGCATGCCCTCCCTGGAGGGGGCCACCGGGTGGCTGAACTCCCCGCCGCTGACGGCGGAGGTACTGCGCGGCCGGGTGGTCGCCGTGGACTTCTGGACCTACACCTGCATCAACTGGCTGCGCACCGCGCCCTACCTGCGCGCCTGGGCCGACGCCTACCGGGACGTCGGGCTGGTCGTCCTCGGCGTCCACACGCCCGAGTTCGGGTTCGAGCGCGACGTCGGCAACGTCCGCCGGGCGGTCGAGGACCTGCGGATCCGCTACCCGGTCGCGGTCGACAGCGACTACGCGATCTGGACCGCCTTCGCCAACACCTACTGGCCCGCCCTCTACGTCGTCGACGCGCGGGGGCAGATCCGGTTCACGCACGTCGGTGAGGGTGCCTACGCGGAGTCCGAGGGGGTCATCCGGCAGCTGCTCCGCGAGGCCGGCGCCGACGGCACGCTCCCCGGGCCGGCCGCGGGGGAGGGGCAGGGCACCGAGGGGCAGGGCATCCAAGGGCAGGGCGTCCAAGGGCAGGGCATCGAGGCGGCCGCCGACTGGGCCGACCTCGCCTCGGCGGAGACCTACCTCGGAGCCGAGCGCACCGAGCGCTTCGCCTCCCCGGAGCGGCCGGGGGTCGGTCGCTCGCTCCGCTACACCGCCCCCACCCGTCTGCCCGCGGAGCACTGGGCCCTCGCCGGCGGGTGGACGGTGCAGCCGGACGCCGTGCTGCTGGACGAGCCCGGCGGGCGGATCGCCTGCCGGTTCACCGCTCGGGACCTGCACCTGGTCATGGCACCGGCCCCGACCGGTCCGGTGCCCTTCAGCGTGCTCCTCGACGGCCGGCCGCCGGGGGTCGACCACGGAGACGACGTGGACGACGACGGCACCGGCACGATCACCGAGCCGCGGCTGCACCAGCTCGTCCGCCAGCGCCACCCGGTCGTCGAGCGGACGTTCGAGATCAGCTTCTCCGACCCCGGCGTGCGGGCCTTCGCCGTCACCTTCGGCTGACCCGTACCTCCGGCCGGCCCGCTGCGTGACCGGCCGCCGCCACCGCAGACCGAGGGGGAACCCCCACCATGACCGCACTCGAGCACGACACCGGACGGGCGATCCGCCCGTTCCACGTCGACGTGCCGGACGAGGCGCTCGCCGAGATGCGCAGGCGCATCGCCGGGACCGTCTGGCCCGAGCGCGAGACGGTGCCCGACACGTCGCAGGGCGTGCCGCTGGCCACCATGCAGGAGCTCGCGCACCGCTGGGCCACCGACTACGACTGGCGCGCCTGCGAGGCACGGCTGAACGCCCTGCCGCAGTTCGTCACCGAGATCGACGGGCTCGACATCCACTTCCTCCACGTCCGGTCGCCGCACGACGGCGCGCTGCCCCTGGTCGTGAACCACGGTTGGCCCGGCTCGGTCGTCGAGCAGCTCAAGATCATCGGGCCGCTCACCGACCCCACGGCCCATGGAGGGAGCGCGTCGGACGCCTTCCACGTGGTGGTCCCGTCGATGCCCGGCTACGGGTTCTCGGGCAAGCCGACCAGCCCCGGCTGGGGCCCCGAGCGCATGGCCCGGGCCTGGGCGGTCCTGATGGAGCGCCTCGGCTACACCCGCTACGTCGCGCAGGGCGGCGACTGGGGCGCGTTCGTCGTCGACCAGATGGGGTTGCAGGCACCCGTGGGCCTGCTGGGCATCCACACCAACATGCCGGCGACCGTCCCGGCCGACGTCGACCGGGTGCTCCTGGCCGGCGGCCCGCCGCCGGCCGGTCTCGCGGCGGAGGAGCACCGGGCCTGCGAGCAGCTGCTCAGGACCTACCGGCAGGTCGAGTACGCCCGGTACATGGCCGCGCGGCCGCAGACCCTGTACGGCATCGCCGACTCACCGGTCGGCCTGGCCGCGTGGCTCCTGGACCACAACGACGCCGACGGCCAGCCGGCCGCAGCGGTCGCCGCGGCCCTGCACCGCACCACGAGCGACTCGGGGCAGCTGACCCGGGACGAGGTCCTCGACAACATCACGCTCTACTGGCTGACGGGCACCGGCGTCTCGGCGTCCCGCCTGTACTGGGAGTACCGGGGCGGCTTCTTCGACGCCAAGGGCGTCACCATCCCGACGGCCATCAGCGTCTTCCCCGGGGAGCAGTACCAGGCCCCCCGCAGCTGGGCGGAGCGGGCCTACCCCGGCCTCGTCCACTACGGCCGGGTCGAGCGAGGGGGGCACTTCGCGGCGTGGGAGGAGCCGCAGCTCCTCTCGGAGGAGATCCGTGCGGGCTTCCGGTCGCTGCGCGAGCCCCGCGTCCCCGAGCCGCGTCGCTGACCAGCGACCTCCAGGAAGGACGGAGCCGACCATGTCGATCATCTCGCGCGGCTTCCGGGGACGCCGCGAGGCGGTCTCCACCGACCGGGTGCCACCGGGCCAGTACGTCACGCGGGACTTCCCGGTCCTCTCCGCGGGCCCCACCCCGCACACCCCGCCGGCCCGGTGGGACTTCTCGATCGACGGGGAGGTGGACGAGCCGCGCCGGTGGACGTGGGAGGAGTTCCGGGCGCTGCCGAGCGAGGAGGTCACCCGCGACATCCACTGCGTGACGAAGTGGACCAAGCTGGACACCGTCTGGCGAGGGGTGTCGGTGGACACGCTGCTCGACGGCATCGAGACGTCGGCCGACCACGTCGTGCAGTACAGCGACGGCGGCTACACCACGAACCTGCCGCTCGAGGACCTGCTCGGCGGCAAGGCCTGGATCGCGTTCGAGTACGAGGGCGAGCCCCTCGAGCCGGCGCACGGCGGCCCGGCGCGCGTGCTCGTGCCGCACCTCTACTTCTGGAAGAGCGCCAAGTGGGTGCGCGGCCTGCGCCTGTCGACCCACGACGAGCCGGGCTTCTGGGAGGTCAACGGCTACCACGACTACGGAGACCCATGGCGGGAACAGCGGTACTGGGGCGACTGACCTGGCGGGTCGCCGACGTCGTCGACGTCCGCGCGGAGACGCCGCGGGCGACGACGCTCGTCCTCGACGTCCCGGGCTGGGCCGGCCACCGGGCCGGGCAGCACGTCGACCTCCGGCTCACGGCCGAGGACGGCTACCAGGCGCAGCGCAGCTACTCGATCGCCTCCGCGCCGGACGGGACGCGCATCGAGCTGACCGTGGTGCGCATCGCGGACGGCGAGGTCTCGCCCTACCTGACCGGCGACGTCGGCCCCGGCGACCGGATCGAGCTGCGGGGGCCCGTCGGGGGCTACTTCGTCTGGGAGCCGGCGCAGGGCGGACCGCTGCTGCTGGTGGGCGGCGGCTCGGGTCTCGCGCCGCTGATGGCGATGGTCCGGCTGCGGGCCGCGGTCGGCAGCCGGGTGGAGACCCGGCTGCTCGTGTCGTCGCGCAGCGAGGAGGAGATCCTCTACCGCGCCGAGCTCGAGCGGCTCGCCGGGGGAGGGCTGACCGTGGTGCACACGGTGACGGGGGCCCGGCCGGCCGGGTGGAGCGGGTACGCGCGTCGGGTCGACGCCGACATGCTGGCCGAGGTCGGCCCCGGCCCGGCCGCGCGGCCGCACGCCTTCGTCTGCGGTCCCACCCCCTTCGTCGAGACGGTGGCGGAGGCGCTGGTGACCCTCGGACACCAGCCGCAGCGGATCAGGACCGAACGCTTCGGGCCGACGGGAGGATGAGATGGACGAGGCGATGCTCGACGGCAACGCCGTCGCCGGGCTGCTCCAGGACGTCTTCGCGGTGGAGACGACCACCGCGATCGCGACGTGCGCGGGCTGCGGCGCACCCTCGCCGATGGGGGCGACCCAGGTCTACCGGGGAGCCGGGTTCGTCCTCCGCTGCCCGCACTGCGAGCAGGCCATGGTGACGCTCGTCCCGGCGGAGGGGCGCCTGTGGATCGGCTTCCCGGGGATCCGGACGTTGCAGGTCCCGGTCGACGGAGCCTGAGCCGTGACCTCGGCAGCGAGGCCGGGCGGGGGAGGTCGGCCGGGCGCCGCGCGGCCGGCGTCAGAGGCCGACCCCGCCCCCGCCGCCACCGCCCCCGAGGCCCATCCCCGGCACGTTGCCGAACGGGACGTCGGTGTGCTTCCCGCACCGGAGGCAGATCCGGTGGTCCGGCCCCGAGGGCCGTTCGTCGTCGGGGTGCCGCCGGACGTAGGCGTGGAGCCCGAACCGGCACCGCAGTGGCTTCCCGGTCATGGACCGACGCTAGGAGCCGGGGACCCCGCCGGACAGGGGCGGACGGCCCTGCGCCGGGCCTGCACCGCCTTGTTCCCGGTGCTGCCGCTGCCACTCCCGCGGTGTCAGGCCGTAGGCCTCCCGGAAGCGGCGGGTGAAGTGGCTCGGGCTGCCGAACCCGCAGGAGCGTGCGGTCGCCTCGACCGAGCGGCGCATCCCGGCCGGCGACACCAGCGCCGAGCGCGCCGCCTCCAGCCGCTGGCCGATGACCCACTGCTCCAGGCTGAGCCCGGCCTCGGCGAAGGCCCGGTACAGCCGGCGCACGGACACGTTGTGCGCCGATGCGATCACCTCGGGGGTCAGCCCGGGGTCGGCGAGGTGCCGGCCGACGTAGGCCCGCAGCCGGGTCAGCAGCGTCTCCTCCCGCACCGGCCGCGCGAGGCCGGCGTGCCCGGCGGCGGACACCAGCAGCGCACGTACCAGGTCGACCGTCGCCGACCCGAGCACCGCCGCGCCGGGGTCGGCGGAGAGCTCCTCCGGGCGGGCGGCCAGCCGTTCGAGGTGGTCGCGCACCAGGTCGTGCAGCGGGCTCGCGCGCAGCCGCCACGCACCGGCGCGGACGACGTCGACCGGCAGACCGAGGCGCTCGTAGGGGATCTGGAAGGCGCGGGAACCGCCGTTGCCCACCCAGGAGAAGTCGTACGGGCCGGTCAGGTCGGTGAGCATGAGCTCGCCGGCGGGGACGACGGAGTCCGTGCCGAACTGGCGGAACCGGCCGACCCCGCTGGTCTGCAGGGCGAGGGCGACGACCGCCGGGCTCTCGACGCGCACGTGCCGCGCCGTGCGCAGGAGGCGGAACCCCGAGGCGTCGGTGGTGAAGAGGTTGGCCGCCCCGAAGTGCCAGAGGTGCATGCGCGCCCGCACCCGGTCCTCCGGGTCGAGGTGCTCGATTCGGCAGGGCACCGAGGCCTGGTCGAAGGCGGCCCGGAAGGCGCTCACCCGGTCCTCCGGCGGGACCGTCGCGGTGTCGAGCAGCAGCATCGGGGACCTCCCGGCGGAGCGACACGGTGCGGTCGGTGCGCTCCCTCGCGCCGGGTCAGCGTGGCAGAGCCGCAGGGCCGGCGGAAGCGCTCCCACGGGAACCCCGCACCAGGTGCCGGACGTCGGGGCGGCGTGCACCCAGGGGTCAGAACCGTGCACGCACAGGCCATCCCGTCCGCTCCCGCGCTGCCAGGGTCGGCCCCCGGCAGGACTCGTCAGTTCCACAGCAGGGGGAGACCGCGATGAGCACCGTCACCACGACCGACGGCACCGACATCCACGTCAAGGACTGGGGCGAGGGGCGGCCCGTGCTGTTCAGCCACGGCTGGCCGCTGTGCGCCGACGCCTGGGACGGCCAGCTGCTGCACATGGCGAGCAACGGCTTCCGCGCCATCGCCCACGACCGCCGCGGGCACGGCCGGTCGGGCCAGCCCTGGCAGGGCAACGACATGGACACCTACGCCGACGACCTCGCCCAGCTGATCGAGGCGCTCGACCTGCACGACGTCGTCCTCGTCGGCCACTCGACCGGCGGCGGCGAGATCACCCGCTACATGGGCCGGCACGGCACCGCACGGGTGACCAAGGCGGTGCTGCTCGGCGCGATCCCGCCGCTGATGCTCCGTACCGATGCCCACCCCGACGGCCTGCCCGTCGAGGTCTTCGACGAGATCCGGGCCGGCGTGCGGCACGGCCGCTCGCAGTTCTACCGGGACCTCGCCGTCCCCTTCTACGGCGGCAACCGCGACGGCGCCGAGCTGCCGCAGGGCGTGATCGACGACTTCTGGCGGATGAGCATGATGGCCGGCCTGAAGGGCGCCCACGACTGCATCCGGCAGTTCAGCGAGACCGACTTCACCGCCGACCTGCAGCAGATCGACGTGCCGGTGCTCGTCGCCCACGGCGACGACGACCAGATCGTGCCGTACGCGAACTCCGCCCCGAAGACGGCCGAGCTGCTCAAGGACGCCCAGCTGAAGACCTACCCCGGTCGCCCGCACGGCCTCGTGGGCGACTACGAGCGCGAGTTCGACGCCGACCTGCTCGCCTTGCGCGGGCCTGACCGAGGAGACCTCCGATGACCGACGCCGTCCCCACCCCGCGCCCCGGCCCCCGCCCGGGCGGTCCGGACACGATCGTCCTCGTCCACGGCTTCTGGGTGACGCCCCGCAGCTGGGAGGGGTGGAAGGCCCACTACGAGGCCAAGGGGTACCGCGTCCTGACCCCGGGCTACCCGGGGTTCGAGGTCGAGGTCGAGGCGCTCAACGCCGATCCGACGCCGATCGCCGAGCTGACCCTGCCGGTGGTCGTCGACCACCTCGTGTCGGTGGTCGGGGCGCTGGAGCAGCCGCCGATCCTCATCGGGCACTCGGCGGGCGGCACGCTGGTGCAGATCCTGCTCGACCGCGGCCACGGCGCGGTGGGTGTCGCGCTGAACTCCGCGCCGACCGAGGGGGTGCGCGTGCTGCCGCTGTCGCAGCTGCGGTCGACCTTCGTCGCCTTCAAGAACCCGGCCAACCGGCACCGGGCCGTGGGCCTGAGCCCGGAGCAGTGGCACTACGCGTTCACCAACACGTTCGGCGAGGAGGAGTCGCTGCGGCTCTACCGGCGCTACCACGTGCCGGCCTCCGGCCGGATCCTGTGGAGCTCGGTGCTGGCCAACTTCATGCCCGGCCCGCAGGACGCCGCCGTCGACTACTCGAACCAGGACCGCCCGCCGCTGCTGTTCGTCTCCGGCGGCGAGGACCACATCATGCCGCCGAGCGTGCAGCGCTCGAACGCCCGGCACTACCACGGCGGCACGGTCACCGAGATCGAGGAGTACCCGGGCTACGCGCACCTGCTGCCGGCGCAGGAGGGGTGGGAGCAGATCGCCGACCACGTCCTCGACTGGGCGGTGCGGCACGCCCGCCCGCGGGCCGGGGTCGCCGGCGCGCAGTGAGGTGGACGGGCTCCGGCTGACCCACGTCGGCGGCCCGACCGTCCTGGTCGAGGTGGCCGGCTGGCGGCTCCTGACCGACCCGACGTTCGACCCGCCGGGGCGGCGGTGGTCGTTCGGCTGGGGCAGCTCCTCGCGGAAGCTCACCGGGCCGGCGGTCGCGGCCGCCGACCTCGGCCCGGTCGACGCGGTGCTGCTCACCCACGACCAGCACGGCGACAACCTCGACGAGGCCGGCCGGGCGCTGCTGGCGTCGGTGGGTGCGGTGGTCACCACACCGTCGGCGGCGTCCCGGCTCGGCCCGCCCGCCCGGGGCCTGGGCCGGTGGGGGACGACGGAGCTGACCTCACCCGGCCGTCCGGCGATCGAGGTGACCGCGACGCCGGCCCGGCACGGCCCCCCGCTCAGCCGGCCGGTCGTGGGGGAGGCCACCGGCTTCGCGCTCCGCTGGCCGGGGCAGACCGACGGCGTGCTGTGGATCAGCGGCGACACCGTGCTCTTCCGCGGGCTGCGGCAGGTGGCGCGGCGGCTGCAGGTCGACACCGCGCTGCTGCACCTGGGCCGGGTGCGCTTCGGGGTCACCGGGCCGGTCAGCTACACGCTGACCGCCCGCGACGCCGTGGAGCTGTGCCGTGACCTGCGGCCGCGCACCGTCGTGCCGGTGCACTACGAGGGGTGGTCGCACTTCACCGAAGGCAGGGAGGCCGCGGAGCGGGAGTTCGCCCGGGCGCCGGACGACGTCCGTCGGGCGGTCCGCTGGCTGCCGCTGGGCGAGGCGGTGACCTCGACCGGCACGTGACCGGCTGCCCCCGCCGTGCTGTGGCGGGCGGTCGGGGTCGGGCACGGGCTACGTCGGGAGCCGGCTGCGGTCCGGCCGACCGGTCGGTCGCGCGGGGCGGAGCCGCCGCGCTCCGGCGACGAGCGTGACGACCCCGGCCAGGAGCAGCACGGCGGCGAGGCCGCCCAGGACGGGTTCGACCCCGCCGGTCGTGGCCCGACCGCCGCCGGCCGCCTCGACGACCGCCGTGGCGGCCACGACGCCGACGCCGCCCACCCTGATCAGGACCGTGAGGAGCACGCTGCTCCCCTCCGCGGAGCGCGCCGGAGGGAGGACGTTCTGCGCGGCGACCTGGCCGAGGGAGTACCCCATGCCGGTCGTGGGGCCGCAGCGCGTGAGCGCGACGACGTGGACCGGCAGCGGGCCGGCTGACCTCCGAGGCCAGCACACCGCCGACCACCGGGCCCGGCGCCGTCCCGACGCCCGCGGTACCGAGCAGGGCGCCGGTGATCCGCGGCCGCACGTCCTCGGCCGTCGCGTTCGTCACCAGGGCCAGCGCCGTCGGCACGATCATCGCGGCCCCGAGGCCCTGCACCACGCGGGCGGCGATCAGCACCGGGACCGCCGAGGTCAGCCCGCACACCAGCGACGTCGCCCCGAACACCGTGATGCCGAGCAGCAGCACGCGGCGCCGGCCCAGCACGTCGCCGGAGCGCGCGGCCGGGACCAGCAGCGACCCCAGCGCGATCATGTAGCCGCTCAGCAGCCACTGGAGGTCCGTCGTGGTCGACGCGAGGTCGGTCGCGATGGTCGCGAGCGCGAGCGCGAGGGAGAAGAAGTCGAGCCTGGTGCAGAACAGCGCCCCGCCCACCGGCAGGAAGGGCAGGGTCAGCCGCAGGGGCCCGGGTGTCGTCACCACGACCGCCCCCGCGTCGCGCCCGACCAGTCCGGCAGCGCCCGGGCGCGGGGAGCACGGGTCCCCGCACGCCCGCCGGTCAGGACGGCGAGCGCCAGCGCCGGCCGTCGCGGGCGATGAGGGACGCGGCCTCCGGAGGGCCCCACGTGGCCGCCTGGTAGAGCGGGATCGGCCCGGGGTCGTCGGACCAGTGCCGCAGCACCGGGTCGACGATGCGCCAGGAACGGCCCACCTCGTCGGCGCGGATGAACAGGGTCGGGTCCCCGATGAGGGCGTCGAGGATCACCCGCTCGTAGGCGTCCGGGGCCTGCTCCTCGAAGCTCTCGTAGGAGAAGTCCATGGAGGCCTTCTGCACGCGGAACGCGTGGCCCGGGACCTTCGCGCCGAACCGGAGGCTGAGCCCCTCGTCCGGCTGCACGCGGACGACCAGCGCGTCGGGCTCCAGGTCGGCCGCGGGGCCGGGGAACAGCGGCAGCTGGGGCGGCCGGTGGAACTCCATCGCGACCTCGGTGACCCGGCAGGGGAGCCGCTTGCCCGTGCGCACGTACACGGGCACCCCGGTCCACCGCCAGTTGTCGATGTCGAGGCGCAGGGCGACGAAGGTCTCGGTCGGGCTCAGCGGGTCGACGCCCGGCTCGTCCCGGTAGCCGGGCATCAGGTCCTCCCGCGTGCCGCCGCGGGTGTACTGGCCGCGGACGGCGTTGGCGGTGATGTCCGCCTCCTCGTCCAGCGGCCGGATGGCGCGCAGCAGCTTCACCTTCTCGTCCCGGATCGCCTCCGGGTGGAAGGAGGTCGGTGGCTCCATGAGGAACAGGGAGAGCACCTGCAGCACGTGGTTCTGCACGATGTCGCGCATCGCACCGGTCGTCTCGTAGAAGCCGCCGCGCTCACCCACGCCCAGCGTCTCGGCGACGGTGATCTGCACGTTGTCCACCCAGGTGCGGTTCCAGATCGGCTCGAAGATGGAGTTGGCGAAGCGCAGGGCGAGCAGGTTCTGCACCGTCTCCTTGGCCAGGTAGTGGTCGATCCGGAAGATCTGCTCCTCCGCGAACGCCGAGGACAGGTCGGCGTACAGGTCGCGGGCGCTGGCCTCGTCCCAGCCGAACGGCTTCTCGATCACCGCCCGGACGAACCCGCCGACCGGCGACCGGCCCAGCCCGGCCTCGCCCAGGTGGAGCGCGATGGGGCTGAAGAGCCGGGGCGGGGTGGAGAGGTAGTACACCCGGTTGCCGGCGGTCCCCACGTCGCGGTCGCACTCGTCGAGGACCTCGGCCAGGCGCCGGTAGGTGGCGGGGTCGTCGTACCCGCCGGCGACGTACCGGGCGCCGGCGGTCAGGTCGGCCCAGCCGGGGTCGGCCGTGCCGGGCACCCGCTCGCGGCAGTAGTCCCGGAACTCGTCGTCGGACATCGGGGTGCGGGCCACCCCGATCAGGGCCACCCGGGGCAGCAGCGCGCCGTAGGCGGCCAGGCGCTCCAGGGCCGGCAGCAGCTTGCGCGCGGTGAGGTCGCCGGAGGCGCCGAAGATGACCAGCGCGCACGGCGGTGATCGGCGGTCCAGGTCGGTCATCGGCGTGCCCTGCCAGCTCTCCGCGCCCTGCAGCCGCGGGTCGCCGGGCTCCTGGCGCCGATCGGCCTGGGCCCCGCCGCAGCGTGGGGACATCCTCGCGCAGATCCCACCCTCTCGGCGGCGGACGGCCCCCGGCACGGTGCCGGACGGCGGCCACCGACGTCGCGGCCCTACTCCCAGGGCCAGTCCTCCTGCGGCCGCAGCAGCGCCTGCACGAAGGCCCAGGCGGCCAGCAGGTCGCGGACGAGCGGGCCGAGGCCGTCCTCCGTGCTCAGGTCCACGTGCTCGAACGAGCGCAGGGTCACCAGCCGCGCCTCGGGAAAGGCCCGCTGCAGCCGCAGCAGCTCCGCGACCGGCACGGCCGGGTCGTCGAGGGCGTGCGCGGCCAGCACGTCGGCCTCGACGTCGTCGGCCACGTCCACGGGGGAGAAGGTCTCGACGAGGGCGTCCCCGGGCGGCGGGAGGCGATCCGCGAGCTCGGCCACCAGCGCCGGGTCGTCGGTGGTCACCATCCGGTACACCAGGCGCGCCGCGGCGGGCAGCCCGCCGGGGTCCTGCCGCTCGAGCGCGCGGCGCAGCGGCTCCCGCTCGTCCTCGGGCACCAGCCTCGTCGCGGCGTCCCGGACCACCGTGCGGACGACGGCCTCGTCGGCGGCGTCCCACGGGTGGACCTCGCCGTCCACCACGGACACCCCGGTGACCGCCGCCTGGACGACCCCCACGAGGTCGCCGTAGGCGCCGAATGTCGCGACCAGGTCGACGCAGCCGGCCACCCGGTCGTCCGCGGCCGCGACCAGGGCGAGCGACCCGCCGTAGGAGAACCCCAGGAGCACCAGCCCGGCACCCCCGCGGCAGAGCTGCGCGGCCACCCGCACCACCCGGTCGACGTCGTCGACGTCCAGCTCCTCGGCGTAGAGGCGGAGCTCCGGGACCACCACCTCCCGCCCCGCGGCGGCCAGGGACGTGGCCAGGGACACGACGCGCTCGTCGTCCCGGCCGGCGGGCGCCGCACCGGGCAGCAGGAGGACCGGCGGTGCACCGCCGGGCGGGGCGTAGCGGTCGACGACGACGCCGGCCACCTCCCGCTCGTCGCGCTCGACCGGCGGCGCCCACGGCCGGGGCAGCGGCCCGTCGAACGCGCCGTCGAGCACGAAGGCTGACTTCGCGGTCGCGGTCACGGCCGGGTGCAGCAGGAAGGCCGCGACGGCGAGCACGGTGACGACGACGCCCACCGCCACCGCGACCCGCGGTGCCGGACGGCGTGGCATGCCGCGATCATCCCGTCCCGGGGGCGGGAGCGGGTCGGCAGCAGGGGGCTGCCGGGCCCCGCCGTCGTGGCCCGGCTTCCGGGGGTGACGCCGGCACCCGACCGGGTGGGGTCGACATCGCCGAAGAGTCGGCATCGCCGAAGAGCTGTGCGCCACCGGGGTGCTGCCCGACCCCGCGCCCCGGAGGGGCACCGATCGCTGAACGCGGGCATGCCGACCCCACGACCCCACGACCCCGCGTCGGCGCGCAGGCGCGAGGCCGAGGCCCGGCAGTTCGACCAGCGGGCTGCCGGGCCGCCCGCAGCCCCGCCGGCCCGGCAGCCCCGCCGACCGCGGTCCCGGGGACCGGTCAGGGCGCCGGGCTGCCGGCCGGGTACTCGCGCATCGGGACCCGCCCCTCCCGCCACGCGGCCATCACGGGGTCCACGACGCGCCACGCCTCCTCGGCCTCGTCCCCGCGGATGAACAGCATCGGGTCGCCGGCCAGCATCTGCCGCACCAGGTGCGCGTAGGCCGGCAGCCGCGGCGGTTCCGACCCGGCCTCGAGCCGGCAGTCGCGGGTGCTGCGCCCCGGCCCGTTGAGCGTCGTCCCCAGGCTCACGCAGGGCTGCATCAACCCCAGGCGCAGCACGTTGGGGGTGACGGCCGGCCAGCTCTCCCGCACGTACCGCGGCAGGGGGCGGAAGTGGACGGCGATCTCCGCGGCGTCCTCCGGCTGGGCCTTGCCCGACCGCAGCGTGACCGGCACGCCGGCCCACCGCGGCGAGTCGACCTCCAGCGTGAGCGACGCCCAGGTCTCGGTGCCGCGGGCCGGGTCGACGCCGGGCTCGTCGACGTAGGAGAGCACCTGCCGGGACCCGATCGTCCCCGCCGTGTAGCGGGCCCGCACCGATCGGGAGGCGATGCAGTCCGCCCGGGGGGTGGCGATCGAGCGCAGCGCCTCGACCCGGACGCTGCGGAAGGAGTCGGCGTCCAGCCGGGCCGGCGGCTCCATGAGCACCAGGGCCAGCACCTCCATGAGGTGGTTCTGCACCATGTCCCGCAGCGCGCCGGTGCGGTCGTAGTACCGCGCCCGGCCCTCGAGGGCGAGCGTCTCGCGCCAGCTGATGTCCACCCGCTCGACGTGGACGGCGTTCCACAGCGGCTCGAAGACCCGGTTGAGGAAGCGCAGCGCGACGATGCGCTGGACCAGCTCGTCGGAGAGGAAGTGGTCGATCCGGAACACCTGCGGCGCCGGCAGCCGGGTGCGCAGCAGCTCGTTGAGCTCCCGCGCCGAGGCCAGGTCGGTGCCGAACGGCTTCTCCACGGCGAGGGCGTCCGAGCCGCGCAGCCCGGCGCCGGCCAGGGCGGCCAGCGTGGCGGGCAGCAGGCCCGGCGGGAGGGCGAGGTACACCAGCGTGCCCGGGTGCCCGTCACCGACCAGCCGCCGGACGTCCGCGGGGTCGGTGGCGTCGGCGGCCCGGAACTCCAGCATCCGGACGACGGCGTCCCGGGCGGCCGGTGACACCGCGGCGTGCTCGTCCAGCCCCGCGGCGATGTGCGCCCGGAAGTCCTCGGTCGACCGGTCGGTGGTGGCCGAGCCGAGGATCGTCAGCCGCGGGGGCAGCTCCCCGGCGTCGGCGAGCGCGGCGACCGCCGGCATGAGCAGCCGGCTGGTGAGGTCGCCGGAGGCGCCGAGGACCACCATCCGCTCGATCACGCCGACACCTCCGCGCCGTCAGCCGCCCCAGATGTCCTCCACGAACCGGCCGGCCGTGCGCAGCCCGGCCAGCCAGGCCTGCGCGTCGGCCTCGGAGGCCGACGTGCGTTCCCGGAAGATGCTCGCCAGCGAGGCCCGCACCCCGGGGGCGATGGTCCGGGCGTTGCCGCACACCAGCACCACCGCGCCGCGCTGCAGCAGGTCCCACACCTCGTCGGCGCGGTCGAGCACCGCCGCCTGCACGTAGCGGCACGGCCGCCCGGGCTCCTGCGAGAACGCGTTCTCCACCCGGACCAGCCCGCGGCGCTGGTACTCCAGCAGCTCGTCGGCGTAGAGGACGTCGACGTCCGGCCGCCGGCAGCCGAAGAAGAGCAGGGACGGCGCGACGGTGGCGCCCTGCTCCTGCTGGGCGGCCCGCTCCTGCAGGAACCCGCGGAACGGGGCCAGCCCGGTGCCCGCGCCGACCATGAGCATGGGCACGCCGGGGTCCTCGGGCGGGTGGAAGGGGATGGTCGGCTCGCGCACGAAGACGAAGACCGTGCCGTTCTCGGGCAGCGCCGCGAGGTGCGTGGACCCGACCCCGGCGAAGGTGCCCTGCCCGGACCGGGCCGGCGCCCGCAGCACCCCGACGGTGATGCTGCAGACGTCCGGGGACACCCGGGACGACGAGGAGACCGAGTAGAAGCGCGGGCGCAGCGGGGGCTGCAGGTCGAGGTAGACCTCGAACGGCAGCCGGCAGGCGGGGAACTCGTCGAGCAGGTCGAGCACCGAGCGGTTGGGCTCGTGCACCTGCTCCCGGTACCGGTTCCGGGACTCCTCGTCGTCGCCGGTCATCGCCTCCAGCGCGGCCCGCTGGCCGGGGTCGTCGGTGTAGCGGGCGAGGACCTCCACGTCGTCCCGGGTGGCGACGTCCTGCAGCTCGACGCAGCTGGCCAGGACGCCGAGCAGCGGGGCCGGCTCGTCGATCGGCAGGTGGGTGTGCGTCCCGCCGTTCGGGATGATGGTGATGAACTGCCCGGCGTCCAGGCCGAAGCGGGTCATCACCCGGCGGATGAGGTCGATCGAGTTGCGTGGCAGCACCCCGAGGTGGTCGCCGGTCCGGTAGGTCGTGCCGGCCGGCAGGGCGATCTCGACGTGCCGGGTGGACCGCGGCGGGAGCCCGTCCGGGGAGCCGGTGACGAGCTCGCGGTTGGCCCGGACCCGGGCCGGCCGCGCCGAGTAGGAGACGATCACCGGGTTGGTCACCTGCCGGTTGGTCAGCGTGATCGACAGCCGCGGGACGGCCGGCGCCGTGGCCGCCACCTCGGCGGGCAGGTCCAGGGCGGTGGCGACGTCGGACCACAGGTCCCCGTGCCAGCCCCGGTACGCCGCGTCGAAGTCACCGGCGGCGTCGCCCTCGCCGCGGTCGTGGATGCGCTGCCCCCCGCGCGCCTCGAGCTCGGTGTCGAGCAGCGCGGGCACCGCCTGGTAGGTCGAGGCCCACTCGGTGTTGCCGCAGCCGAAGACGGCGTAGGAGACGTTGGCCGCCGCCGTCGCGCCGGCGGTGCGGATCCACCGGCAGAACGCCGCCGCGTTGTCCGGTGGCGTGCCGTTGTAGGAGGAGCACACGACGAACAGCGCGCCACCGTGCGGCAGGTCGTCGACGTGGCCGTCGAGCGGGCCGAGGGTCACGTCGAAGCCGCGCTCGGTGCCCTCCCGGGCCAGCCGCGTGGCGATCGACTCCGCCGTCCCGAGGTTGGAGCCGAACAGGACGGTCAGCCGCGTGCCGTGGTGGGGAACGGCCGGCAGCCGGGGCGGGGCCGCCGCGGGTGTGGCCTCGGCGGCCGGTGCCGCGGCGGCCGCCGAGGCCGGGCGGTCGAGGTGCACGTCGGTGCGGGGCACGACCTGCAGGTGGAAGTCCTCGGGCTTGACGGTGAGCGTCGACCTCGTGCGCAGCTCGTAGCCGAGGTGGTCGACGAGGTCGAAGCGCTGCAGCAGCATCCCGAGCACCAGCGTGGCCTCCTGCAGGGCGAACTGCCGGCCGATGCAGGCACGCTGCCCGGTGCCGAAGGGTTTGTAGACGTCGGGCGGCAGGGAGGCGACCCGTTCGGGCGCCATGTGGTCCGGGTCGAACCGGTCCGCGTCCGGGCCCCACACCGAGGTCTGGCGGTGCAGCGCCGGCGAGAGCACGGTCAGGGCCGTGTGCGCCGGGATGGCGTACCGCCCCCCGATGACGGTGTCCTCGTACGGGTAGCGGTTGAACGCCGGGGCGGTGGGCCACAGCCGGAGCGTCTCGTCCAGCACCTGCCGGACGTAGCGCAGCCGCTGGACCTGCTCGAAGGTCGGTTCCGCCGTGCTGCCCAGCACCGAGTCCACCTCGGTGCGCGCGCGTTCCAGGACCGCCGGGTTCTTCACCAGGTAGTAGAGCGCGAACGACAGCAGGCCGGACGTCGTCTCGTGGCCGGCGATGAGGAAGGTGATGCACTGCTGCCGGATGTTGCTGTCGGGGAGCCGCTGGCCGTCCCTGTCGACGCCGGTGAGCATCCGGCCCAGCAGGTCGGTGGTGTCGCCGGCGTCCCCCTGCGCCCGGCGCTCGGCGATGAGCCGGTCGACCAGGTCGGCCATGAAGGCGCTGTCCTCGTCCAGCTGCCGCTGGGCGCGGATCCGCAGCCGGGTCTGGATGGGCAGCTGGCGTACGCGGGCCTGGGACTCGGTGAGCACGCGCACCATGGCCTGCACGAAGGGGTGCGGGGTGTCGCGGTAGAAGGAGTTGAACCGGTAGCCGAAGCCGCACAGCGCGATCGTGTCCAGCGTCAGCCGGGTCATGTCGGCGGGTACGTCGACGTCCTCGCCGGGGTTGAGCCGGGCCCACTTCTCCATCAGCTGCTCGGCGATGTCGAGCATCCGGGGCACGTAGTCGCGCATCGCCTGGAGGCTGAACGGCGCCATGAGGATGTCGTGCGCGCGGTGCCACAGCGGGTCGTCGGTGTCCGCGCTGAACAGGCCCGAGCCGGCCCCCTGGTCGCGCAGCTGGGCGACTCCCGCGCCGACCCGCTTGTCGAACCGCGCATCGTCGCAGACCTCGGCGACGAGATCGGGCCCGGAGAGGATCAACCGCGTACCGCCGGGAACCGTGAGCTTGAAGACGGGCCCGTACTCCTCGGCCATCCGCAGCAGGCTCTCGAAGGGGCTGGCGCTGTCGATGTCCAGGGCGTTGCCCACCAGCGGTAGGCCGCGCGGGCCGGGGATCTCGTCGAGGGTGACGGTCGCGGTCATGGCGTCGCTCCAGTCGGCCGGCGCACCAGTTGCCGGATGCTGACGACCAGCACCCAGACGGGGAACACCAGCAGGACGGCGGGGTGGAAGGTGGTGCTCACGAGCAGGAACCCGGCGGCCAGGAGGCTGAGGAGGGCCAGCCACCGGGGCACCGTCCCGGCGGCGCGGGCGAGGACGGTCGTGGTGATCATGTACATCCCGGCGGCGCGCACCCCGTAGACGAACACCAGCGTGTAACCGGCGGCCGCCATGCCGCGGGCCACCTCCGGGTCCAGCACGGCGGCGTCGGAGAACTGGACCACCAGGGCCGGGGAGCCCGCGGCGGCGGCGCCGGCGAAGAGCATGGCCACGAACAGCACGCAGGCCGCCAGGTGCAGCCAGTGGGTGACGTCGGTCCACCAGTCGGGCCGCCGGGCCTGCAGCAGCATCCGCGTGGTGGTCATGTGCCACAGCGCCGCGATCCCCGCGAACGGGACCAGGTAGAGACCGACCGCCACCATCTCGTCGCCGCCGCCGGCGTAGAAGTCCGCGTACTCCCGGTCGGAGGCGGTCAGCCCCGGGGCCCTGCCGACCAGCACCACCGACGCCACGAGCAGCAGGGCGAACACGATGCCCGACCAGCCGGCCTTGGCGACGTAGGAGGTCCGCAGCGCGGCGGTGCGCACGCCGCCGTCGCCGTCCGCTGTCGGTGGTGCGCCCCGTGGTCGCGCGTGGACCCGCATGGTCGCCTCCGGGCGACCGCGGCTGCTGCCGGTCGGCGGTGCCTCGCCGGGCGGAGAGCCGCGGACGCCCCGTGCCTACACCCGGCGGCGCGCCTCCATGCGGGCCCTTGTGCCCTGATCAGGGCATACGGACCGGGATCGTCCCGCCTGTCGCCACGGCCGGTGCGTGCCCGCGGCCTCCTGGTCCGGGGAGGAGGCGACGCGCAGGTCTCGCCCGGCCCGGCGGGTTTCGGCGCGGGGTCCCGGGGCAGGGCCGTCCCGTGACGCAGACGGAGCGGGGCCGGTGACCGTGCACGGCCTGCTGGAGCGGGCCCTGGGGGCGGTCGAGCGCTGGCAGGTGCTGGACGCGCCCGGGTACCAGGTCGAGCACGGTGTCTCCCTGACGTTCCTGCTGGCCGGCCGGTACGCCCGGCCGCTGCAGGACCTGCTGCACGGCGTGTGGCTCGGCCACCCGCTGCACCCGGCGCTGGTCACCGTTCCGGTCGGGGCGTGGACCGCCGCTCTGGTTCTCGACGGGCTGGACGCCGCCGGGCGCGGTGGACCCGGTACCGGGCAGGCCGCTCGCACCGTGGTCGGCATCGGCGTGGCCGGCGCGGTGGCCTCGGCGGCGACCGGGCTCACCGACTGGCAGCACGCCCACGACGGCGCTCGCCGCGTCGGGCTGGTGCACGCCGCGCTGAACAGCACCGCACTGGCGCTCTACACGTGGTCGCTGCGGGACCGGGGGCGCGGGCGGGCCCGCCGCGCCCGCCTGAGCGGGGCCGCCGGCTTCCTGGTCACGCTGGCCAGCAGCTGGCTGGGCGGGGCGCTGTCCTACCGGCACGGGCTCGGCACCGACCACGCCGACCGCAGCCCGGAGCCCCGCCGGTTCACCGCCGTGGCCGACGAGTCCGACCTGCTCGAGGGAGAGGCCGTCGGTGCCGAGGTGGACGGCCGCCCCCTCGTGCTGGTGAGGCGGGAGGGCTCGGTGCGCGCGGTCGGCGGCCGCTGCCCGCACCTGGGCGCCCCGCTCGGCGAGGGCTGGCTGCACCGGGGGGAGCTGGTCTGCCCCTGGCACGGGTCGCGCTTCGACCTGGACACCGGGGAACCGGTGCAGGGGCCGTCGACGGCGCCCCTGCCGTGCTACGAGGCCCGGCTCCGGGACGGCCGGGTCGAGGTCCGCCGCCGCGCGCGCTGGCGCACCCCGACGGCGGTCACGACCGTCGAGGAGGCGTCGCGGTGAGGGCCGACGAGGTGCTGGTGGCCCACCACGACGTGCTGCGCGGTCTCCTGCGCGAGCTCGCGGGGACCACCGACGCCCAGACCGGGCTGCGCCGGCGGCTGCGCGCGGAGTTCCTGCGGGAGCTCGAGGTGCACGCGCAGATCGAGGACGAGCTGTTCTACCCCGCCGTCGCCGAGGTCTCCCCGCTGCTGTCGGTCGCGCACGCCGAGCACCGGCAGATCGACGACCAGCTGGCCACCGTCATGCGCACCGCCCCGGACGACCCGGAGTTCGCCACCGAGGTCCGCATGCTCGAGGCGACGCTGCACCACCACACCTTCGAGGAGGAGCAGCGGATGTTCCCGCAGTCGCACGCGCTGGGGGAGGAACGCCTCCAGGAGCTGGGCCGGCGGCTGCAGGAGCGGCAGCGCGAGCTGGCCCGGTCCGGGGCCGTGCGGGTGATGGTGCGGCTGAAGCGGACGGTGCTGCGCCTGGTGTGAGCCCGGGTGGGCGCCGGTGGCCCCGATGCGGTCCACCGGCTCGCAGTGGCCCGCTCCCGCGGGCGGGGCGGTCGCCTAGCGTCGGGCGGTCAGTTCCCTCCCGGACAGGAGAGCACCGCATGCCCGCGCGCCCGTTCGCCCAGGTCGACGTCTTCGGCCGCACCGCCTACCGGGGCAACCCGGTGGCCGTCGTCCTCGACGGCGAGGGGATGTCCGACGAGGCGATGGCCCGCTTCGCGCACTGGACCAACCTGTCCGAGACGACCTTCGTCCTCCCGCCGACCGTGCCGGAGGCCGACTACCGGCTGCGCATCTTCACCCCCGGTGGCGAGCTGCCCTTCGCCGGCCACCCCACGCTCGGTTCGGCGCACGCCTGGCTCGAGGCCGGCGGGCGGCCGCGGCGGGCGGACGCCGTCGTCCAGGAGTGCGGCGTGGGCCTGGTGGAGATCGCCCGGGACGGCGGGGCCCTGGCCTTCCAGGCGCCGCCGCTGGTGCGCTCCGGCCCGGTCGACGAGGCGGACCTGCAGCGCATCGTCCGCGGGCTCGGCGTCGACCGCGCGGACGTCGTCGCCGCGCAGTGGGTGGACAACGGGCCCGGCTGGGTCGCCGTCCAGCTCGCCTCGGCGCAGGCCGTCCTCGACCTGGACCCCCGCGGCCCGGAGATGGACGAGTACGACGTCGGCGTCGTCGGCGCGCACCCCGAGGGGTCGCCGCTGCAGTTCGAGCTGCGGGCCTTCTGCGCGCCGGTCGGCATCCGCGAGGACCCGGTCACCGGCAGCCTCAACGCCGGCGTCGCGCAGTGGCTGATCGGGGCCGGCACCGCGCCGCCGTCCTACCGGGCCGGGCAGGGCTCGCGGGTCGGCCGGGACGGCGTCGTGCAGATCGAGTCGCGGGACGGCGCGGTGTGGGTCGGCGGCGCCACGGTCACCTGCATCCGGGGCTCCGTCGACCTGTGACGCGTCGACCTGTGACGCGTCGACCTGTGACGCGTCCCCCTGGTGACGTCCCCCCGGTGTGACGTCTGCCTCCCTGGTGTGACGTCCGCGTGTCCCCGCTGCAGCCGCGGGCCCGGGCTGCCGAGAGCAGGGGCATGAGGACCCTCGCATGCCGTGCCGTCGCGCAGGCCGGGCTCGTGGCGGCCACCGCGTCGCTGGACGACGAGCAGCCCTGGCCGCTGCTCCTGGTGGCCGGCTGGCTCACCACCGCGGCCGACCTGGTGCTCCAGGCCGACGCGGTCGACGCGGTCGGGGTCTGAACCCGGGACCGCCCACCCCCGCGGCGGGACCATGGGCGCACCAGCGGGAGGTGGCGCCGTGCCCCGGGACGTCGACGTCGTGACCGAGACGGTCGTCGCCCGCCCGGTCGACGAGGTGGCCGCCTACGCCGGTGACCCGGCGCACGCCCCCGAGTGGTACGCCGCCATCTGCTCGGTCGAGGAGCGCACGCCGCGGCCCCTGGCCGTCGGGTCGCGCGTGGACTTCGTCGCCCGCTTCCTCGGCCGCCGGCTGGCCTACACCTACGAGGTGGTCGAGCTCGAGCCCGGCCGGTGCCTGGCCATGCGGACCGCCGACGGCCCGTTCCCGATGGAGACGACCTACACCTGGGAGCCGGTGGACCCGGGCCGCACCCGCATGACCCTCCGCAACCGCGGCCGGCCCACCGGCTTCTCCCGGTTCGCGGCCCCGGTGGTGGCCGTGGCGGTCCGGCGGGCCAACCGCGCGGACCTGGCCCGCCTGCGCGAGGTGCTCGAGCGACGCTGACCCAGCGGCCGCCCCACCACCCAGCCGGTCGCCGGTCACCTGTCACCGGTCGTCCTAGGTCCCGAGGTCGACCTCCTCGTCCCCGGTCCCCGCCTGGTCCTCCGCGGGCCCCTCGTCCTGGGTGTCCGAGAACGCCGCGCAGGCCAGGCTCGAGCCGGAACCCCCGGTGTCCGACGGCCCGACCACGACCGCGAAGCCGTCGTCGTCCATCAGTTCGTCGATCTCCGCCGTGCCCACCAGCGAGCTGTACTCGCTCGTGCCCTTCTCGGTGACGACCAGGTCGGGCAGGTCGACGTACTGCTCGCCCTCGAGGGGCGGGCCGATCGCGGGGAAGACCTCCTCGACCGCGTCGCCGTCCTCCGCGGTGCAGTCGCCGTACTCGAACAGGGCGACCGGGTGGCTGCCGGCGGCCAGGCCGGTGGCGTCGATGACCAGCACGGCTCCCGTCCCGCCCTCGGTGAGCTGCACGCCGCCGGCGGTGCTGCCCTCCGCGTCGACCAGCGTGGCCTCCGGGCTCACCGGGACCTCCAGCGGGTCGCCGCCCTCGTCGGTGCCGCCCACCGGGGGCTCGGTGAAGCCGGTCTCGATCTCCTCCTCCTGCCCGGCCGCGCCCTCGGTGACGTCCTCCTCGCTGCCGACGCAGCCGGTCAGACCGAGCAGCACGGCGGCGCCGGTGCCGACGAGTAGCTGATGCCTCACGGGCCCTCCTGTCGTCCGCTGTCGTCGTCACCGGGATGCCCCTCACCAGGTGGACGCGCACGCCGACACGGGGGCCGACACGCAACCGTCACAGTCGGTCGGGGTGCCGCGTCGGTGACATGGGGGGATGACGAGCGGAGCGCCGGAACGGTTCGACGCCGCGCCGGCGTGGGCGCCGAGCGGCCGCCGGCGGGGAGCGGCGCGCGTGGCTGCCCGGCGCGGTGGTGGAGCTGCGCGGCCGCGGCGAGCCGACCTCCACCTGGGTGCGCCGCACCGACTGACGCTCACACGGCGGCGGCGCGGCCCTCGGTGCCGCCGCTGGGCTGCCCGGTGTTCGGGTGCGACTTGACCACCACGAGGACGTCGTCGGCCTGCAGGGTGCCGATCAGCGGGTCGTCGAAGCGCAGCGTGCGCCCGCCCCGGGTCACCGACAGGACGATGTCGCGCAGCTGCCGGGGGCCGAGCCCGACCTCCCCGGCGGTGACCCGCCGCTGCTTGAGGTCCAGGCCCTGCCCGCCGGTCACGAGGTCCTCGACGACGGCGACCACCCGCGGCGCGTCGGTGGACAGCCCGAGCAGCCGCCCGGACGTCGCCGAGGTGGTGATGACCGTGTCGGCCCCCGACTGGCGCAGCAGGTTGGCGTTCTCCTCCTCGCGCACGCTGGTGGTGATCGGCACGCTGGGGTTGAGCTGCCGGACGGTGAGGGTGATCAGCACCGAGGCGTCGTCCCGGTTGGCCGCCACGATGACCGCGCGGGCCCGCTCGATCGACGCCCGGCGCAGCACCTCGGTGCGCCCGGCGTCGCCGACGATGCCGGTGAGCCCCACGGAGTTGGCCTCGTCGATGGCCCGCGGCTCCGGGTCGACGACGACGATCTGGTCCAGCGGGGTGCCGTTGGCCTGCAGGGAACGGATGGCGCTGCGGCCCTTGGTGCCGTAGCCGCACACGATGACGTGCTGGCGCACGCGAGACCTCCAGCGGCGGATGCGGAACTCCTCCCGGGAGCGCGCGGTGAGCGCCTCGAGGGTGGTCCCGATGAGGACGATGAGGAACATCACGCGCAACGGCGTGATGACGGCGAAGTTGAACAGGCGGGCGCCCTCGGTCACGGGCACGATGTCGCCGTAGCCGGTGGTCGAGAGCGAGACCGTGGAGTAGTAGGCGGCGTCGAGCAGCGTGACGTCGTCGTCCGCGTTGTCCCGGTACCCGTCCCGGTCCAGCCACACCAGCAGGATGGTGAGCAGCAGGATGGCCGCCGCGATGACCAGCCGCCGCGTCACCTGCCGGGTCGGCGAGTCCTCGACGTGCGCGATCTGCACGCCGGTGTGTTCGGTGCCTGGTCCGGTGTCGCTCGCCACCCGCCGGACGATAGTGAGCCGGAGCGCCGTGTGCCCGTCCCGCCGCCCCGCCCGGGTGAGCCGGGCGGGGCGGCGGGCCGGTCAGCGCCCGGTCAGCCGCCGGTGACGGCCGCGCGCTCCCGCGCGGCGAGCTCCCGCTTGAGCACCTTGCCCGCGGCGGAGACCGGGATCGCGTCGATGAAGACGACGTCCCGCAGCCGCTTGTAGGGGGTCACCCGGTCGTTGACCGCGGCCATGACCGACTCCGCGGTGAGCGCCGCGCCCGCCGCGTCGTCCTTGCGGACGACGTAGGCGACCGGCAGCTCCCCGGCCTCCTCGTCCGGCCGGCCGACCACGGCGGCGCCGGCCACGCCCGGGACGCCGAAGAGGACCTCCTCGAGCTCCCGCGGGAAGACGTTGTAGCCCTTGTAGAGCAGCATGTCCTTGGTGCGGTCGACGATCGCCAGGTAGCCGTCCTCGTCGAGGACCCCGACGTCCCCGGTGTGGAACCAGCCGTCGGCGTCGATCGCCTCCGCCGTCGCCTCCGGGCGGTGCGCGTAGCCGCGCATGACCTGCGGGCCCCGGATGCAGACCTCGCCGCGCTCGCCGGGGGGCAGCGGGGCGCCGCCGCCGAGCGGCTGGATGCTGATCTCGGTGTCGAACACCGGCACCCCGACCGTGCCGGCCTTGCGCGTGCCCGACCGGAACGACGGGTTGCCCGTGGCCTGCATCGTGACCTCGGTGAGGCCGTAGCCCTCGCCGATCACCGCCTCCGGCAGGAGCGCGGTCAGCCGCTCGATGAGCGGGACCGGCAGCGGGGCGGCGCCGCTGGACACGCCCCGCACCTGCGAGAGGTCCGCGGTCTCGATGCCGGGCACCTGCAGCAGCGCCACGAACACCGGCGGGGCGCCGCCGATGCTGGTCACCCGGTACCGGACGGCGTCCTCCACGTAGCGCACCGGGTCGAAGCGCATGTGGATGACCACGGTGGTCCCGCTCAGGACCATGCCGTTGAGGTAGCCGATCGCCCCCATGGCGTGGAACCACGGCGTCAGGTTGACCAGCACCCCCTCGCCCAGCCGGGTCGGCATCTCCTCGGGGCCGAGCACCTGCCGCAGCGTGACGTCGCCGTGCCCGTCGAGCTCCGGCAGGGAGCCGGAGGTCCAGCAGGCCGACTGCAGCACGTTGGTGACGACGTTGCGGTGCGGCAGCTCCACGCCCTTGCTGACCCCGGTGGTGCCGCCGGTGTAGGCCAGGTGGGCCAGGTCGGCCACGGGGTCGACGGCGGCGTCGTGGTGCCGGTCGGTCGGGTCGCCGGCCAGCAGCTCGGCGAGGTCGGTCTCGCCCTCCTCGTGCGCCACGGTCGCCGTGAAGTCGGTGATGTGCGCCTCGCCGGTGACGACCACCGTGCGCACCGGGGTCTGCGCCAGCGCGGGGCGGGCGAAGGGCAGCACCTGGTCCCAGGTGACCAGCACGGTCGCGCCCGCGTCGGTCAGCTGGGCGGCGAGGTCGGCGGCCGGCAGCAGCGGGTTGGTGGGGGAGAACGTCGCACCGGCCAGCAGGATCCCGTAGTAGACCGGCGGGTACTGCCGGCAGTTGGGGATGTGCACCGCGACGACGTCCCCCCGGCCGACGCCGTGGTCGACCAGCCAGTTGGCCACCGCGTGCGCCCGCTCGGCGAGCTCGGTGAAGGTCAGCGGGACGTCGTGGTCCACGAACGCGGGCCGCCCGCCCCACCGGCGGGCCGCCGCCCGCAGGATCGAGCCGACCGCGACCTCCGGGTAGTCGAGCGAGCGGGGCAGGCCGGGCGGCCAGCTGTTCGCGGTGGGGGTCGGCGCGTCCTGCGTGGCGGTCATGCGGGTCCTCTCTCTGCGGGCCCCCCAGGGTGGCTCACGTCACAGCGGGTGTCGAGAGGTCACCGCAGGTCAGGATGGGGACATGAGCGACCAGCGCACGGCCCTCGTCCTCGGGGGCGGCGGGATCACCGGCATCGCGTGGGAGATCGGCGTCCTCGCCGGCCTGGCCGGGGCGGGGGTGGACCTCACCGGCGCCGACCTCGTCGTCGGCACCTCGGCCGGCTCGGTGGTGGGCGCGCAGGTCGCCTGCGGCGCGGACCTGGAGGACGCCCACGCCCGCCAGCTCGAGCCCCCGGTGGGGGAGCGGGCGGCGCACCTGCGCCGCTCCTCGCTGGCCTGGTTCGCCTGGGCCGCCCTGCGCAGCCGCGGCCGGGACGCGGAGTTCCGCCGGCGCATCGGGCAGGTGGCGCTGGCCGCCGAGCGGGCCGGGCGGACGCCGTCCGAGCAGGAGCGGCTCGACGTCATCGGGTCCCGGCTGGTGGCCACCGAGTGGCCCGACCGGGCGCTGACGATCACCGCGGTCGACGCCGGGAGCGGCGAGTTCACCCCCTTCGACCGCGACTCCGGGGTCCCCCTCGTGCAGGCGGTGGCGGCCAGCTGCGCGGTGCCCGGGGTCTACCCACCGGTGACCATCGGCGGGCGGCGCTACGTCGACGGCGGGATGCGCTCGGCGGCCAACGCCGACCTCGCCGCGGGCTACGAGCGGGTCGTCGTCCTCGCGCCCCTGCCGCGCGGGTTCGGGCCGATGGCGAGCGTGGACGCACAGGTCAGCGCCATGGTGGCGCGGGTGGCGGTGGTCTCGCCGGACGACGCCGCCCGGCGGGCCATCGGGCGCAACGTGCTCGACCCCGCCGCCCGGGCCGCCGCCGCCCGCGCGGGCCGGGCGCAGGCGACCGCCGTGCTCGACGAGGTCGCCGGGGTCTGGCAGGGCTGACCCCGCCGCACCGGCCGGTGGGCGAGCCGTCGCCGGGCGTTCGCCGGGCGGCCGGACCGCGGACACCGGGGGCCCCTGGGATCAGCGGGGGCCGGTGGCGAAGGGCGTCGCCGGAGCCCTCGGAGGACCCGTGCCACGCACCCACCGCCGGACCGCCGTCCTGACCGCCTCGGCGCTCGCCGTCCCGCTGCTGGTCACCGCGCCGGCCGCGGCCGCGCCGCCGCAGGAGGTGCCGCGCGGCGGCGAGACCGCCGGCGAGCTGCTGGTCATCGGCCACCGCGGCGCCTCGGGCTACCGGCCGGAGCACACCCTGGCCTCCTACGAGCTGGCCGCCCGGATGGGTGCCGACTACATCGAGCCCGACGTCGTGAGCACCAGCGACGGCGTGCTCGTGGCCCGGCACGAGAACGAGATCTCCGGGACGACGGACGTCGCGGAGCGGCCGGAGTTCGCCGACCGGCGCACCACCCGGACCATCGACGGCGTCGAGCTCACCGGCTGGTTCACCGAGGACTTCACCCTCGAGGAGCTGCGCGGCCTGCGGGCCGTCGAGCGGCTGCCCGAGATCCGGGAGGAGAACACCCTCTACGACGGCCTCTACCGGGTGCCCACCCTCGACGAGGTGCTGGAGCTGCGGGCCGAGCTGTCCCGCGAGCTGGGCCAGGAGATCGGCGTCTACGTCGAGACCAAGCACCCGACCTACTTCGACGGCATCGGCCTCTCCCTCGAGGAGCCCCTGCTGGCCGACCTCCGCGAGGCGGGCCTGGACCACCACCGCTCCCCGGTGTTCGTCCAGTCCTTCGAGACGGCGAACCTGCGGGAGCTCGACGAGGCCGGCGTCCGCGTGCCGCTGGTGCAGCTGCTGTCGGCGTCGGGGGCGCCCTACGACCTGGTCGCCGCCGGTGACGACCGCACCTACGCCGACCTCTCCACCGCCGAGGGGCTGGCGGACGTCGCCGGGTACGCCGACGGCGTCGGCCCGGAGAAGGCCCAGGTGATCCCGCGGGAGGACGACGGCACGCTGGGCGACCCGACCGGCTTCGTCGACGACGCGCACGCCGCCGGCCTGCTGGTGCACCCGTACACGTTCCGCAACGAGAACACCTTCCTGCCGGCCGACCTGCGCGAGGGCGGGGCCGAGGACGACTACGGGCGGGCCGTCGAGGAGCAGCTCGCCTTCTGGGAGGCCGGGGTGGACGGCCTGTTCACCGACAACCCGGACACCGGCGTGGTCTCACGGGAGCTGTTCGAGGAGGGCGCCGAGCAGCCGGCGGCCTGAGCCCCCGGTGGAGTGCCACGGGCGTGTTCCCCGCGCCGTGGCACTCCACCGGGAAGCACGGGCGCCGTGGGTGCGTTGCGACGGGCGTGAAGGTCGAGATCTGGTCCGACGTCGTGTGCCCGTGGTGCTCCATCGGCAAGCGCCGGTTCGAGCAGGCGCTGTCCCGCTTCCCGCACCGGGAGGCCGTCGAGGTCGTGTGGCGGGCCTTCGAGCTCGACCCCACCGCGGACTCCGCGCCCGCGGGGCAGCCGGCCGGGGCGACCGAGTACGCCGAGCGGCTGGCGGTCAAGTACGGGACCGACGTCGCCTCCGCCCAGCGGATGGTCGACTCCATGACCGGGGCCGCGGTCGCCGAGGGCCTGGAGTTCCGCTTCGACCGCGCGGTGCGCGCCAACACCTTCGACGCCCACCAGGTGATCCACCTGGCGGGTGAGCGCGGGGTGCAGGACGCGGTGAAGGAGCGCCTGCTGCGCGCCTACTTCGCCGAGGGGGAGGCGGTCGGCGACCGCGAGACGCTGGTGCGGCTGGCCGCCGAGGCCGGGCTGGACGCCGAGGAGGTCCGGGCGGTGCTCGCCGACCAGCGGTACGCCGGTGCCGTGCGGGCCGACGAGGCGGAGGCGCAGGCGCTGGGCATCCGGGGCGTGCCGTTCTTCGTGCTGGACCGCAGGTACGGCGTCTCCGGCGCCCAGCCGGCCGACGTCCTGCTGCAGGCGCTGGAGCGGGCCTGGGCCGAGCGCTCCCCGCTGGTCCCGGTCAGCGGCGACGACGCGCCCGCCTGCGGCCCGGACGGCTGCTGACGGATCCCGGTGCCCCGGACGGGACCTAGACCGCCGGCTCGGCCACCAGGGAGCCGGCCGAGTGCTCCTGGCGCAGCGTGGTCTTGAGCACCTTTCCGCTGGGGTTGCGCGGCAGCGCCTCGACGATCGAGTACTCCCGCGGGTTCTTGTAGCGGGCCAGCCGCTCGCGGCACCAGGCGTCCAGCTCGGCGGAGGACGGCGGGTCGGCCGGGTCCCGCGGGGCGACGACGGCCAGCGGCGCCTCGCCGTAGCGGGTGTCGGGGACGCCGATGAGCGCGACCTCGCCGACCTTCGGGTGCGCGGCCAGCACGTCCTCGACCTCGGCGCAGTACACGTTCTCGCCGCCGGTGATGATCATGTCCTTCTTGCGGTCGACGACGTAGTAGTAGCCGTCCTCGTCCTGGCGCACGAGGTCACCGGAGTGGAACCAGCCGCCGGCGAAGGCCTCCGCGGTCGCCTCCGGCTTGCCCCAGTACTCCTTCATGACCATCGGGCTGCGGTACACGATCTCGCCGACCTCGCCCTGCGGCACGTCCTGCATCGCCTCGTCGACCACCCGCACCTCGACGTTGAGCATCGGGGTGCCGACCGAGCCGATCTTGCGGATCGAGTCCTCGCCCCGCAGGAAGCAGGTCACCGGGCTGCACTCGGTCTGCCCGAAGGCGGTGACCACCTCCGCCTGCGGGAAGGTGTCGATCATCTTCCGCAGCAGCGTGGTCGACGCCGGCGCCGCGCCCCAGGAGATGCGCCGCAGCGAGGAGAGGTCCCGCGAGGCGATGTCGGGGACGGCCACCACGGCCGCCCACATCGCCGGCACGAGGAAGATGTTGGTGACCCGCTCGCGCTCGATGAGGTCCAGCGTGGCCACCGGGTCGAACCCGCCCGAGCGGAGGATCACGTGGGTGCCGCCCAGCAGCAGCGCGGGCAGCCCGCCGGCCAGCCCGGCGATGTGGAACAGGGGCGCGCCGGGCACGCCGACCCGGTCGGAGGGGTCCACGCCGAGGTGGGTGACCTGGCTGAAGACGTGCATGACCAGGTTCCGGTGCGTGAGCACCGCGCCCTTGGGGCGGCCGGTGGTCCCGGAGGTGTACATGATGAACGCCGGGTCGGCCTCGTCGACCTCGACGTCGAGCGGTTCGGTCCCGGCCGCCGCCAGCGCCGACTCGAACTCCTCGCCGATGGTCAGCACGGTGTGCACGCCGGGCGCCTGGGCGCGGGCCTTGGCGGCCACCTCGGCCAGCGGCGGGTCGACGACGAGCGCGACGGCGCCGCTGTCGGCCAGCACGTAGGCGACCTCGTCGGCGACCAGCCGGAAGTTGACCGGGACGACGACCGCGCCGAGCCGCACGCCCGCGAGGTAGGACTCCCACACCTCGAGGGAGTTCAGCCCGAGGACGGCGACGCGGTCGCCGGGCCGCACGCCGCGGTCGGCCAGCGCCCGGGCCAGCCGGGTCACCCGGTCGTCGAGCCCGGCGTAGCTGCGCCCGGTGCCCTCGAAGCGCAGCGCCGTCGCCTCGGGCGTCCGCCGCGCCCAGCGGGCGAGCTGGTCGCTGACCGTCATGCCGCGGCCCTGCAACCGGGGGATGGAGACGTCCACGGGCCCTCCTCGCACGGGGTGTGACGCGGGTCATGCTCTCGGTGCGGGGGCTGACGGTCAACCCTGACCGCCGGCCGGTCGGGGCCGGCGCCCGACGAGCACCGGCCTCACCCCTCCGGGTGCGGGAAGAGCATCCGGGCGGCCAGCCGCTTCCACAGCGCCAGGTGCGGGTCGGTGGCCGCGGACCGGGCCTCGAAGGCGTACACGCAGGCCACCCCGCGCATGCTGGTGAACAGCAGCTCGCACAGCTCGGCGTAGAGCGGGGCGGCGGAGATCTCCGGCCCCCAGATCCCGTCGGCGACCCGCCGGATCGAGGCCCGCAGGCGGCGCTCCTCCACCCGCAGCGCCCGCCGGAGCTCCGGGTCGGTGCGGGCCGCCGTCCACAGCTCCATCGCCGCCCAGAACGGCGGTTCGTGGAACGTGGCCCACATGAGATCGATGGCCCGGTCGACCCGCTCGGGCCCGGGCGGCTGGTCGGCCATCAGGGCCGCGGCCCGCGCCTGGACCTCGGCCAGCAGGGTGGTCGACAGGTGCCCCGCGGCGGCGACCAGCAACTGGGCCCGGGACGGGAAGTGGTGCAGCAGCCGGCCGCGGGACACCCCGGCCCGCGCCTGCACGGCCAGCGTGGAGGCGCCCGCGTAGCCGGACTCCACCAGGCAGGCCACGGCGGCGTCCAGGATGAGCGCCCGGCTGTCGGCGGTCCGCGCGGACCGGGTCCGCGGCGGGGCTGGCTCGACGGTCACCCGGGGCAGGGTAGGCCCGCAGCGCCCGTCCGGACAGTCACCGTTGACCGTTCCGGGTGACCGCTGTCACGCTGCGCCCCGAGCTCGCTCGAGGAGGAGGCAGGCGTGGACTTCGACGACACCCCCGACGAGGCGGCCTACCGGGCCGACGTCCGGGCCCGGCTGGACCGGGCCGCCGGGGACCTGCTGCACGTCGGCGCCGGCGACCGGGTGGACGCGGGTACCCACGAGGCCGAGCTGCGGCGCACCCAGCGGGTGCTGGCCGAGGCCGGCCTGGTGGGCATCACCTGGCCACGGGAGTTCGGCGGCCAGGGCGGCACCCTGGTGCAGCAGGCGATCGTGAACCAGGAGCTGGCCCGGGTCGGCGTCCCGACGCTGATCAACCACATCGGCATCGGCATGTGCGGCCCCACCGTCATCGCGCACGGCAGCGACGACCAGCGCGCCCGCTACCTCGCCCGCCTGCTGCGGGCCGACGACGTCTGGTGCCAGCTGTTCAGCGAGCCGGCGTCCGGCTCGGACCTCGCCGCGCTGCGCACCACCGCGGTCCGGGACGGCGAGGACTGGGTGGTCAACGGCCAGAAGGTGTGGACGACGCTGGCCCACGTCGCCGACCTCGGCATCCTGCTCACCCGCACCGACCCGGAGAAGCCGAAGCACGCCGGCCTGACCATGTTCGTCGTCGACATGCACGCCCCCGGGGTGACCGTGCGCCCGCTGCGGCAGATGGTCGGCTCGGCGGGCTTCAACGAGGTCTTCTTCGACGACGTCCGCATCCCCGACAGCGAGCGGCTCGGCGAGCCCGGCGAGGGCTGGCGGGTCGCCCTCACCACGCTGATGAACGAGCGGGTGGCCATCGGCGGCGCGGGCGGCGACCTCGGCCTGCCGGTGGAGACCCTCGTCCGGCACGCCCGCGAGCGGCTGCCCCGGCTCGCTCCCGACCGGCAGGTGCTGGCCCGCCAGGCGGTGGGCCGGGCCGTGGTCGCCTCGCTGGCCACCCGCTACACCGGCTACCGCAGGTTCACCGTGCTCAGCCAGGGCGGCGTGCCCGGGCCGGAGGCCAGCGCCGGCAAGCTCGCCGGGACCGCCGCGGCCAAGCTGGTGGCCGACGCCGGGGTGCGGCTGCTCGGCGACGACGCGGTCTACGCCGCGGCCGCCGACGGCGACGACTCCTGGCAGCGCACCAACGGCTACCTGCCCGGCCTGGCCATCGCCGGCGGCACCGACCAGGTGCTGCGCAACATCCTCGGCGAGCGGGTGCTGGGCCTGCCGCCGGAACCGCGCTCGGACAAGACGGCGCCCTTCTCGGGCCGCCCGGCGGGAGGTGCCCGGTGAACTTCGACCTCGGACCGGACCAGCGCGACGCCGCGGCCGGCGCCCGCGAGTTCTACCGCGCGCAGGCCTCGGCCGCCGCCGCCCGCGCCGCGCTGGAGGGCGGTGCGGTCGCGCCCGGCCACAAGGCGCTGGCCGACATCGGCTTCCTCGGCATCACCGTGCCGGAGGCGGCCGGTGGCGCGGGGGGCTCGGTGCTCGACCTGGCCGTCGTCGCCGAGCAGGGCGGTGCCGTGCTGGCCGGCCCCTCGCTGGTCACGGCGGCCCGGGCGGCGGTGCTGCTCGCCGACCACCCCGACCTCGCCGGGCAGCTGGCCGACGGCTCGGCGGCGCTGGCCGTGCTCGACGGGCCGGTCGACGGCTCCGCGCCGTCGCTGGACGCCGGCGCGGCGACGCTGTTCCTCGGCCTCGACGACACCGGCGCGCTCGTCGTCGGCGAGGGTGAGGCCACCCCCGGCGCGCCCCTGGACGCCACCCGCGGGCTGGCCTCGGTGCGCATGACCTCGCGGCGGGTGCTGGCCGCGGACGCGACGGCGCTGTGGGAGCGGGCCCGGCGGGTCGGTGCCACCGTCCTGGCCGCCGAGGGGCTCGGCGCCGCCGACCGCTGCGTGCAGATGGCGGTGGGCTACGCGCAGGAGCGGGAGGCCTTCGGCCGGCGGATCGGCTCCTACCAGTCGGTCAAGCACATGCTGGTCGACGCCTGGGTCGGGGTGGACCAGCTGCGCTCGCTGGTGTGGTGGGCGGCGTGGGCGGCCGATGCCGCGCCCGACGAGCTGCCGCTGGCCGCCTCGGCGGCGAAGGCGTGGGCGGCCGAGGTCGTCGAGCGTGCCGCCGAGACCTGCATCCAGGTGCACGGCGGGATCGGGTTCACCTGGGAGCACGACGCCCACCTGTACTGGCGTCGCGCGAAGGTCGACCGGCTGCTGCTGGGGGACGCCGCCGAGCACCTCGACGCCGTGGCCCGGCTCGCGGTGGCCGGCGCGCTGGCGTGACCCCCACCCAGCTGCGCTACGAGGTCGCCGACGGGGTCGCCACGATCACCCTGTCCCGCTCGGAGTCGCTCAACGCCTTCACCCCGGTCATGGCCGCCGAGCTCGCGGCCGTGGCCGAGGCGGCCGACGGCGACGACGCCGTCCGGGTGGTCGTGGTGACCGGGGCCGGCCGGGCGTTCTGCGCCGGCGCCGACCTCGGGGGTGGGCGGGGGACGTTCCGGGACCGCGCCGGCCGGCCCGGCCCGGTGCCGCGGGGCGCGATCGACGGGGTGCCGCGGGACTGGGGCGGGATCGCCTCCCTGCCGCTGGCCGCGCTGCGCAAGCCGGTCATCGCCGCGGTCAACGGCCCGGCGGTGGGCATCGGCGCCACGATCACCCTGCCCATGGACGTGCGGATCGCCGCGGAGTCGGCCCGCTTCGGCTTCGTCTTCGCCCGCCGGGGCATCGTCCCCGAGGCCGCCTCGACGTGGTTCCTGCCGCGGGTGGTCGGCATCAGCCAGGCGATGGAGTGGGTCGCGACCGGCCGGGTGTTCGACGCCGCCGAGGCGCTGCGCGGCCGGCTGGTCTCCCGGGTGGTGCCCGACGACGAGCTGCTGCCGACGGCGCTGGACCTGGCCCGGGAGATCGCCGAGAACACCTCCGGCGTCGCGGTCGGCGCCGCCCGGCAGCTGCTGTGGTCGATGCTCGGGGCGCCGTCCCCGTGGGACGCCCACCGGGCCGAGTCGCGGGCGCTGGCCGAGCTGGGCGCCGGCCCCGACGCGGCCGAGGGCGTGGCCTCCTTCCTGGAGAAGCGGCCGCCCCGGTTCGCCGCCCGGCTGGGGGAGGGCGGGGTCGCCGGCGTCCCCCGGTGGCCGGCCGCGCCGGACGACGCCGGCTGAGGCGTCCCCTGCCGGCGCGAGCGGAGTGGGAGGGACGCGTTCCCCGCGCCCTCCCACTCCGCTCACCTCAGGCGAGGGCGGCGACCGGCGGGGTCCGGACGGCGCGCCGCGCGGGCAGCACCGACGCGAGCAGCCCGGCCAGCACGGCCACCCCGACGATCGCGGCCACCTGCAGCAACGGCACCGCCACGTGGACCTCCCCGGCCGAGCCGAGCACCGAGGCGGTCCCGGCGGCCCCGTACACCGCGCCGAGGACGACGCCGAGCACGGCCGCCACCCCGGCCACCAGCACCGCCTCCCAGGCCAGCACCCCCCGCAGCTGCCCGCGGGTGAGGCCCAGCGCCCGCAGCAGGCCGTTCTCCTGCCGCCGCTCCACCACCGACAGCGCCAGGGTGTTCCCGACGCCGATCAGCGCGATGACGACCGCGACGCCGAGCAGCCCGGTGACCACCAGCAGCAGGACGTCGAGCACCTCGTTCATCTGCGCCCGGAGGCTCACCACGCCGGTGACCTGGGCGTCGGTGGTCGCCGTCCCCACCGCGTCGGTCACCGCGTCGACCACCTCGGTCTGCGCCCGGTCGCCGGCGTCGGCCAGCCGCAGCCACAGCTGCGCCACCGGCGCCTGCGGTGCCAGCGCGGTGAGGTCCGCCGTGGTCAGCAGGAGCACCGCGTCGTCCGCCACGACCCGCACCCGCAGGTCCCGCGCGGCCCCCGCACCGGTCAGGGTCAGCGTGTCGCCGTCGGCCACCGACCACCCCTCGGCCTGCCACCCCGGCACCAGCACCTCACCGGGGGCGGGCAGCGGGGTGTCGGCGGTCGAGCGCAGCACCGGGACGGCGGCGGCGGGGTCGATGCCGTAGGCCGACCAGGGCTGCCCGTCCGGGGCCACGACCTCACCGGCCCGCAGCCCGGTGCCGCCGGCCACCCCCTCCACCGCCCCGAGCCGGTCCAGCAGGGTCCCCGGGAGCTCACCGGAGAGCCCGTCGACGACGACGTCGGCGGGGTAGGCCGCGTCCAGGGCCGCGGTCGCCGTGGCCCGCGTCGAGGCGGCGCCGACCACCATCGCCGTGGTCAGCGTGACCCCGATGAGCAGCGCGGTGGCGGTGGCCGCGGTCCGGCGCGGGGCGCGGGTGGCGTTGCCGGCGGCCAGCCGCGCGGGCACGCCCCCGAGCCGGGTGCCGAGCCCGCCGGCGGCGCGCACCACCGGCGGCACCGCCCGCTGCGCGAGCAGCACCACGCCGAGGAAGCTGGCCACGCCCCCGGGCAGGGCCACGAACACGTCGGCGAGCACCGCGCCGAGCGCGGTGACCGCTGCGCCGGGGACGAGCAGCAGCAGCCCGAGCACCAGCCGCAGCACGCCCGGCCGGGAGCGCAGCGGCGCCGGGTCGGCCGGCCGGAGCGCGCCCAGCGGGGCCACCCGCGTGGCGGCCCGCGCCGGTGCGAGCGCGGCCAGCAGGGTCGTCAGGGTGCCGACGGCGAGGCCGGCGGCGACCGCGGTCCAGGGGACCGACAGCCCCGACAGCGGGACCGGTGACTCGACGCCCCCGGCCAGCGCGGAGACGGCTGCGGCCAGCCCGACCCCGGCACCGACGCCGAGCGCCGAGGCGGCCAGCCCGGTGACCGCCGCCTCGCCCAGCACGCTGCGGCGCACCTGCCGGGCGGTGGCGCCCACGCAGCGCAGCAGCGCCAGCTCGCGGGTCCGCTGGGCCAGCAGGACGGCGAAGGTGTTGGCGATGACCAGCCCGGCGACGACCACCGCCACCGTGCCGAACACCAGCAGCACCGCGGTGAGGGCGGTGGCGTTGCCGAGCATGCTGGCCGCCCGGGCCTCGGCCTGCTCGGTACCGGTCCGCACGGTCGTCGCCCGGTCGCCGAGCGCGGCGCGGACGGCGGCGGCCAGCCTTTGGTCGTCGGTGCCCGGGGCGCCGGCCACGCGCAGCTCGTCGGCGTCGACCGCGCCCCACGCCCGGGCCTGCGCCGGCACCACCCAGCCGCGCGCGTAGAGGCCGGCCTCGGGGTCGCCGCCGAGGTCGACGACCCCGGTGACGGTCACGGTGCCGGCCGTCCCCGTCCCGTCCGGGGCCGCCGCGACGACCGGCACGCGGTCGCCCACGGAGGCCCCGGTGCGCTCGCTGACGGCGACCTCGCCGGGGCGGTCGGGCAGGGTGCCCTCGGCCAGCTGCTGCCAGCGCAGCTGCGGGGCCTCGGCGACGGTCCCGACCAGCAGGAACTGGGTGCCGGTCCGGCCGGGCAGGGCCGCCTGCACCGACGTCCGCCACTCCGGCGCGACGGCGGTGACGCCCGTGGTGGCGGCGACAGCGGGGAGGGCGTCGGTCAGCGGGGACCCGTCCTCGGAGGTGACCACCACGTCGGCGCCCAGGTACCGCGCGCCGGCCGCGCCCAGCACGGTGCTGCGGGTGGTGTCGTTGAGGACGAGCGTGGCGACGACGAAGCCGACCGCCAGCACGACGGCCAGGCAGGAGGCGACCAGCCGCGCGGCGTGCGCGCGGACCGAGGCCAGCGTCACGGAGCGCACCTCAGGCCCCCAGCCCGCGCAGCGCGGCCACGACGGTGTCGGCGGTGGGCCGGTCGACCTCGCCGGCCAGCCGGCCGTCGGCCAGCAGGACGACCCGGTCGGCGTAGGCGGCGGCCATCGGGTCGTGGGTCACCATCACCACGGTCTGCCCGGTCTCGCGAGCGCTGCTGCGCAGCAGGCCGAGCACCTCCGCGCCGGCGCGGGAGTCCAGGTTGCCGGTGGGCTCGTCGGCGAAGACGACGTCGGGGCGGGGCAGCAGCGCCCGGGCGACCGCCACGCGCTGCTGCTGGCCGCCGGAGAGCTCGTGCGGGCGGTGCCCCAGCCGCTCGCGCAGGCCGAGGCGGGCCACCACGGCGTCGAACCACGCCGGGTCGGGCCGCCGGCCGGCCAGCCGCACGGGCAGGACGATGTTCTCCCGGGCGTCGAGCACCGGCAGCAGGTTGAACGACTGGAACACGAAGCCCACCCGCTCGCGGCGCAGCCGGGTGAGCTCGTCGTCCCGCAGGGTGGTCAGGTCGGTGTCGCCCAGCCACACCCGGCCGCCGGAGGCGGCGTCCAGGCCGGCGAGGCAGTGCATGAGCGTGGACTTGCCCGACCCGGACGGGCCCATGATCGCGGTGAAGGCCCCGCGGGCGAAGGAGACGTCGACCCCGGCCGTGCCGTCCCCCTCCCTCCCACCGAGGGCGGTCACCGCCGTCTCGCCGCGGCCGTAGGTCTTGGTCAGGCCCTGCGCCCGCACCGCGGCGGACGAGGACGGCGGCTCCCCGGGGACGGTCAGGACGGGGACGGGAGCGGACACGGTGGCAACCTCCGGTGGGCGCGATCGGCAACGGGGACAGACCCTGCCGGTCGGAGGGGCGTGCGCGCGTCGGAGCGGAGGGTGATCGTCCGCTGCGACCCGGGGGTGACCCGGTGTCCACCCGCGGGTGGACCCGCTCGGCCCGTCCCGGGCCGGCCCTGTCAGGCGTCGCGGAGCAGCTCGGCGGGGGAGACCAGGCCGGTGCGGTAGGCCAGGACGACGGCCTGGACCCGGTCGCGCGAGCCGGTCTTGGCCAGCACCCGGCCCACGTGGGTCTTCACGGTCGCCCCGCCGACGAACAGCCGGCCGGCGATCTCGGTGTTCGTGGCGCCGTGGGCCATGAGCACGAGCACCTCCCGCTCGCGTGGGGTCAGGTCGGCGAGCGCGGCGTCGTCCGCCGCCGCCGGTGCCGCGCCGCCGCGCAGCATCGGCGCCACGTGCTGGAGCAGCCGGCGGGTGGCGCTGGCCGCGATCACCGAGTCGCCGGCGTGCACGGTGCGCACGGCCGCCAGCATCTCCTCCGGCGGCGCATCCTTGAGCAGGAAGCCGCTGGCGCCGGCGCCGATCGCGGCGAGGACGTACTCGTCGAGGTCGAAGGTGGTCAGGACGACGACGCGGGGCGCCCCCGGCCGGGCCGTGACCTGCCGGGTGGCCTCGATGCCGTCCAGCTCCGGCATGCGGACGTCCATGAGCACCACGTCGGCGTGGGTGCCGGCCAGCAGCTGCACCGCCGCCGCGCCGGTCCCGGCCTCGCCCACCACGGTGAGGTCGGGCTGGGAGTCGATGACCATCCGGAACCCGGCCCGCACCATCTGCTGGTCGTCGACGAGGACGACCCGGATCGGCGCGCTCATCGCGGCGCAGGGTAGGGGAGCACCGCGTGCACGCCGAACCCGCCGCCCGGGCGCGGCCCCGCGGTCAGCCGCCCGCCGTGCAGCCGGGCCCGCTCCTGCATCCCGGCCAGCCCCTGCCCGGGTCCGTCGGGGGGCACCGCGGCGGCCCCCCGGCCGTCGTCGAGGACGGAAACCTCGAGCGCGTCGTCCCGCCAGTGCAGCCGCACCCAGGCGCGGCCGGCCGGGCCGGCGTGCTTGAGCACGTTGGTCAGCGACTCCTGCACGATCCGGTAGGCGGCCAGCTGCGGGCCGGCGGGCAGCTCCCGCGGCGCGCCCTCGGCGAGCAGGTCGACGTCCAGTCCGCTGGCCCGCACGTCCTCCACCAGGCGGGGGACGGCGGCGACGTCCGGCTGGGGGGCGTACCGGTCCCCGCCGTCCTCCCGGAGCACGCCGAGCAGGCCGCGCATGTCGGCCAGCGCCTGGCGCCCGGTGGCCGCGATCGCCTCGAGCGCGCCCTGGGCGGCGGCCGGGTCCGAGCGCCCGGCGTACCGGCCGCCGTCGGCCTGCGCCACGACCACCGACAGGGAGTGGGCGACGACGTCGTGCATCTCGCGGGCGATCCGGGCCCGCTCGGCGGTGGCGGCCAGCCGCATCTCCTGGTCGCGCTCCAGCTCCAGCAGCCGGGCTCGCTCGCGCAGGTCGTCCATCTGCCGCAGCCGGGCGCGGCGGAGGTCGCCCAGCGCCCAGGCGGCCACCACGGCCACCCCGATCGACCCCGCAGACACGAGGGTGGCCTCGGCGGCGCCGAACGCGTAGTAGCGCAGCGCCGCGAGCACCGCGCCGATCAGCCCGACGGCCAGCCCGGCCCGGCCGGCCCAGCGCGGGGCGTACGCGGCCAGCGCGTGCACCATGACCAGCGCCGCCACGTTGGCCGGCAGGAAGGTGTCGACCAGGGCCAGCTCCAGCAGGCCGGCCCCCACGACCACCGCCGCGGCGGGGACCGGCGCCCGCCGCCGCCAGGCCAGCGGCACGGTGAGCAGCAGGCCGACCGGGGTCTGCGGGCCGTCGGTGGACCCCGTCGCCGGCAGCAGGACCGTGACCAGGCAGACGGCCGCGGCGATCGCGACGTCCACGCCGGAGGGGTGGTCGCGCAACCACGCCTCCAGGCGCTCGAAGGGAGGCCGGCCGTCCATCGCAGGCGACCCTAGGCAGCATCCGGTCCCCGGTCGTCCACCCGGGGGCGGACGCGCGGGTCACCCCCCGGCCCGACGCCTCAGCGGGGGGAGAGGTGGCGCAGCAGGGTCTCCCCGAGGTCCCGCATGGCCGCGACCTGCTCGGGGGTCAGCTGGTCGAACAGGTGGGTGCGCACGCTCTCCACGTGCACCGGGGCGGCGGCCTCGAGGGCGGCGAAACCCTCGTCGGTGAGGACGGCGAGCTGCCCGCGGCCGTCCTCCGGGCAGACCTGCCGGCGGACCCAGCCGCGCTCCTCCAGCCGGGAGACCGCGTGCGAGAGCCGGCTGCGGGACGACAGGCACCGGTCGGCGAGCTCGCTCATCCGCATCATGCGGCCCGGCGTCTCCGACAGCTGCACCAGGATCTCGTAGTAGGCGTGCGAGATGCCGGTGCCGTGGGAGAGCTCGCGGTCCAGCCGGTCCTGCAGCAGCAGGGTGCTGTAGAGCCACGCCCGCCAGGCCTTCTGCTCCTCGGCGTCCAGCCAGCGGGGCTCCCCGGCGGGGGAGCCGGGGGCGTCGGGGCCCGGGGACGCGTGCGAACTCATGCCCCGAGGGTACTGGCGGAATACTCAAGCCTTCAACTACGCTCTCGACGAGTAGAAGGTCAAGCGCTCAACTACCTGGAGGTTCACCGTGACCAGCACCCTCTCCGCCACGCAGATCCCCGGCTACGTCGCCGGCACGTGGGACATCGACGCCGGCCACTCGACGGTCGGCTTCTCGGTCCGCCACATGATGGTCAGCAAGGTCCGCGGCTACTTCCGCGAGTTCAGCGGCGAGATCGTCACCGCCGAGGACCCGGCCCGGAACAGCGTCACCGCCGTCGTCGAGCTGGCCTCGATCGACACCCGGCAGGAGCAGCGCGACGCGCACATCCGCTCGGCCGACTTCTTCGACGTCGACAACCACCCGCAGATGACCTTCCGGTCCACCGGCGTGCGCGCCGAGGGCGGCGACTGGTTCGTCGACGGCGAGCTGACCCTCAAGGGCCACACCCGCCCGGTGACCCTGGCCCTCGAGCCCAACGGCTTCGGGGCCGACGCCTACGGCGGCTACCGCGCCGGCTTCTCGGCCCGCACCGAGATCAACCGCAACGACTTCGGCGTCGACATCAAGATGCCGATGGACGGCGGCGGCGTCGTCGTCGGCGACAAGGTCGCCATCGAGCTCGAGATCGAGGCCGTGCTCCGCACCGCCTGAGGAGGCCGACCGAGAGCTCACACCCTGCCCGGCGGTCCCGGGCGCGGCCACGACGGAGGTCCCGGTGCCCGCCGGGACCTCCGTCGCGTCCTGGGCACCGGTCGACGGCGCTCCGGTGGCGGGTCCCGGTCCGGCGCCCGGTCTCCCCCCGATGGCTGGTATCCCCCGCGGACACCGCCCCCCGGCCGGTGACGCCGACCTAGGGTCCGCTCGTGTCGACCGACCGACTGCTCGCCAGCCTGCGTGCCGCCGTCGCCGCCGCACCGGACGACGTGGAGTTGCGGCTGCACCTCGCCCGGCTGCTCGGTGAGGCGGGTCGTCGGGACGAGGCCGTGCAGCAGGCTGCCGCCGTGCTGCAGCGGGAGCCGGCGAACGCCGAGGCCCTCGACCTCGTCACCGGGCGGCCGATCGGCCCGGCGGGGGAGGCCGCTCGGGGCGGTCCCGCGGACGTGCTGTCCGACGACGAGGTGCTGCGTCGGCTGGACGCGGAGCTGACCGACGTCGTGCCCCCGAGGTTCAGCGACTGCGAGGACGCGCCGTTCGACCTGGAACGGACCGGGCTGCGGCTGGCCGACGTCGGCGGGATGACCGCGGTCAAGGCCCGGCTCGAGGCGGCCCTGCTCGCCCCGCTGCGCCACCCCGAGCTCGGCCGGCTCTACCGCAAGTCGACCCGCGGCGGCCTGCTCCTCTACGGCCCACCCGGGTGCGGCAAGACCTACATCGCCCGCGCCGTCGCGGGCGAGATCGGCGCGCGGTTCATCCCGGTCTCGCTGGCCGACGTGCTGGACATGTACCTGGGGAACAGCGAGCGCAACGTGCACGCGCTGTTCCGGTACGCGCGGGAGAACGCCCCGTGCGTCATCTTCCTGGACGAGGTCGACGCGCTCGGGCAGAAGCGCGGCCAGCAGCGCGTCTCCGCCATGCGCGGGACGGTCAACCAGCTGCTCACCGAGATGGACGGCGTCGCCGCCGACAACACCGGTGTCTTCGTGCTCGGTGCGACCAACCAGCCGTGGGACGTCGACGTCGCCCTGCGCCGGCCCGGCCGGTTCGACCGCATGGTGCTCGTCCTGCCACCGGACGAGGAGGCGCGCCGGGCCGTGCTGCGCCACCACCTGGACGGCCGCCCGGTCCAGGGGGTCGACGTGGCCGCTCTGGCGGCGCGGACCGACGGGTACTCGGGAGCCGACCTGGCCTACCTGTGCGAGGTGGCGGCCGAGCGGGCCCTGCTGGACTCCGCCCGCACCGGGGCCGCCCGCCCGATCGGCATGCCCGACCTGCTCGCCGCCCTCGCGGAGGTCCGCCCCTCGACCGGCCCCTGGTTCGACACCGCGCGCAACGTCGCCGAGTTCGCCGACGAGGACGGCACCTACGACGAGCTCGCCGGGTTCCTGCGCAAGCGGAGGGCGTGGTGAGCCGGCCGGCAGCGGCCACGTCGCTGGACCGGATCACGGCGCTGTGCGACCTGGGCCGGTTCGACGAGGCGGTGCGAGCGGCCGCCCGGTACCTGCGGACCGACCCGCAGGACGTCCAGGCGCTCTGCCTCCTGGCGTTCGCCCACCTGGGCACCGGC
This sequence comes from Geodermatophilus sp. SYSU D00758, assembly GCF_054049955.1. Lineage (NCBI taxonomy): Bacteria > Bacillati > Actinomycetota > Actinomycetes > Geodermatophilales > Geodermatophilaceae > Geodermatophilus > Geodermatophilus sp. SYSU D00758. Next base: position 96,951 of record NZ_JBJGYK010000019.1, read on the forward strand.
AACCCGGCCGAGGCGCTGAGGGCCGCCGGGGCCGCCGCCGGGACCGCACCCTCCGAGGAGTGGCCGCACCGGCTGGCCAGCATCGCGCTGCAGCAGCTCGGGAACCCCGCGGCCGCCGTGGCCGCGGCTGCCGCCGCCGTCCGCGCGGACCCGCACTCCGCACTGCCCCGGGTGCGGTTCGCGGACGCGGCTCGGGCCCACGGCGTCGACCTCCCCGCCGCCCGCCGGGCCGCGGAGGACGCGGTCGCGCTGGACCCGCAGCTGGTCGAGGCGCACCTGGCCGTGGGGGACGTCGCCGTGGAGCAGCGGCGTCGCGGCGACGCCGCGGCCGCCTTCCGCGCGGCCCTCCGGCTGGATCCCCAGTGCGCCGCCGCGCACCACGCGCTGGCCACGCTGCGGGTGAGCGGCCCGCACCCGGCCAGCGGCGCGCTGCTCGCGGCGGCGGCCTCGGGCTACGCGACCGCGCTGCGCGCAGACCCCACCGCCCCGCAGAGCCGCTCGAGCCTCGACCTGGTCGTGGCCGACGCCGTGGCACGGACGTGCGTGCTCGTCGTCCTCGCCGCGGTGTGGGGGGTGGCCTTCGGGATGGATCCGGACGCGCCCCGGGCCGCGTCGTGGGTGCCGCTGGTGCTCCTGGTGGTACCCGTGGCGTTCGTGCGCCAGTTCGTCGTCCGGCTCACCCCGGCGGTGCGCGCCGTGCTGGTGAGCCGGCTGCGCCGTCCCTGGCCCGGTCTCGCGCTCGCCGGCTTCGCGGTGGCGGCCGCTCTGCTGGCCCTGGGTGCAGCGGTGCCCGCGCTCGACGCCGTCGCGGCCTCCGGGGCCCTGCTCGTCGCGGTCGCGGTCCGCGTGGGGCTGGGCGCGCACGTCCGGAGGGCCGGCCTCGTGGCGTCCCGTCCGCGCCGGCGGCCGCGGGGCAGCTGACCGGCCGACTGGGACACTGGTGGACATGTCGTCGCGCACCTTCCCGTCGTCCCTCCTCGTCGCCGTCGGCCTCGCGGCCGGCTTCGGCATCGCCCAGGGCACGGGCGTCCGGGCGCTCGGGGGCGCGGTGTTCGCCGCGGCCGGCCTCGCCGCCGGCTGGCTCTGGTACCGGCGGCGCGGCGTCCCGACGGCTGCAGGGCTGGGCGCGGTGTACCTGGTGGCGTTCGTCCTGGCCCACGTGCTGGCCCTGGGGGCCGGCCTGCCCGCCTGGCTCGCGGTGAGCCTGGTCACGATCGCCGCCGCGGGGATCACCTCGGCGGTGGCCGACCGCCCGCGGACGGCGGTCGCCGCTCGCTGAGCGCGTAGCCTGGGAAGGTCGCCGGGCCGGCGGCCGTTACCCGAGATGCCGCGTGCCGACGCCGCGGCGTCCCCGAAACCTCCGAGGTGCCCTCCCGCATGCCCACCCGCGACGACCTGCGCAACGTGGCGATCATCGCCCACGTCGACCACGGCAAGACCACGCTGGTCGACGCCCTCCTCCGCCAGGCCGGGGCGCTCGGCCGGGCCAAGGGCGAGGGCACGGACGCCGACACGACCCAGGACCGCGTCATGGACTCGATGGACCTCGAGCGCGAGCGCGGCATCACCATCCTGGCCAAGAACACCGCCATCCGGCTCGCCGACGCCGACGGCAACCCCGTGACCGTCAACATCGTCGACACCCCCGGCCACGCCGACTTCGGCGGTGAGGTCGAGCGCGGGCTGTCGATGGTGGACGGCGTCGTCCTCCTGGTCGACTCCTCCGAGGGCCCGCTGCCGCAGACCCGCTTCGTGCTGCGCAAGGCGCTGGCCAAGCGGCTGCCGGTGATCCTCGTGGTCAACAAGACCGACCGGTCCGACGCCCGCATCGCCGAGGTCGTCGACGAGACCTACGAGCTGTTCATGGAGCTGCTCGAGGACAACGGCATGGACCCCGAGGCCCTCGAGTTCCCGATCGTCTACTCCAACGGCAAGACCGGGCAGGCCTCGCTCACCCGGCCGGCCGACGGCACCAGCCCCGACAGCCCCGACCTCGCCCCGCTGGTCCAGACCCTGCTCGAGACCATCCCGGCACCGACCTACGACGCCGAGGAGCCCCTGCGCGCGCAGGTCACCAACCTCGACGCCTCCCCGTACCTGGGCCGGCTGGCGCTGCTGCGCATCCACTCCGGGACGATGAAGAGCGGCCAGCAGGTGGCCTGGTGCAAGACCGACGGGTCGGTCTCGCGGGTCAAGATCACCGAGCTGCTGGTCACCGAGGGCCTCACCCGCACCCCGGCCGAGAGCGCCGGTCCCGGCGACCTGGTCGCCATCGCCGGCATCGAGGACGTCATGATCGGCGACACCCTCGCCGACCCGAACGACCCGCGGCCGCTGCCCCCGCTCACCGTCGACGAGCCGTCGATCTCGATCACCATCGGCATCAACACCTCGCCGATCTCGGGTCGCTCGGGCAAGAAGCTCACCGCCCGCCTGATCAAGAACCGGCTCGACCAGGAGCTGGTCGGCAACGTCAGCGTGCGGATGCTGCCCACCGAGCGGCCCGACACCTGGGAGATGCAGGGCCGCGGCGAGCTCGCGCTGGCGATCCTCGTCGAGCAGCTGCGCCGCGAGGAGTTCGAGCTGACCGTCGGCCGGCCGACCGTCGTCACCAAGGAGATCGACGGGAAGCTGCACGAGCCGGTCGAGCGGGTCACCATCGACACCCCCGGCGAGTACGTCGGCACCCTGACCCAGGCGCTGGCCACCCGGCGCGGCCGCATGGAGAACCTGGTCCACCACGACACCGGCTGGGCGCGGATGGAGTACGTCGTCCCGTCCCGCGGGCTGATCGGGTTCCGGACCGAGTTCCTCACCGAGACCCGCGGGACCGGCGTCCTCAACCACAACCTCGAGGGCTACGAGCCCTGGACCGGCGAGATGCGCGCCCGGCCGACCGGCTCGCTCGTGGCCGACCGGCAGGGGGTGGCGACGTCGTACGCGATGTTCTCCCTGCAGGAGCGCGGCTCCCTCATGGTCGCGCCGGGCACCGAGGTGTACGAGGGCATGATCGTCGGCGAGAACTCCCGCCCCGACGACATGGACGTCAACATCACCAAGGAGAAGAAGCTCACCAACATGCGGTCCTCCACCGCGGAGGAGCTCGAGCGCCTGGTGCCGCCGCGGATCCTGAACCTGGAGCAGGCCCTGGAGTTCTGCGCCGAGGACGAGTGCGTGGAGGTCACCCCGGCCGCCGTGCGCGTCCGCAAGGTGATCCTCGACCAGACGGAGCGGGCCAAGTCCCGCAACCGGAAGCCCAAGGTCTGAGGGAGGGCCTCCTCGCGCCCCTGCCAGGAGGCCGGGAGGCGCCGTCACGGCGACACCACGGTCCTCGAGCCCGGGGCACTGACCGACCGCCGACCGGCCGGGGCGTCGTGACCGAACCGTGACCGGACGTGATGACGAGCCGGAGGACGGCGACCCGCCCGGTCCCGGCTCGCCGGGTGCCCCGGTGCCCCCCGCCTACGGTCGGACGGGGTCGTCTCCCCGCGGCCCCGGGAGCGGAGAAGGAGAGGGCGGACCTCGATGAGCAGTGCGCAGGTGCCGGGCGGTTTCCGCGGCGGGATCGACGTCCGGGTGAGCGTGCGCAGCGATGCGGGTGCCGGGGAGGCGGCCTTCGACGGGGCCTGGTTCCCCCGCAGCCGCGACCTCGCCGTCGAGGTCCCGGAGCTCGTGGCGGCCCTGGAGCGCCACGGGATCCGGGTCGAGCGGTTCACCCACCCCATCGAGCCGTGGCTGCCCGCGCCGCGCAAGGTGGTCGTCAACGGCCGGGTGGTGCGCACCGGAGGGTTCCGCAGCATGGACCCGAACCTGGTGTGCCTGAGCTGGGCCGGCGGCAACCGGCGCGGCAACCTCCTCGTCGTCCCGCCGGAGACCGACGTCATCACCGGCTCGCGGGCGCTGCGCCTGTGCACCCGCCGCAACCTGCCGCGCTCGCCGCAGCTGGTGCTCGCGGCCGCGCGCACCGCGCCCGTGCCGCACGTCGTCGCGCAGGTGGAGTCCCGGGCGGTCTGAAGCAGCCCCCTCCGGGGGTGGGCCGCTGCAGGGGCGGCCTTGCGCCGTCGGCGAACCGGCTGGACGGCGGGGCGGGTGCTCGGCTGGGGTGCTCCCATGCGACTGCTCGTCCTCGGCGGCACCCACTTCCTCGGCCGGCACGTCGTCGCGGCGGCGCTGGACCGCGGGCACGAGGTGGCGACCTTCACGAGGGGCGTCTCGGGCGCCCCGCCCGCCGGTGCCCGCGCCCTGCACGGTGACCGCGACGACCCGGCGGCGCTGCCCGCTGCGCTCGGTGACTGGCTGCCCGAGGCCGTCGTCGACACGTCCTGCCAGACCCGGGCGGCGGCCCGCAACGCCGCCGCGGCGCTGCGCGGGGTCCGCGGCTACGCGTTCGTCAGCAGCCTGAACGCCTACGCCGGCTGGCCGCCGGGGCCGATCGGCCCCGAGGACGGCGAGCCGACCTGGGACAGCGACGCCGAAGAGTACGGCCCGGTCAAGGCCGAGGCGGAGCGGGTGCTGGCCGCGGCGCACCCCGGCCGCTTCCTCACCGCCCGCGCCGGGCTGATCCTGGGCCCGTCGGACGTCGTGGACCGGCTGGGCTGGTGGCTGCGCCGGATCGCGGCCGGTGGGCCGGTCGTCGTCCCGGACGCGCTGGACCAGCCGATCGCCGCTGTCGACGCGCGCGACCTGGCCGGCTGGCTGGTCGACGCGGCCGCCGCCGGGCGGGCCGGGGCGGTCAACGCGACCGGCCCGGCCGGGATGGCAACGCTGGGCGGGCTGCTGGAGCTGTGCCGCGAGGTCACCGGCGGGGACGCCGACTGGGTACCGGTTCCCGAGGAGGAGCTGCTCGCGGCCGGGGTGGAGCCGTGGGTGCACCTGCCGCTGTGGCTGCCGCGGGGGACGGCGCGGACGGCGTGGGACGTCGACACCACCCGCGCCCGCGAGCTCGGCCTGCCCAGCCGCCCGCTGCGGGAGACGGTGGCCGACACCTGGGCGTGGCTGCAGACGGTCGACACCCTGCCCGAGCCGCCGCACCGGCTGCCCCGCCCGGGCCTGCCGCGGGAGCTCGAGGCGGTCCTGCTCGCCGCCCGTTGACGGCGCCCTGCCCGCCCGTGATCAGGTGAGCTGGTCGTGGGGGGGGGGGGGGGGGGGGGGGGGGGGGGGGGGGGGGGGGGGGGGGGGGGGGGGGGGGGGGGGGGGGGGGGGGGGGGGGGGGGGGGGGGGGGGGGGGGGGGGGGGGGGGGC
>NZ_JBJGYK010000020.1:0-95319 GCF_054049955.1 Geodermatophilus sp. SYSU D00758
CACGCACACCCCGCAGCGACGACCCCCCCACCCCCGCCCCCCCCCCGCCGCCCCCGGACCTCCCCCCCCCCCCCCCCCCCCCCCCCCCCCCCCCCCCCCCCCCCCCCCCCCCCCCCCCCCCCCGGGGACCTGCGCGTGAGCAGCCGGTCACGGCGGGCTGACGAACTCATCGGACCGCGACGTGGCGAAACACCCCTCGACGGGCGGGCAGCGGGCATCATGTGCCGGCTCCGCCCGCCGCCGGTGCGCGGCGGCACCGTCCGACCCGAGGGAACCAGGCTCCATGAGGCATGTCCTGAGCCGCGCGATCGCCGCGGCCGCCGTGGGCAGCGTGCTGCTCGCAGGTTGCTCCACCACGGTCACCGGGACCGCCTCCGCGGCCCGCCCGGTCACCGACGTGACGGCCGAGGAGTTCCTCGTCACCGGGGCCACCGACAGCGACATCGACCGCTACGCGCGCAACGCGCTGGCCGACCTCACCACCTTCTGGGAGCAGGCCTACCCCGAGTTCTACGGCGAGCCGCTGACCCCTCTGCAGGGTGGTTACTTCTCCGTCGACGCCGACGACATCGACGAGAGCCTCTACCCCCCGACCGGGGTCGGCTGCGCCCGGCTGCCCATCGACCCGGCGGAGGTGGAGGGCAACGCCTTCTACGAGCTGAACTGCGACGTCATCGTCTACGACAGCTCCTTGCTGGAGGAGCTCGGTGAGCTGCACGGCCGCTTCCTCGGACCGGCGGTGATGGCCCACGAGTTCGGCCACGCCATGCAGGGCCGGTTCGGCTTCAGCGAGGTGACGATCCGCGACGAGACGCAGGCCGACTGCTTCGCCGGCGCGTTCACCCGCTGGGTCGTCGACGGCAACGCCGAGCACGTCGCGCTGCGGGTCTCCGAGCTCGACGACGTCCTGCTCGGCTTCATCGAGCTTCGCGACCCGGTCGGGCTCACCGACGAGACGGCCGAGGGCGCCCACGGATCGGGCTTCGACCGCGTCTCCGGCTTCTACGCCGGGTACACCGGCGGTGTCGGTACCTGCCGCGACGAGTTCGGCCCCGGGCGCGTGTTCACGGCCGCCGAGTTCGACGAGACGGAGGAGGCCACCGAGGGCAACGCCGCGTACGAGGAGATCCAGCAGATCGTCGACCTGACCCTGCCGGCCTTCTACGACTCGTGGTTCCCGCAGGTCAGCGGCGCCGCCTTCGACGCCCCGGCCGTCGAGCCCTTCGACGGCACCGCCCCCGCGTGCGGTGACATGGGTGCCGAGGACCGGGACCTGGGCTACTGCGCCGCGGACTCGACCGTCTACGCCGACGAGACCGACCTGCTCCTGCCCGCCTACCAGGAGTTCGGCGACTTCGCGGTGGCCACCGCGATCTCGCTGCCCTACGCCCAGGCGGCGCGGGCGCAGCTCGGGCTGTCCACCGACGACAGCGCCGGCACCGTCTCGACGGTCTGCCTGACCGGCTGGTACGCCGCCCGGTTCTTCGACGGCGACTTCGAGGGGACCCAGCTGTCCCCCGGCGACGTCGACGAGGCGATCCTGTTCCTCCTCGGCCACGGGCAGGACGACTCCGTGCTGCCCAACGTGGAGCTGTCCGGCTTCGAGCTCGTCGGCGCCTTCCGGGACGGGTTCCTGCAGGGCGGTACCGCCTGCGACCTGGGGGTCTGACCCGCCCGGGCGGCGGGGGCGGCGCGGCGGTGCGACGATCGGGCCCGAGATGCCTGCGCACCCACCGTGTCGAGCGGCCGCGGCCCTGGTGGCCGCGGCCGTCCTGCTGCTGGTCACCGGTTGCTCGGTGGTCATCGTCGGCCGGGCCACGCCCGGGCAGGCCCCGCAGCCGGACGTCGACCCCGACGCGGTCGGCATCACCGGTGCGGGGGAGGGGTCGATCGACGTGCAGGCCCGCAACGCGCTGGCCGACCTGGAGGCCTACTGGGCGGTCCAGCTCCCGGCGGTCTGGGGGCAGGACTTCGTGCCGCTGCAGGGCGGCTACTTCAGCGTCGACCCGGGCGACGTCGACCCGGCCGCCTACCCGCAGGGGATCGGCTGCGGCGCGGACCCCGCCGAGGTGGAGGGCAACGCGTTCTACTGCCAGGCGCCCAACGTGCCCAACTCCGACGCGATCAGCTACGACCGGGCATTCCTGACCGAGCTGGCCGAGGGGTACGGCCGGTTCATCCCGGCCCTGGTGATGGCCCACGAGTTCGGGCACGCCGTCCAGGCCCGGGTGGGCTACCCCGACTACTCCATCTCCGTCGAGACCCAGGCCGACTGCCTGGCCGGGGCCTGGACCGGGTGGGTGGCCGACGGGGAGGCGGAGTTCAGCCAGATCCGGGCGCCCGAGCTCGACGAGGTGCTGCGCGGATACCTGCTCCTGCGGGACCCGGTGGGCACCGGCATCACCGTGGAGGCCGCGCACGGGTCCTACTTCGACCGCGTCTCGGCCTTCCAGGAGGGCTTCGAGGCCGGCCCCACCGCCTGCCGGGACAACTTCTCCGCGCAACGGCCCTTCACCCAGAGCGCCTTCGACGACCCGCGGGACCTCGCCAGCGGCGGCAACGCCCCGTTCGCCGAGACGCTGGACATCGCCGGCACGGCCCTGCCGGAGTTCTGGACCCTCGCCTTCGACCAGGTCTTCGGCGAGACGTTCCAGCCCCCCGACCTCGAGGCCTTCCGCGGCGGGCCCCCCGGGTGCGCGCCGGCGGACCTCGACCTCGTGTACTGCCCGGACGAGGCGGTGGTGGGCTTCGACGTCGAGGACCTCGCCGGGCCCGTGTACGAGGAGCTCGGCGGGGCGGACTACGCCGTCATCACCGCGGTCTCGCTGCCCTACGCCCTCGCCGCACGCGACCAGCTGGGGCTGTCGACCGACGACGAGGACGCCGTCCGGTCGGCGGTCTGCCTGACCGGCTGGTTCTCCGCGGTGTTCTCCGACGGCACCCTCACCTCCGCCGACATCTCCCCGGGCGACGTCGACGAGAGCGTGCAGTTCCTCCTCGCCTACGGCAACGACCCGGCGGTCGTCCCCGCGGTCGAGCTCACCGGCTTCGGCCTGGTCGACCTGTTCCGGAACGGCTTCTTCCAGGGGCCGTCCGCCTGCGACGTCGGCGTCTGAGCCGAGGACCGGCGCAGGCGTCTGAGCCGAGGACCGGCGCAGGCGTCTGAGCCGAGGACCGGCGCAGGCGCCCGCGCCGAGCCTGCGAGGCGCGGGGAGGACGTGGCCCCCCTGCAGGGCCCCGCCGCGAGCTCGCGAGCGGCGGGGGGCAGGGGGGTCCTTTCAGTAGAGCGCGAGGGTGAGGGCCCGCCGCGCGTCGGCCACGCGGGGGTCCTGGTCCCCGACCACGCCGAACAGCTCCACCAGGTGCCTGCGCGCCTCGTCGCGGTCGTCCCCGGCGGTCCGCCGCACCACGTCGAGCAGCCGGGCGAAGGCGCCCTCGACGTCCCCGGTGCCGAGCAGGAAGTCCGCCGCGCGGGTCTGCGCGGCGACGTCGTCCGGAGCGGCGTCGGCCGCGGCCAGCGCGTCGGGGCCGGCGGCGTCCGCGCGCCGGAACAGCTGCACCTGCCGCAGGGCCAGCCCGGCCACGGGGTGGTCGGGCTCGGCGTCGAGGATGGCCTGGTAGGCGGCCTCGGCCGCGGCCAGGTCACCGCGCTCCAGCGCCGACTCGGCGACGTCGAGCCGCGGGTCCTCGGCCTCGGCCGGACCGGCCTCCCCGCCGGGGACGGCGCCGCCGGTCGTGGCGCGGACCAGCTCGGTGACGAACTGGCGGGCCTGCTCCTCGGGGATCGCGCCGGTGAACTCGGCCACCAGCTGCCCCTGCCAGACGGCCTTGACCGCGGGGATGCCCTGGACCCGCAGGCCCTGGGCGAGCGCCGGGTTGGCGTCGACGTCGACCTTGGCCAGGACCCAGGACCCGCCGCCCTCGGCGGCCAGCCGCTCGAGCACCGGGGAGAGCTGCTTGCAGGGGCCGCACCACTCGGCCCAGAGGTCGAGGACGACCGGGGCCTGGAACGAGCGGTCGAGCACCTCGGTCTGGAAGGTCGCCTCGGTCACGTCGACGACCGCGGAGCCGGGGGCGCCGGCCGGGCCGCCGGCTGCGGGCGGCGGCGCGGACTGGGCCCGGGCCGCGGCCTCGGACCGGGCCTTGACCGCGGCGAGGTCGACGGCACCGGCCATGGCGGCGGCCATCTGCGCCTGCTGGGCCTGCGCGCGCGGGTCTGGACGTCCGGGGCGGGTCGGCTGCATGACCTCGATCATCCCACCGCGCTGCGCGGGTCCGCCCGGGGTGTCGCCCCGGCCGGCGGGGCGGCGTCGGCGACGTCGCCGGCGGCCAGGCGCACCCGCCGCAGGATGCCGAAGAGCGTGTCGAGCTCGTTCTCGGCCAGGTCCCCCAGCCCGAAGTCCAGCCCGGTGAGCGCGGCGGTCGCCTCCTCGACGACGGCGCGCCCGCGCTCGGTGATCCTGGCCAGGACGCCGCGCCCGTCGGCCGGGTTGGGCCGGCGCTCGACGTAGCCGGCGGCCACGAGCCGGTCGATGGCGTTGGTGACGCTGGTCGGGTGCACCATGAGCCGGCTGCCGATCACCTTGAGCGGCAGCTCCCCGGTTCGGCTGAAGGTGAGCAGCACCAGGACCTCGTAGCGGGCGAAGGTGAGCCCGTGCGGCCGCAGGGCGGCGTCGAAGCGGGCCAGCAGGATCTGCTGGACCCGGAACACCGACGTGGCCGCGCGCATGGCGGCCGCGGGGCCGAAGCGCTGCTCCCAGGTCTCGCCGGCGCGCTCGATGGGGTCGAACGGCAGCCCCAGCGGTCGGCTCATGGTCCGACAGGTTACGTGCCGGCCCGCTCGCGGCCCCGGGCTGCGGCGCCCGCGGGGGGCCGGGGACGGCGGGTCAGACCGGGGCGGGCCGCAGCGCCGGGACCTCCCGTACCCCGAAGACGTCGGCCAGGGCGACCCGGGCCGCGTTGTCCCCGCACATGCCGTGCACGGCCGGCCCGGGCGGGGTCGCCGCCGAGGCCAGGTACACCCCGCGCACCGGCGTCCGGTAGGTGTTCCAGCGCGGCACCGGCCGGGCCAGCATCTGCAGGAGCGAGGCCTCGCCGTTGGAGATGTCGCCGCCGATGTGGTTGGGGTTCCACCGCTCCATCTCGGTGGCGTCCTTCGTGGCGCGCGCGACGACCGTGTCGCGGAACCCCGGCGCGAACCGCTCGACCTGCGCCTCGATCCGCTCGGTCATGTCCACCGGGCAGCCGTGCGGCACGTGCACGTAGGCCCAGAACACGTGCTCGCCCCCGGGGGCGCGGGTCGGGTCGACGACGGTGGGCTGGACGGCGAGCACGTAGGGCCGCTCGACGACCCGGCCGTGCGCGGGCCCCTCCTCCCCCGCCATCGTCTCGGCCAGCGTGCCGGCGACGTGCACGGTGCCGGCCCGGCGCACCTCGGGGTTGGTCCAGGGCACGGGCTCGGAGAGGATCCAGTCGATCTTGAAGACCCCGGGGCCGTGCCGGTAGCGGCCCACCCACCGCCGGTAGCCCTCGTGCACCCGGTCCCCGGCCATCGCGACGAAGGCGCGGGGCGAGGTGTCCAGCAGCACGGCCGGGACCCCCTCGAACTCCCGCAGGTCGGTGACCAGGTGCCCGGTGACGACCTCGCCGCCCTGCTGCTCCAGCGCGGTGACCATCGCGTCGGCGAGCGCCTGGGAGCCGCCCTCCACCAGCGGCCAGCCCCCGTGGTGGGCCAGCATGCCCAGGACCATGCCGAGGCCGGCGGTCAGCGGCCGCGACAGGTCGAGCATGCCGTGCGCGGCGGCCCCGGCGATGAGGGCCTGGCCCTCCTCGCCGTCGAAGTACCGCCGGGCCAGCCAGCGCACGTTGGGCAGCGCCTCGAGCCCGAACCGCGTGATGGCGCCGATGCTGCGGGTGGGCAGCCGGCGCAGCCGGCTGGTGAGGAAGAAGTCGATGACGTCGTCGGCGTGCTCGACCAGGGGGCCGAACAGCCGCTCGTAGGCCGGCCCGTCGGCGCCGAGCCCCGCCGCGGTCGCGGCCAGCGAGTGCCGGGAGACCGCGGCCCGGCCGCCGTCGAGCGGGTGCGCGTAGCAGATCTCCGGGTGGACCAGCCGGACCCCGCGGCCGGGCAGGTCGAACTCCTCGAAGAAGGGGGACGCCGCGGCCATCGGGTGCACCGTCGAGCAGACGTCGTGCCGGACACCGGAGCGGATCAGCTCCTCGGTGCGCATGCCGCCACCCGGCCGGTCGGCCTGCTCGACCACCTGCACCCGCAGCCCGGCCGCGGCCAGCCGGAGGGCGGCGGCCAGGCCGTTGGGCCCGGCTCCGACGACGACGGCGTCCGGTTTCCCGTTCACCCCGACATCCTGCCCCGGCAGGGGTCAGAGCCGCGCGACCAGATCGTCGGCCGCGCGGTAGGCGTCGGTCTCCCCCGCCACCACCCGCTCGGCGAGGGCGTGCAGCGCGGCGGACCCGCGGACCTCCCCCATCCGCCGCCGGAGGCCGTCGAGGGCCACCGCCTCGACCTCCCGCTCGGCCCGCCGCGTGCGCCGGCGGTGCCCCTCCCCCGAGGCGGCGAGCCAGCCCCGGTGCGCGGCGACCGCGTCGAGCACCGCCTCGACCCCGCTGCCGGTCTCCCGGACCGCGACGGTGCGGCACACGGGCGGCCGCCACCCCTCCGGCCGGTCGGCGCCGCTGCCCAGCCGGGTCATCGCCCGCAGGTCCCGCACCGTCCGGTCCGCGCCCTCCCGGTCGGCCTTGTTGACCACCAGGACGTCGGCCACCTCGAGGATGCCGGCCTTGGCCGCCTGGATGCCGTCGCCCATGCCGGGGGCGAGCAGGACGACGGTGGTGTCGGCCAGCGAGGCGACGTCGAGCTCGGACTGCCCCACGCCCACCGTCTCGACCAGCACCACGTCGCAGCCTGCGGCGTCCAGCACGCGCAGCGCCAGCGGGGTGGCCACGGCCAGGCCCCCGAGGTGGCCGCGGGTGGCCATCGAGCGGATGTAGACGCCGTCGTCGCCGGCCGCCTGCTGCATGCGCACCCGGTCGCCGAGCAGCGCGCCGCCGGAGAAGGGGGACGACGGGTCGACCGCCAGGACGCCGACGCGCCGGCCGGCCTGCCGCAGCGCCCGCACCAGGGCCGCCGTCGTCGTCGACTTGCCGACACCGGGGGCACCGGTCAGGCCGACGACCTGGGCGCGGCCGCCGTGCGGCGTGAGGGCGGCCGCGACCTCGCGCACCGCCGGGCCTGCGTCCTCGACGACCGAGATGAGCCGCGCGACGGCGCGGGCCTCGCCGCGGCGGGCGCGCTCGACGAGGTCACCGGCGTCCACCGCGCGCCGGCCCCGCCTCCCGGGGTGGGAGGCGGGGCCGGCTGCGTCCTGGAGCGGGTCGGTCACCCGCGGGCGGGGACCCGGAGGACCAGCGCGTCCCCCTGCCCGCCGCCGCCGCAGAGCGCGGCGGCGCCGACGCCCCCGCCGCGGCGGCCGAGCTCGAGGGCCAGGTGCAGGACGATGCGGGCGCCGCTCATGCCGATCGGGTGGCCCAGGGCGATCGCGCCGCCGTTGGGGTTGACCTTCTCGGGGTCGATGCCCAGCTCGCGGGTGGAGACGATGCCGACCGCGGCGAAGGCCTCGTTGAGCTCCACGAGGTCGAGGTCGGCCGGGTCGATGCCCTCGCGCGCGCAGGCCTTCTGGATCGCCCGGGACGGCTGGCTCTGCAGCGTGGCGTCGGGGCCGGCGACCACGCCGTGCGCGCCGATCTCGGCCAGCGGGGTCAGCCCCAGCTCGGCGGCCTTCTCGGCGCTCATGACCACGACCGCGCAGGCGCCGTCGGAGATCTGCGAGGCCGACCCCGCGGTGATCGTGCCGTCCTTGCCGAAGGCCGGCTTGAGCTTGGCCAGGGTCTCGGCCGTGGTGTCGGCGCGGATGCCCTCGTCCTCGCGGAACTCGATCGGGTCGCCCTTGCGCTGCGGGATCAGCACGGGGGTGATCTCGTCGTCGAAGAGGCCGTTCTTCTGCGCGGCGGCGGCCTTCTGGTGGCTGGCCGCGGCGAAGGCGTCCTGCTCCTCGCGGGTCAGCTCGTAGCGGCCGTTGGCCCGCTCCGTCAGGACCCCCATGGCGACCTGGTCGAAGGTGTCGGAGAGCCCGTCGTGGGCCATCGAGTCCACCAGCGTGGCGTCGCCGTACTTGGTGCCGGTGCGCGAGGTGGGCAGCAGGTGCGGGGCCTGGGTCATCGACTCCATGCCGCCGGCGACCACGATCTCGAACTCGCCGGCCCGGATGAGCTGGTCGGCCAGCGCGATGGCGTCGAGGCCGGACAGGCACACCTTGTTGAGCGTGAACGACGGCACCGACATGGGGATGCCACCGGCGACCGCGGCGGGGCGGGCCGGGTTCTGCCCGGCCCCGGCCTGGATGACCTGCCCCATGATCACGTAGTCGACCTGGTCGCCGGAGAGGCCCGCGCGCTCCAGGGCCGCCTTGATCGCCACGCCACCGAGGTCGGCGGCGGAGAAGTCCTTGAGCGAGCCGAGCAGGCGACCCATCGGGGTGCGGGCGCCGCTGACGATGACCGAGCGGGACATCGAGCCTCCTGTACCGGGGCCGCCGGCACTGGCGACCGGGTGGGGACGGCCGCGACGGGACGCGGCGTCGATCCCCCCGAGGATAGGCGGGGCCCACCGCGCGGTCGACGACCGTGACGCGGAGCACACCGCGGCCGTCCGGCGGCCGCGTGACCCCCGCCACACCGTGATGACGTCCCAGACGTCTTGGGCCACACTCCGTCCGTGACCGACGACGCCCGCACCCGCCTGCCCGCCGGCCTGCTCACGACGATCGACCACGTGGGGATCGCCGTCCCGGACCTCGACGAGGCCCTGGCGTTCTACGCCCGGGCCTTCGAGGTGCGCTCGGTGCACGAGGAGGTCAACGAGGAGCAGGGCGTGCGCGAGGCGATGCTCGCCGTCGGCGACGGCGAGACCCGGATCCAGCTGCTCGCACCCCTGACCCCGGAGTCCACGATCGCGAGGTTCATCGACCGCTCCGGCCCGGGCCTCCAGCAGCTCGCGTTCCGGGTGGACGACGTCGAGGCGGTCGCCGAGACCCTCCGGCAGCGCGGGCTTCGGCTGCTGTACGACACGCCCAAGCGCGGCACGGCCGGCAGCCGGGTCAACTTCGTGCACCCCAAGGACGCCGGCGGCGTCCTGGTCGAGCTCGTGGAACCCGCCCGGTCGGGTCACTGACCAACCCTCCGGACGGGCAGCTGGCACCGCGGCTACCCGCCGGTAACATCCTGCGCCAACCGCACCGCCTCACGAGCCGACGAAGACCCGGGAGACCACGTGGACGACATCAGGGACGCCATCCTCAGCGACCAGCTCGACGCCCTGGCCGGGCTGCCGGTCCCGGAGTCCTACCGGGGGGTGCTGGTGCGCAAGGACGAGCAGGACATGTTCGAGGGCCTGGCCACCCGGGACAAGGACCCCCGCAAGGCGCTGCACGTGGAGGAGGTGCCCACCCCGGAGCTGGGCCCCGGTGAGGCCATCGTGGCGGTGATGGCCTCGTCGGTGAACTACAACACCGTCTGGACGTCGATCTTCGAGCCGGTGTCGACCTTCGGGTTCCTGGAGCGCTACGGCCGGCTGCACGACCTGGCCAAGCGGCACGACCTGCCCTACCACGTGGTCGGCTCGGACCTGGCCGGGGTCGTGCTGCGGACCGGTCCCGGGGTGAACACCTGGAAGCCCGGCGACGAGGTGGTGGCGCACTGCCTGTCGGTCGAGCTGGAGGACCACGCCGGCCACGACGACACGATGCTCGACCCGCAGCAGCGGATCTGGGGCTTCGAGACCAACTTCGGCGGCCTGGCGGAGCTGGCGCTGGTCAAGAGCAACCAGCTGATGCCCAAGCCGGCGCACCTGTCGTGGGAGGAGGCCGCCTCCCCGGGGCTGGTCAACTCCACCGCCTACCGGCAGCTGGTCTCCCGCAACGGCGCGGGCATGAAGCAGGGCGACGTCGTCCTCATCTGGGGGGCGTCGGGCGGGTTGGGGTCCTACGCCACCCAGATGGCCCTCAACGGCGGCGCGATCCCGGTCTGCGTGGTCTCCAGCCCCGAGAAGGCCGACATCGTGCGCTCGATGGGCGCCGAGCTGGTCATCGACCGCTCCGCCGAGGGCTACCGGTTCTGGAAGGACGAGGACACCCAGGACCCCAAGGAGTGGCAGCGCTTCGGCAAGCGCATCCGCGAGCTGACCGGCGGGGACGACCCCGACATCGTCTTCGAGCACCCGGGCCGGGAGACCTTCGGCGCCTCGGTCTACGTCGCCAAGAAGGGCGGCACCATCGTGACCTGCGCCTCCACCAGCGGGTACCTGCACCAGTACGACAACCGCTACCTGTGGATGAACCTCAAGCGGATCGTCGGCAGCCACTTCGCCAACTACAAGGAGGCGTGGGAGGCCAACCGGCTCATCGACCGGGGCCTGGTGCACCCGACCCTGTCGAAGGTCTACCCGATGGACGAGGTCGGCCAGGCCGCCTACGACGTCCACCGCAACCTGCACCAGGGCAAGGTCGGCGTCCTGACCCTCGCCCCCGAGGAAGGCCTCGGCGTCAAGGACACCGCCAAGCGCGAGCGGCACCTCTCCGCGATCAACCGATTCCGGGGAGTGTGAGCGCGCCGCGCCACCGCAGCACCCACCGCGACCTCGCCGGGCTCCCCGGCGGGGTCGCGCGCTGCCGGGCGACCCCGTGGCACGCTCCCCCGGAGGGCGGGGACCGCCCTGCGGCGCAGTAGCCTCGCCGGGCACCCGCCGCGATCGACTCTGCGAGGATGAGAGCATGACCGATCCGCGCCGTGACCCGGTGCCCATGCGTGAGGCCCAGCACTCGTTCGACGTGGTGCTGCGGGGCTACGACCGGCACCAGGTGGCCGAGACGATCGAACGGCTCGACGCCGACATCCGGGTCGCGCTGGCCGACCGGGACGCCGCCATGGGGCGGGCCGCGGACCTCGCCGGGCAGCTGTCGGCCCTGCACGGGGAGCTCGACCAGCTGCGGCGCAAGGCGGCCTCGTCGGGCCCGGCCACCTTCGAGGGCATGAGCGAGCGCATCTCCCACATGCTGCGGCTCGCGGAGGAGGAGGCCGCCGACATCCGGCGCACGGCCGAGGAGGAGGCCCAGGCGCTGCGCGAGCAGACCGCCGCCGAGGAACGGGCCATGCTCGAGCGGCACGCCGCCGGCCAGGCCGAGGTCGAGCGCATGATCGCCGAGGCCCGGCAGAACGCCGAGCAGATCGCCAGCAAGGCGCAGATCCGCGCCGACGAGCTGGTCACCAAGGCGCAGGAGAAGGCCAACCGGCTCGACGCGGAGTCCCAGGCCCGGCGGACGAAGGTCGAGGAGGACTTCGAGATCGCCCAGCGCGCCCGCCGCCAGGAGACCGCGCGCCTGGAGGAGGAGCGCGAGCGGACCTCCGCCGAGCGCGCTCGGCAGCGGATCAGCGCCGCCGAGGAGCACGCCGCCCGGGTGGTCAGCGAGGCCGAGGCGGCCGCGGCGGCGATCCGCGCCGTCCGCGACGAGCTCCTGGGCCGGCTGGCCGACGCCCGCCGCGTCCTCGACGGGCTGCCCGACCTCGGCGACCGCCGCCCGGAGCCGGCCGCGGGTCGCCCGCCCGTGCCCGCGGCCGGCGAGGCCGGCCAGCCCGAGGCCCCCCGCCCGCCGGAGACCGTGCGCCCGACGGAGGCCGCCCGCCCGCCGGAGGCCCTGCGCCCGCCGGAGGTCGCCGGGCCGCAGACCCGGCCGCAGCGCGCGCAGACCTCCACCGGCCCCCAGGAGGCCTCCCCGGCCCCGACCGGGCCGCGGCACGCGGTCCACCCCGGTGACGGGCCGAGCCCCGGGGCGGGCGAGGCCGCCGCGGCCCGGCAGCCCACCCGCCCCCCGGTGCGCGCCGACGCGCCCACCCAGCAGGCGGTCATCCCCCCGGCTCCCTCCCCCCAGCAGACCCAGCAGATCCGCCCGGTCGACCCCGGGGCCACGGCCGGCGACGCGGCGCCCCCCGAGCAGGGGCCGCCCACGCTCGTCCAGCCCGCCGTCCGTCCCGACGCGTCGGACTCGGGGAGCGAGCCGGTCAGCGGCCGCCGCTGAGCACCGGCGGCGCCGGGTCGGCCCGGCGCCGCGGTGCGCCGGGTGGGTACCGGCCGCACGCCGTGCGCGGAAGGGGGACGGCCGACGACGTCTGGGGGGAACGTGGGTCCGTGGGTCCGGGTGCTGGTCGTCCTCGTGGCGGTGGTGGGCGGGGTCCTGACCGGTGCGACGCCGGCCGGCGCCGCACCGGAGGGGCGACCGGGCGCCGGTGAGGGCTGGCTGCGGCTGGCCCACCTCTCCCCCGACACCCCGACCGTCGACGTCTCGATCGGCCCGATCGGCGGGGGGGACCCGGTGGGGACCGCCGACGCGCTGGCCTACGGGGTCGTGACCGACCCCCGGCCGCTCCCGGCGGGCTCGTACGCGGTGGCGCTGCGCGCCGCGGGTGCGGGCCCCCGGACCCCGGCGCTGCTGTCGGTGGCGGTCGACGTGCCCGCCGGCGGCGTCCGCACGGTCGCCGTGTCCGGTCCCTTCGACGACCTCCGGCTCGACGTCCTGGCCGGGGACGCCGCCCCGCCCCCGGCCGGCCGGGTGCGGGTGCGGGTGGTGGCCGCCGCGGCGGACGCCCCGTCGCTCGACGTCACGGCCGGCGGGGTGCCGGTGGCCACCGGCCTGGCGTTCGCCCGGACCTCCGGCTGGGCCGAGGTCCCCGCGGGGACGACGACCCTGCAGGTCACCTCCGACGGGACGCCGAGCGAGGTGCCGGTCGACCTGGCCGCCGGCTCGGCGTGGTCGCTGCTGGTCCTCGACCGGCCCGGCGGTGGGCTGACCGTGCGGCCCGTGCTGGAGGCTGCGGGCGCGTCCGTCGTCCCGGTCGGGGGCGTCGCCGCCGGTGGGACGGTCACCGCCGGCACGGCGGACGAGGGGACGGCGCCCGTCGTCCGCGCCGACCCCGGGACCGCGGGGGCGGTGCCCGTCCGGCTGCGGATCCCGGGGATCGCCGTCGACGCGCCGCTGGACCCCGTGGGGCTGGACGGCGCTGGGACGCTGGCCCCGCCCGCCGTCGCCGACCGGGCCGGCTGGTACACCGGCGCCCCGGCACCCGGGGCCGTGGGGCCCGCGGTGGTGGCCGGGCACGTGGACTCCGCCGCCGGCCCGGCGGTGTTCTGGCGGCTGCGCGAGCTGGCCCCCGGCGACGAGGTGCTCGTCGACCGCGCCGACGGCAGCACGATCCGCTTCACGGTCACCGCCACCACCCGGGTGCCGAAGGCGGCCTTCCCCACCGCGGAGGTCTACGGGCCGGTCCCCGGGGCCGTGCTGCGGCTGGTGACCTGCGGCGGCCCGTTCGACCGCGCACGGGGCAGCTACGCCGACAACGTCGTGGTCACCGCGGTCACGGCGCCCTGACGCCCTGTGGCCTCCCGCAGGGGCCCGCCGCGAGCCTGCGAGCGGTGGGGGGGGAGGAGGTCCTTCATCTCCGGCGGGCGCGGGCCCGCCAGCACGCGGTGTGCCAGTGCCGGCGGTCGTCCGCGGCGCTGGCGGTGTCCCAGGGCTCGAGGTCGGAGTCCCGGGTGAACGCGGCCCAGGTGACCACGTGCGGCGTCCCGGGCCGGATCTCCTGGTCGCAGCCCGGGCAGCGGTAGGTCTTGCCCGTCGCCGAGCCGGTCACCGGGCGGACCACCCAGTCGCCGTCGGCGGCCTCCTCCACCGGGTCGGCGGGACGGGAGGAGGGGCCCCGGCCGGTCGGCCGGGGCCCCTTCCTCGCGTTCCGCCGGGGCACCGGGGGAGCGGGTCAGCGGGTGGCGGGTCAGCGGGTGGCGGGTCAGCGGGTGGCGGGTCAGCGGGTGGCGTGGTCCCGGAACCCGCGACCGGTCTTGCGGCCGAGGTAGCCGGCGGTGACCAGGTGCTCGAGCAGCGGGGCCGGGGCGAAGCCGGGCTCGCGGAACTCGGTGTAGAGCTCCCGCTCGATCGCCAGGGAGACGTCGAGGCCGACGACGTCCAGCAGCTCGAACGGGCCCATCGGGTAGCCGCAGCCGACCTTCATCGCGGCGTCGATGTCGTCGGCGGTCGCGTAGTGCGCCTCGAGCATCTTCACCGCGTCGTTCAGGTACGGGAAGAGCAGCGCGTTGACGATGAAGCCCGCCCGGTCGGTGCACGAGACCGCGTGCTTGCCCAGCCGCTCGCAGACGGCGTGGCCGGTGGCCGCGACGTCGGGCGCCGTGGCGATCGTGGAGACCACCTCGACCAGCTTCATGACCGGCGCCGGGTTGAAGAAGTGCAGGCCGACCACGTCGGCGGGCCGGCCGCTGGCCTGGGCGCACTCGATGACCGGCAGGCTGGAGGTCGTCGTGGCCAGCACCGCACCCGGCTTGCAGATCTCGCCCAGCGCCGCGAACAGCGCCTGCTTGGTGGCCAGGTGCTCCACGACCGCCTCGACGACCAGGTCGGCGTCGGCGAGCTCGTCGAGCGTGGCCGTGCCGGTCACCCGGGCCAGCGCCTCGTCGCGGGCGGCCTCCTCCAGCCGGCCGCGGACGACCTGCTTGTCCAGCGACCGGCGCAGCGCGGACTGCACGGCCTCGACCTTGTCGAGGGTGCGGGCCACGTAGGTCACCTCGTAGCCGCCCTTGGCGAACACCTCGATGATCCCGGTCGCCATCGTCCCGGAGCCCACGACCCCGACCGAGCGCACCGGCCGGGCGCCCTCCGCGGCGCCACCGGGCGCGGGGGTGCGCTCGTCGGGCACCACCTCCGCGGAGTCGCGGCCGGCGTAGGTGTAGAAGCCGCGGCCGGACTTCCGGCCCAGCAGGCCGGCGGTCATCATCTGCTTGATGACCGGGCTCGGCGCGTGCAGCCGGTCCCGCGACTGCCGGTACATCGTGTCCAGGATCTCGTAGGCGGTGTCGATGCCGATGAGGTCCATGAGCGCCAGCGGGCCCATCGGCAGGCCGCAGCCCAGCCGCATCGCCGCGTCGATGTCCTCGCGGCTGGCGTAGCGGTTCTCGTACATGGAGACCGCGTGGTTGAGGTAGCCGAACAGCAGCGCGTTGGCGATGAACCCGGCCTTGTCCCCGATGGTCACGTCGACCTTGCCGAGCCGGGCGGCCAGCGCCTCGACGTCCTCGATCACCGAGGGCTCGGTGACCACGGTCCGCACCACCTCGACCAGCTTCATGACCGGCGCCGGGTTGAAGAAGTGCATGCCGATGACCTTGCTCGGCCGGCCGGTGGCCACGGAGATCTCGGTGACCGACAGGCTCGAGGTGTTGGTCGCCAGGATGGTGTCCGGCGGGCAGATCTTGTCGAGCTGGCTGAAGATCTCGCGCTTGAGCTCCATCCGCTCGGGCACCGCCTCGACGACGAGCTCGGCCTCGGCGAGGTCCTCCAGCGAGGTGCCGTAGCGGATCCGGCCGAGGATGGCCTCGCGGTCGGCCTCCTCCAGCTTGCCGCGGCGCAGCGCCCGCTCGGTGGACTGCTCGACGTGCGCCCGGCCGCGGGCCACCGCCTGGTCGTCGACGTCCACCGCGGTCACCGACAGCCCCGCGCGGGCCAGCACCTCGGTGATGCCGGCCCCCATGGTGCCGAGCCCCACGACGCCGACCTGGGTCAGTTCTCTGGCCACGCTGCCCTCTCCTCCGCGTCGGGCCCGCCGCGGGGCGCCGTCGTCCGTGACGCAGGGCAGTGTCCCACCCCCGCGTCGCCTCCTCCCGGCCGGTCGGAGGCCGGCTCGGGGAGGGCCTTCCTCAGAACAGCCGCTGGGTCGGGTCGTCGGTCCCCTTGAGGACGGCGTAGTCCACCGTCACGCAGTCGATGCCGCGGTCGGTGGCCAGCACCCGCGCCTGCGGCTTGATCTCCTGCGCGGCGAAGACGCCCTTGACCGGCGCCAGCAGCGGGTCCCGGTTGAGCAGCTCCAGGTAGCGGGTCAGCTGCTCCACGCCGTCGATCTCCCCCCGCCGCTTCACCTCGACCGCCACCGTGGTCCCGGAGGCGTCGCGGCAGAGCAGGTCCACCGGGCCGATCGCGGTGGGGTACTCGCGGCGGACCAGCGACCAGCCGGCCCCGAAGGTCTCGACGTGGAGGGCCAGCAGCCGCTGCAGCTCGGCCTCGACGCCGTCCTTCTGCAGCCCCGGGTCGACGCCGAGCTCGTGGCTGGAGTCGTGCTCGACCGACTCGATGGTGATGAGCAGCTGCTCGCCGGCCTTGTTGGTCACCGTCCAGGTGCCCGACCCGTCGACCAGCGCGTCCGTGAAGGTGCACGGCGGGGTCATCCAGTTCAGCGGCTTGTAGGCGCGGTCGTCGGCGTGGACGGAGACCGACCCGTCGGCCTTGACCAGCAGCAACCGGGGTGCCATCGGCAGGTGGGCGGTCAGCCGACCGATGTAGTCGACGGAGCAGCGGGCGATGACCAGGCGCACGGGAGCCGACGGTACCGAACCGGCAACGGTCCGACCGGCACGCCCGGATCCGGGCCGCCCGACGGGCATCCTGGGTCCGTGCGCCGCTCCTCGCTCCTCCGGCCCGCCGCCGCGCTCGCCGTCGCGCTCCCGGTCGTCGCCGTCCTGACCGGATGCGCCCAGCGCGGGGGGAGCGCCGCTCCCCCGCCGGCCCCGCCCGCCGCGGAGGGGCCGGGCCGGCTGCTCCTGGAGGTCGAGCACACCGGTGGGTTCGTGACACCGGAGTTGCTGGCCGGCCGGCTGCCGCTGGTGACCGTCCTCGCCGACGGCCGGGTGGTCACCCAGGGCGCGCAGATCGCGATCTACCCCTCCCCCGCGCTGCCGAGCCTGCAGCTGTGGCAGCTCGGCGCCGACGGGGTGCAGACCGTGGTCGACCGCGCCGTCGCCGCCGGCGTGACCGACACCGGCGACCTCGGCAGCCCGGCGATCGCGGACGCGCCGTCCACCCGGTTCACCCTCGTCACAGACGAGGGCACGGAGGTGCGCGAGGTCTACGCCCTCGGCATGGAGGTCGACGACCCGGCCCTGACCCCGGAGCAGCGGACCGCCCGCGGTGCGCTGCAGGGCCTGCTCGACGTGCTCACCGACCCCGGCACGACGCTGGGCGCCGAGGGTCCCGAGCCCTACGAGCCCGAGGCCGTGGCCGCCGTCGTCCGGCCGTGGACGGCCGACCCCGACCCGGAGCTGGTCCAGCCGGAGGTGAGCTGGCCCGGCCCGGCGCTGCCCGGTGAGGACCTCGACGCCCGGCTCGGGCTCTCCTGCGTGGTGGCCCGCGGGGACGAGGCCGACGCCGTGCTCGCCGCCGCGGAGGGGGCCAACGTGCTCACCCCGTGGGTGGCCGCCGACGGCACCCGCTGGGCGCTGACCCTGCGGCCGCTGCTCCCGCACGAGACCGGCTGCGGCGACCTGGTCGAGCAGTAGGACGACGCGGGGCCCGGTCCCCGTGCGGAGGACCGGGCCCGGCTCGGCATGGCCGCCCCTGCAGGGTCCCGCCCCCGAGCTCGCGAGGGGTGGGGCAGGGGGTCCTCCCTCAGGCGGTGACCCGCTCCCGGAGGTCGGCGTCCACGCCCCCGCGCTGCTCGGCCGGGGCCAGCGGGTCGACCGTGGAGGTCGACCGGTAGCGCTCGACGTCGAGGATGCCCTCGCGCCGGGCGACGACGGTGGGCACCAGCGCCTGGCCGGCGACGTTCACCGCGGTGCGGCCCATGTCGAGGATCGGGTCGACGGCCAGCAGCAGGCCGACGCCGGCCAGCGGCAGCCCCAGGGTCGACAGGGTGAGGGTCAGCATGACCACCGCGCCGGTGACGCCGGCGGTGGCGGCCGAGCCCACGACCGAGACCACGGCGATGAGCAGGTAGTCGGTCAGGGACAGGTCGACGCCGAAGAACTGGGCCACGAAGATCGCGGCCAGCGCCGGGTAGATCGCGGCGCACCCGTCCATCTTGGTGGTCGCGCCCAGCGGGACGGCGAAGGAGGCGTAGGACCGGGGCACGCCCAGGTTCTGCTCGGTCACCCGCTCGGTCACCGGGAGCGTGCCGATCGACGAGCGGGACACGAAGGCCAGCTGGATCGCCGGCCAGGCACCGGCGAAGAAGCGCAGCGGCGAGAGCCCGTGCAGCCGGAGCAGCACCGGGTAGACGACGAAGAGGACCAGGGCCAGGCCGGCGTAGACGGCGCCGGTGAAGACCCCCAGCGAACCGAGGGACTCCCACCCGTAGCTGGCCACGGCGTTGCCGATGAGCCCGACGGTGCCGACCGGGGCCAGCCGGATGACCCACCAGAGCACCTTCTGCACGACGGCCAGGGCCGAGCGGGTCAGCGCGAGGAACGGCTCGGCCGGCTCGCCCACCTTGAGGACGGCGACGCCGACGGCGACCGCGACCACGATCAGCTGCAGCACGTTGAACGACAGGACTCCGTCCGGCGAGGACTGCAGGCCCAGGACGTTGCCGGGCACCAGGCCGGTGAGGAAGTCCCACCAGGAGCCGGTGGTCTCGGGGACCGCCTGCGCGGCGGCGTCCACCGAGCTGTTGCGGCCCGGCTCGGTCAGCAGCCCCAGGCCGATGCCGATCGAGACGGCGACCAGGGCGGTGATCGCGAACCACAGCAGCGTCTGGCCGGCCAGGCGGGCGGCGTTGGAGACCTGCCGGAGGTTGGCGATGGAGACGATGACGGCGGTGACGACCAGCGGCGGCACCAGCGCCTTCAGCAGGGTGACGAAGGTGCCGCCGATGGTCTGCAGGGTGCTGGTCAGCCAGTTGGGCGAGCCGTCGGCGACGGGGCCGAGGTCACGGGCGAGGAGCCCGAGCGCGATGCCGAGCGCCAGGCCGAGGAGGACCTGGGCCGCGAAGGGGACGCGGCGGAGACGTGCGAGCACGAGGAGTGCCTTCCGGGGAGGGGGTGGACGACGGCGGGCGCGGTCGCGCGCTCAGCCGCCGGTGGTCACCCGGCACAGGTCGACGACGCGCCGCCGCGTCAGTCCCCAGACGTTCTGCACGCCGGGGTGCAAGGCCCCCGCCGCCCCGCCTCATCCCGGGTGTGCGCACCCTCACCCGGACGCGCCGGCCGGCCGCTCAGTCGGGCCAGACCGGCTGCCGCTTCTCCAGGAACGCCGCCATCCCCTCGCGCGCGCCGGGGATCTGGCTGGCCGCGGCCATGACCTCGACGGCGGTCGTGTAGGCGTCCCGCTCTGGTCGGTCGAGCTGGGCGTACATGGTCTGCTTGCCCCAGGCCTTGCTCGCCCGGGAGCCGCGGGTCGCACGCCGCATCAGGTCGGCCACGGCGTCGTCCAGCTCGGC
Source organism: Geodermatophilus sp. SYSU D00758 (assembly GCF_054049955.1). NCBI lineage: Bacteria > Bacillati > Actinomycetota > Actinomycetes > Geodermatophilales > Geodermatophilaceae > Geodermatophilus > Geodermatophilus sp. SYSU D00758. The sequence goes on from NZ_JBJGYK010000020.1 coordinate 19,336, forward strand.
GTCGGGGACGACCCGGTTGACCAGCCCCCAGTCCAGCGCCGTCCGCGCGTCGATGACGTCACCGGTCAGCGCGAGCTCCATGGCCCGCTTGCGGCCGACGTTGCGGGCGATGGCCACCATCGGCGTGTGGCAGAACCAGCCGCCCTTGCCGCCGGGCGCGGCGAACCCGGCCGACTCCGCCGCGACGGCCAGGTCGCAGCTGGCGACCAGCTGGCAGCCCGCCGCCGTGGCCAGGGCGTGCACGCGGGCGATGACCACCTGCGGCACCTCCTGCAGCGTCTGCATCAGCTCGGTGCACAGCTGCAGGAGGCTGCGCACCTCCGGCAGCGGGGACCCGGCCACGTCGGCGAAGTCGTGCCCGGCGCTGAACACCGGCCCCTCGGCGGCCAGCACGATGCCCGCGGCGTCGGTGCCGCCCGCCTCGGTCACCGCGTCGAGCAGCTGCTGCAGGTGCTCGCGGGACAGCGCGTTGCGGCGCTGCGGCCGGGTCATGGTGATGGTGACGACGTCGGCGTCGCGCGCCACCCGCGGTGCGCCCTGTGCGGTCATGGTCATGGCCCGACCCCACCACGCCGCCGCCGTCGGGGCAACGCCCCTGGGACGCTGGCCGGGTGGACCCCGAGGCGGTCACCGACACCGCACCCCGCCCCGCCGGCCGGACCGTCTTCACCCAGGGCTGGCGGGACGTCACCTTCCTGCACTGGGCGGCCGACCCGGCCGTGGTCGCCCCCCTCCTCCCGCCGGGCACCCGCCCCGACGTGCTCGACGGCGTCACCTACGTCGGGCTGATCCCCTTCCGCATGCGCCGCATCGGCCTGCTCGGCGCCCCGGGCCTGCCCTGGTTGGGGTCCTTCGCCGAGACCAACGTGCGGCTCTACTCCGTGGACGGCGCCGGCCGCCGCGGCGTGGTCTTCCGGTCGCTGGACGCCGATCGGTTGCTCCCGGTGCTGGCCGCCCGGTGGGTCGCCGGGCTGCCGTACCTGTGGTCGCGGATGCGGGTGCGGCGGGACGGCGACGTCCTCACCTACACCTCCCGCCGGCGGTGGCCGGGGCCGCGGGGCGCCGGCTCGCGGGTCGTCGTCCGCGTCGGGCCGCGGCTGGCCGACCCCGGCCCGCTCGCCGGCTTCCTCACCGGCCGCTGGGGGCTGCACCAGACCGCCGGCGGCCGGCTGGCGTACTGGCCGAACGAGCACCCGGCGTGGCCGCTGCACTCCGCCGAGCTGCTGGAGTTCGGCGACGAGCTCGTGGCCGCGGCCGGGCTCCCCGGCGTCGGCGGCCCCCCGGGCAGCGTGCTGTTCTCCCCCGGCGTCGACGTGCGGTTCGGCCCCCGCCTGCGGTGACCGGGGAGCCGCGGCGCGGGTGCCGCGCCGTGGCCCCCGGTGCAGGATCGGACCCGTGGACCCGGTGCGCTTCGGACTCGTCGGCTACGGCTTCGGCGGCCGGTGGTTCCACGCCCCCCTGCTGGCCGCCGCGCCCGACTGCGACCTGCTCGGCGTGGTGACCACCTCCCCCGAGCGGCAGGCGCTCGTCGCCACCGAGCACCCGGGCCTGGCCACGTTCGCCTCGCTCGAGGAGCTGGCCGGCGCCGGGGCGGAGGCGGTCGCCGTCTCCACCCCGGCCGGCACGCACACGGCGCTCACCGAGCGCGCGCTGCGGCTGGGCCTGGCGGTGGTCTGCGACAAGCCCTTCGCCCTCGACGCCGACGCCGCCCGCGGCTCGGTGGCGCTGGCCGCCGACCTGGGGCTGCCGCTGTCGCCGTACCAGAACCGCCGGTGGGACTCCGACTTCCGCACGGTCCGCGCGCTGGCCGGGGCCGGCCGGCTGGGCACCCTGCGGCGGCTGGAGTCGCGGTTCGAGCGGTGGGACCCCGAGCCCGGCCCGCCCGCCGCCGGGGGTGGCACGCTGCTGGATTTCGGCAGCCACCTGGTCGACCAGGCGCTGGTGCTGCTGGGGCCGGTCGAGGCGGTGCACGCCGAGTGGCGGGTGCGCGCCGGCGGCCTGGACGACGACGTCTTCCTCGCACTGGCCCACACGAGCGGGGCGCGGTCGCACCTGTGGGGCAGCTGGAGCGAGGGGGCGCCCGGGCTGCGGTTCCGCGTGACCGGGAGCGCGGGCAGCTACACCGTGGCCGGCCCCATGGACGGGCAGGAGGCGGCGCTGCTGGCCGGGCGGAGGCCCGACGGCGGCACCTGGGGTGCCGAGCCGCCCGAGCGGTGGGGGCGGCTCGCCCGCGGGGACGACGCCGAGACGGTGCCCAGCGAGCGCGGCGCCTGGGACACCTTCTACCCGGCCTTCGCCCGGGCGGTGCGCGGCGAGGGCCCGGTGCCGGTGGACCCGGCCGACGCCGTCGCGACCGCCGCGGTGCTGGACGCCGCCCGGGTCAGCGCCACCGAGGGCCGCACCGTCCGGCTGTAGCGGAGCACGGGGCGCGCCGGACCCGCCCGTGGCGCCCCGCCTACGCGGGAGCGGGCTGCCTCTCCCCCAGGCCGTGGGCCTCGCGGACGACGTCGACGATCTGGCCCATGATGTCGGTGAGGGCGAAGTCCTTCGGCGTGAAGACGCGGGCCACGCCGAGCTCGCGCAGCCGGCGGGCGTCGCCGTCCGGCACGATCCCGCCCACCACCACCGGGACGTCGTCCAGCCCGGCCTCGCGCAAGCCCCGCAGCACCGCCGGGACCACCTGCAGGTGCGAGCCGGAGAGCACCGACAGCCCGACGACGTCCACGTCCTCCTCCACCGCGGCCGACACGATCTGCTGCGGCGTGAGCCGGATGCCCTGGTAGACCACCTCGAAGCCGGCGTCCCGCGCCCGCACGGCGATCTGCTCGGCGCCGTTGGAGTGCCCGTCGAGCCCGGGCTTGCCGATCAGCAGCCGCAGCCGGCCGCCGAGCTCCTCCCCCGTCGCGCGCACCCGCTCCCGGACCCGCTGCAGGGTCGCGTCCCCCTCGGCACCGGCGGCCGCCGCGACGCCGGTGGGGGCCCGGTACTCCCCGAAGACCTCCCGCAGCACCCCGGCCCACTCCCCCGTCGTCACCCCGGCGCGGGCGCAGTCGAGCGTGGCCGCCATGAGGTTCTCCGACGTACCGGCCGCCTGCCGCAGCCGGTCGAGCGCCGCGCGGACCGGCTCGGGGTCGCGCTCGGCCCGCCAGCGCCGCACCGCCTCGGCCGCGGCGTCCTCGACGGCGGGGTCCACGGTCTGGATGGCGGTGTCGAGGTCGGCCAGCAGCGGGTTGGGCTCGGTGGTCTCGAAGCGGTTGACGCCGACGACGACGTCCTCGCCGCTCTCCATCCGCCGCCGCCGCTCGGCCAGCGAGGCGACCAGCCGGCCCTTCATGTACCCGGACTCCACCGCGGCCACCGCGCCGCCGAGCTCGGCGACCCGCGCCATCTCCTCGCGGGCGCCCTCGACCAGCTCGGCGACCTTGCGCTCCACGACGACCGAGCCGGTGAACAGGTCGTCGTACTCCAGCAGGTCGGTCTCGTAGGCCAGCACCTGCTGCAGCCGCAGCGACCACTGCTGGTCCCAGGGGCGGGGCAAGCCCAGCGCCTCGTTCCACGCCGGCAGCTGGACGGCCCGGGCGCGGGCGTCGCGGGACAGGGTGACCGCGAGCATCTCCAGCACGATGCGCTGCACGTTGTTCTCCGGCTGGGCCTCGGTGAGGCCCAGCGAGTTGACCTGCACCCCGTACCGGAACCGGCGGTGCTTCGGGTCCTGCACGCCGTAGCGGTCCCGGGTCAGCTCGTCCCAGAGCTGGGTGAACGCCCGCATCTTGCACATCTCCTCGACGAAGCGGACGCCCGCGTTGACGAAGAAGGAGATGCGCGCGACCACCTCGCCGAAGCGCTCCTGCGGGACCTGCCCGGAGTCGCGCACCGAGTCGAGCACCGCGACGGCGGTCGAGAGCGCGTAGGCGATCTCCTGCACCGGCGTCGCCCCGGCCTCCTGCAGGTGGTAGCTGCAGATGTTGATCGGGTTCCACCGCGGCATGGCCGTCACCGTGTAGGCGACCATGTCGGTGATCAGCCGCATGCTGGGCCCGGGCGGGAAGACGTAGGTCCCCCGCGACAGGTACTCCTTGATGATGTCGTTCTGCGTCGTCCCGGCCAGCCGGGACACGTCGTGCCCGTGCTCCTCGGCGACGGCCTGGTAGAGGGCCAGCAGCCACATGGCCGTCGCGTTGATCGTCATCGACGTGTTCATCTCGTCGAGCGGGATGCCGTCGAAGAGCGCGCGCATGTCGCCGAGGTGCGCGACCGGGACGCCGACCTTGCCGACCTCACCCGCCGCCAGCTCGTCGTCCGGGTCGTAGCCGGTCTGGGTCGGCAGGTCGAAGGCCACCGACAGCCCCGTCTGCCCCTTGGCGAGGTTCCGCCGGTAGAGGGCGTTGGACTCGGCCGGTGAGGAGTGCCCCGCGTAGGTGCGCATCACCCAGGGGCGGTCGCGGTCCTTCGGCGCTGAAGGGAACGGCATGCCGCCGGAGTCTAGGGCGGTTACCCACGAGTAGGAATCCCGGCACGGGAGGCGTGCGCGGTGGCACACTCGTCCGGGGGCCGAGGACGAGGGGGGTGCGCACCGTGTACGGAGGCAGCGGGTTCGCGCCGCTGGGACTCATCATCGCGTTCGCCGTGCTCTTCGGGCTGGCGCTGTTCCTGCGCTGGGCGTTCGGCCCGGGCTCGCAGCACCGGCCGCGGACCGACGACGGCCTGCTCGTCCGGATCGCCACGTTCCCGCGCCGGGAGTCGGCGCTGGCGCTGCGCGCGGTGCTCTCCGACGCGGGGATCCGCTCGACCATCCGCACCCCGGCGCCCCTGCACCAGGAGGTCTTCGTGTTCCCCGAGGACCTCCCGCGGGCGCGGCAGCTGGCCGCCTCCTTCCCCGGCGGCTGACGAAGGACCCTCGCGCCCCCGCGCCTCGCCCCGGGCCCTCGCGCGAGGCCTAGTCGGGGCGCTGCACCCGCTCGACCCGCGCCCCGAGCCCGCACAGCTGGGCGACGAAGTCCGGGTAGCCGCGGTCGACGTGGTGCACGTCCTGCACCTCGGTCACCCCGTCGGAGACCAGCCCGGCCAGGATCAGCCCGGCGCCCGCGCGGATGTCGGTGGCCACCACCGGGGCGCTGGAGAGCCGTTCCCGCCCGCGGACGACGGCGTGGTGGCCGTCGATGCGCACCGAGGCGCCGAGCCGCACCAGCTCGTTGACGAACATGAACCGGCCCTCGAACACGTTCTCCGTGATGAGCGCGGTCCCGGTCGAGACCGCGGCCAGCGCGACCGCCATCGGCTGCAGGTCCGTGGGGAACCCCGGGTAGGGCAGCGTGACGATGTCGACGCAGCGCGGGCGGTCGTCCATCGCGACCCGCAGGCCGCCGTCGACCGGCTCCACGTGCGCGCCGGCGTCGGTGAGCTTGGCCAGGGCCACCGTCAGGTGGTCGGGGACCGCCCGCTCGATCACGACGTCCCCGCGGGTCATCACCGCGCCGATGGCCCACGTGCCGGCCACGATGCGGTCCGGGACGGTCGTGTAGGTGACCGGCCACAGCTCCTCGACGCCCTCGACGGTGATCGTCGAGGTCCCGGCGCCGTCGATGCGGGCGCCCATCGCACTGAGCATGGCGCACAGGTCGACGATCTCCGGCTCGCGGGCGGCGTTGTCGACCACCGTGGTGCCGTCGGCGAGGACCGCGGCCATGACCAGGTTCTCCGTCGCGCCGACGGAGGGGAAGTCCAGCCACAGCGAGGTGCCGGTGAGCTTCGGGGCGGTGGCGACGAGGAAGCCGTGCTCGCTCTCGATCGTGGCGCCCAGCCGCTCGAGCCCGGAGATGTGCATGTCCAGCCCGCGGGACCCGATGGCGTCCCCGCCGGGCAGCGCCACACGGGCCGACCCGCAACGGGCCACCAGCGGCCCCAGCACGCTGATCGACGCCCGCATCTTGCGGACCAGGTCGTAGTCGGTCTCCGTGCTGGGCTGCTCCGGGACGTCGACCACCACCCGGCCGCCGCCCCCACCGGTCCCGTACCGCTCGTAGGTCACGCCGCAGCCCAGCCGGCGCAGCACCTCGCTCATGATGGCGACGTCGAGGATGTCGGGGACCTCGTCCAGCGTCGTCCGCCCGGACGCGAGCAGCGCCGCCGCCATGAGCTTGAGGGCGCTGTTCTTGGCGCCGGTGACCCGCACCCGGCCGGTGAGGGCCGTGCCGCCGGCCACCTCGAAGCACTCCACCGGCCCACCCTACGGTGACCACGCGGTCACCCACCCGGCACCGGTGGGGCGACGGGGCCCTTCTTCTACGCTCGCGGGCATGAGCGTCCGGCTGACCCGCATCTACACGAAGACCGGTGACGCCGGGCAGACGCACCTCGGCGACATGAGCCGGGTGTCGAAGACCGACCCGCGCCTGGTCGCCTACGCCGACGTCGACGAGGCCAACAGCGTGCTCGGCCTGGCGCTGGCCCTGGGTTCCCCCACCGACGAGCTGGCCGAGCTGCTGCGCAGCGTGCAGAACGACCTCTTCGACGTCGGCGCCGACCTGTGCACCCCCGTGGTGCGCGACCCGGAGTTCCCGCCGCTGCGGGTCACCGAGGCCTACACGGAGCGGCTCGAGGCCGCCTGCGACCGGTACAACGAGACGCTGCCGAAGCTGACGAGCTTCATCCTGCCCGGGGGGACGCCACTGGCCGCGCTGCTGCACCAGGCGCGGGTGGTCACCCGCCGGGCCGAGCGCAGCGTGTGGGCGCTGGTGGGCGCCGACGCCGACGGCACCAACGCCGAGACCGCGCGCTACCTCAACCGGCTCTCCGACCTGCTGTTCATCCTCGCCCGGGTGGCCAACCCGGGCGGCGACGTGCTGTGGGAGCCCGGCGCGCACAGCGGGGTGCACGCCCAGCGCGCGGCCCGCGACGCCGCCGAGGGCTGAGCGCCGGCCCCCTCCCGGGCACCGCCCCGAGCCTGCGAGGGGCGGGGAGGAGGGGGTCCTTTCTCAGCGGATCGGCGGCGCGGACTCCACCCAGGAGAGGAAGCCGGTCACCGTCGAGGGCTCCATGGCCAGCTCCCGGGGGCCGGCGGCCGTGGCGCAGCTGAGGACGACGAGGTCGGACGGGAGCGCGACGTCGTCGCGGGCGGCCGGTCGCCGGGCCTCGACCTGGAACTCGGCGCGGCACAGCCGCTGCTGCGGGCGCACGGAGAGGGAGAGGGCCCGGTACCAGAGCAGCGCGTCACCGCCGTACCAGGCCACGCCCAGCGACCACCGCGGGGAGCCGGCCGGGCGCAGCCACATGGTGACCGCACCCAGCCCGGAGAGCAGGAACCGCCGGCGCAGCAGGAAGGCGACCACGACGGCCACCACCACGGTGACGGCCAGCACCAGCCAGACGGTCGTCACGCCGCGGCCCGGTGCTGCATGGGGAGGAGCCGGTCCCCGGGCTCAGGCGTCCTGACCGGCGGCGCGCAGGCGCCCCTGTGCACGACGGGCCGCGGCCAGGGACTCGGCGTCGTCACCGCCCTCGGCGCGGCGCAGCGCCTCGCGGGCCCGCTCGACGTCGATCTCGGAGGAGATCTCCGCGGTCTCGGCGAGGATCGAGACCCCGCGGTCGGTGACCGAGAGGAAGCCGCCGTGGGCGGCCACCACGAGGTCCTCCCCCTCGGTCGTGCGGATGGTCACGACCCCACCGGGGGCCAGCTCGCCCAGCAACGGCGCGTGCCCGGGCAGCACACCCAGCTCGCCCTCCGTCGTCCGCGCGATGACCATGCTGGCCTCACCGGACCAGATCATCCGCTCCACGGCCACCAACTCGACCTGCAGGGTCGCCACGACACTCCTCGGGGTACGGACGGGACGGTGCTCGGGTCACCGGCGTCCCGGGGGACACGGCGACGGGTCGGACCCACTGTAACCGGCGCCCCCGGCCGGTCCCGCGCCACTCGGACGGGTGACGGGGCGGACCGCCGCGGTCAGTGCGCCCGGCGGTAGAGCAGGGTCCAGCGGCCGACCCGCAGCCACGGGCGGCGCACGGTGGACGCCGGGGCCCACTCCTCGGTCACGTACTGGCGGCCCTCGACGTACGGGATGCCGGCCGACGGAGGCCAGCTCCAGTCGAGGTCCCTGCGCGCCCCCGCAACACCGTCCACCGTGGTCTCCCTGCCCGACCTCTGCTGGCCACTTCCGCACCACGAGTCACATCGGTCACGAGCATCCCGCTCTTGAGCCCGAGTGACCAGTCCCTTCGCCGCATCGTGATACCCGCGTGTCCCGGATCCAGACATCGGCCCCCGGCGGCCGCACGCGGGCCCGGAGACGGTGACGGCCGGGCCCCCGGGATGGGGGCCCGGCCGTGGTGACGCGGTGCGTTGGCCCCGCTGCAGGGCCCCGCCGCGAGCTCGCGAGCGGCGGGGGGCAGCGGGGTCCTTCTACCTCTTGAGCTTGTCCGCGTTGCGCTCGAGGTCCTCGAGCCCACCGCACATGAAGAACGCCTGCTCGGGCACGTGGTCGTACTCGCCCTCGGTCAGCGCCTTGAAGGCCTGCAGCGTCTCCGCCAGCGGGACGAACGAGCCCGGCTGTCCGGTGAACGCCTCGGCCACGAACATGTTCTGCGAGAGGAACCGCTCGATGCGCCGGGCCCGGTTGACCGTGACCTTGTCCTCCTCGGAGAGCTCGTCGATGCCGAGGATGGCGATGATGTCCTGCAGCTCCTGGTAGCGCTGCAGGATCCGCTTCACCTCCGACGCGATCGCGTAGTGCTCCTGGCCCACGTACTGCGGGTCGAGGATCCGGCTGGTGGAGTCCAGCGGGTCGACGGCCGGGTAGATGCCCTTCTCCGAGATCGGGCGCGAGAGGTTGGTCGTCGCGTCCAGGTGGGCGAAGGTCGTGTGCGGCGCCGGGTCGGTGATGTCGTCGGCGGGCACGTAGATGGCCTGCATGGAGGTGATGGACCGGCCCCGGGTGGAGGTGATCCGCTCCTGCAGCTGGCCCATCTCGTCGGCGAGGGTCGGCTGGTAGCCCACGGCGGAGGGCATGCGGCCCAGCAGCGTGGACACCTCGGACCCGGCCTGGGTGAACCGGAAGATGTTGTCGATGAAGAGCAGCACGTCCTGGTTCTGCTCGTCGCGGAAGTACTCCGCCATCGTCAGGGCCGAGAGCGCCACCCGCAGCCGGGTGCCCGGCGGCTCGTCCATCTGGCCGAAGACCAGCGCGGTGGACTCGATGACGCCGGACTCGGTCATCTCGGTGATGAGGTCGTTGCCCTCGCGGGTGCGCTCCCCCACCCCGGCGAACACCGAGACACCACCGAACTCCTGGGCGACGCGGCGGATCATCTCCTGGATCAGCACGGTCTTGCCCACGCCGGCCCCGCCGAACAGGCCGATCTTCCCGCCGGCCACGTAGGGCGTGAGCAGGTCGATGACCTTGATGCCGGTCTCCAGCATCTCGGTGCGGCCCTCGAGCTGGTCGAACCGCGGCGCGTGCCGGTGGATCTCCCAGTGCGGCGCGTCCTCGCCCCAACCGGGCTTGTCCAGGCAGTCGCCGAGGGCGTTGAAGACGTGCCCCTTGGTGACGTCCCCGACCGGCACCGAGATGGCCGAGCCGGTGTCGGTCACCTCGGCGCCGCGGACCAGGCCGTCGGTCGGCTGCATCGAGATCGTGCGGACCACGTTGTCACCCAGGTGCTGGGCGACCTCCAGGGTCATGGTCTTGCCCAGGTCGGCGAGGGTGACCTCGACCTTCAGGGCGTTGTACAGGTCGGGCATCGCGTCGCGCGGGAACTCGACGTCGACGACCGGCCCGGTGACCCGGACGACGCGGCCGGTCGTCTGGGTGGTCGGACGGTCCTCGGTGACGGTCATCTGTACTGCTCTCCTGCCCTCGGGCTCGCTTGCTCGCGTGTTCATGGTCCCCGCCGCGGGCGGGGAGGGGGTCAGTCGCCGGCGCCGGCGGCCACGAGCGCGTCGGCGCCGCCGACGATCTCGCTGATCTCCTGGGTGATGTCGGCCTGGCGGATCTGGTTGGCCTGCCGCGACAGGTTCTTCGCCAGCTCCTCCGCGTTGTCCGACGCCGACTTCATCGCCCGTCGCCGCGACGCCGACTCCGAGGCCGCGGCCTCCAGCATCGCCGCGTAGATGCGGGTGGTGACGTACTTCGGCAGCAGCGCGTCCAGGAGCGCGTCGGGCGAGGGCTCGAACTCGTAGGCGGTCGGGACGCCGGAGTCACCGGTGGTGACCCCGTGCTCGCGGTCCTCCCGCTCGTAGTCGAACTCCTCCACCTCCTCCACCTCCAGCGGCGCCATCCGCCGCGCGACCGGGACCTGCGCGAGCAGCGAGCGGAACTCGGTGTAGACGATGTGCAGCTCGTCCACGCCGAGCACCCCGTCGGCGCCCGCGCCGTCCCCCTCGTCGTCCAGGCCCGCCGTGAAGGCGGCGATGAGCGCCTCCCCGACGCCCTGCGCGTCGGGGTAGGAGGGCTGCTCGGAGAACCCGGTGAAGGTCTCCACCATCGGCCGGTCGCGGAAGGAGTAGTAGGTCTCCCCCTTGCGGCCGACGACGTAGAGCAGCGGCTCCTTGCCCTCCTGCCGCAGCAGCGAGAGCAGCTCCTCGGTGCGCCGCAGGACGTTGACGTTGTAGGAACCGGCGAACCCGCGGTCGGAGGTGATGACGAGCACCGCCGCCCGGCGCGGGTTCTCCCGCTCGGTCAGCAGGGGGTGGTCCAGCGACGCCGAGCCGGCCAGCGCGGAGAGCACCCGGGTGATCTCCCGCGCGTAGGGCTTGGACGCCTCCACCCGGGCCTGGGCGCGCACGATGCGGGCGCCGGCGATCAGCTCCTGCGCCGAGAAGATCTTCTTCGTCGACTGCGTGGAGCGGATGCGGCGCCGCAGCGCGCGGAGGTTGCCGGCCACGTCAGGCGCTCCGCTTGACCTGGACGCGCTCCTGGCCGCGCTCGGACGCGTCCATGGCCTCGGCCTCGGGCTCGTTGATCCGCAGCGTGCCGCCGTCGGAGAGCTGGAACTGCCCGTAGAACTCCTCGACCGCCGCCTCGAGCCCGCGGACGGCGTCGTCGCCGAGCGCCTTGCTCTGGCGGATCCCGTCGTAGACGCCGTTGTGGCTGCGCCCGACGAAGTCGAGGAACTCCTGCTCGAAGCGGCGGACCTCGGGCACCGGCACGCGGTCGAGCTTGCCGGTGGTCCCCAGCCAGATCGAGACGACCTCGCGCTCCACCGGGTAGGGCTGGTACTGGCCCTGCTTGAGCAGCTCCACCAGCCGCTGCCCGCGCTCGAGCGTCGCCCGGCTGGAGGCGTCCAGGTCCGAGGAGAAGGACGCGAAGGCCTCGAGCTCGCGGTACTGCGCCAGGTCCAGCCGGAGCCGGCCGGCGACCGACTTCATGGCCTTGATCTGCGCGGAGCCACCGACGCGGGACACCGAGATGCCGACGTTGATGGCCGGGCGGACACCGGAGTTGAACAGACCGGTCTCGAGGAAGATCTGCCCGTCGGTGATGGAGATGACGTTGGTCGGGATGTAGGCCGACACGTCGTTGCCCTTGGTCTCGATGAGGGGCAGCCCGGTCATCGAGCCGGCGCCGAGCTCGTCGGAGAGCTTCGCGCAGCGCTCCAGCAGCCGGGAGTGGAGGTAGAAGACGTCGCCGGGGTAGGCCTCGCGGCCCGGCGGGCGGCGCAGCAGGAGGGAGACCGCGCGGTAGGCCTCGGCCTGCTTGGACAGGTCGTCGAACACGATGAGGACGTGCTTGCCCTCGTACATCCAGTGCTGGCCGATGGCCGACCCGGTGTAGGGGGCGATGTACTTGAAGCCCGCGGCCTCGGACGCCGGGGCGGCGACGATGGTCGTGTACTCCATCGCGCCGGCCTCCTCGAGCGAGGCGCGGATGGCGGCGATCGTCGAGCCCTTCTGACCCACCGCGACGTAGATGCAGCGCACCTGCTGGGACGGGTCCCCGGTGGCCCAGGCCTGCTTCTGGTTGATGATCGTGTCGGTGACGATCGCGGTCTTGCCGGTCTGCCGGTCACCGATGACCAGCTGCCGCTGGCCGCGGCCGATCGGCGTCATGGCGTCGATGGCCTTGATGCCGGTCTGCATCGGCTCGTGCACCGACTGCCGCTGCACGACGGTGGGCGCCTGCAGCTCCAGCGCGCGACGCCCGGTGGTCTCGATCGGGCCGGCGCCGTCGATGGGGTTGCCCAGCGGGTCCACCACCCGGCCGAGGTAGCCGTCGCCGACCGGCACGGAGAGGACCTCCCCGGTGCGGCGGACCTGCTGGCCCTCCTCGATGCCGGCGAAGTCACCGAGGACGACGACACCGACCTCACGCACGTCGAGGTTGAGGGCCAGGCCGCGCACGCCGCTCTCGAACTCGAGCAGCTCGTTCGTCATGACCGAGGGCAGGCCCTCGACGCGGGCGATGCCGTCACCGGCCTCGGTGACGATGCCGACCTCCTCCCGGGAGACGTCCGGGGAGTAGCCGGAGACGTAGTTCTGGATGGCACTGCGGATCTCGTCGGCGGAGATCGTCAGCTCGGCCATGTCTGGGTCCTCTTCCCTGCGGGTGGTGTCGGTGTGGGAGGCGCTCAGCCGGCGAACCGGCGGCCGGCGGCCTCGAGTCGGTGGGCGACGCTGCCGTCGATGACCTCGTCACCGACGCGGATGACCAGCCCGCCGAGGACGGCGGGGTCGACGGTCACCTGCAGCCCCATCTGCCGGCCGTAGATGCGGCCGAGCACGTCGGCGAGCCGCCGCTCCTGGGCCGCGGTGAGCGCCACGGCGGTCGTCACGTAGGCGACCGAGCGCCCGCGCCGGCGGGACGCGGCCTCGGAGAGCCGCTCGACGACGTTCTCCGCGGTGCCCACCGACCGGCGGGTCAGGTGGTTGCGCAGCAGCAACCCGGTGACCGGGCTCGTGCGCCCGCGCAGCAGCTCGTCGATGAGGGACGCCTTGCCCTCGGCCGGGGCGGAGCGGTCGCTGAGGATCCGGGAGAGCCGGGGGTCGCCGGCGACGATCCGGCCGAACCGGAACAGCTCGTCCTCGACGTCCTCGAGCTCGCCCCGGCTCTCGGCCGACTCGAGCGCGGCCTCGGTGGCCAGCGACTCGGCCGCCTCGACCAGGTCCAGCGGCCGTGACCAGCGCTGCCGGGCCACCGTCTCGACGAGGTCGAGCGCGGTGTCCGACACCCGGCCGCCCAGCAGCCGGCGGACCACGCCGGCGCGGTCGGCCGGGGTGGCCGCCGGGTCGGACAGGGCCCGGCGCAGCGACACGTGCCCGTCGAGCAGGCGCGCCACCGAGAAGAGCTCCTCGGCCAGGCCGAACAGCGCGTCGTCGGTGACCGCCCGCGACGGCTGGCCGGTGAGCCGGTCCCGCGTCCGCTCGACCAGGCCCGACGCCGGCCGCGTCAGCTCGTCCAGGCGCTCGCGCGCCTGGGCGAGCGCCGCGCGGCTGGAGGCGTCCATCAGCGACCGCCCTCCGGGGCGTACACGGAGCTGCCGGTCCGGCCGTCCGGCGAGCCGCCGGCGGCCATCCCGTCGAGCTGGTCGAGGAAGCGGTCGACGGTCCCCCGGCGCCGCGCCTCGTCCTCGAGGGACTCGCCGACGACCCGGCCGGCCAGCGTGACCGCCAGCGCGCCGATCTGCCCGCGCAGCTCGTTGACGACCGACTGCCGGGAGGCGGCCAGCTGCTCCTCGCCGCGGGCGACGATGCGGGCCGACTCCTCCTGGGCCTGGGTGCGCAGCTCCTCGAGGATCTGCTGCCCCTCGGCCCGCGCCTGGTCGCGGATCTGCGCGGCCTCGGTGCGGGCCTCGGCCAGCTGGGCCCGGTACTGCTCCAGCGCCGCCTTGGCCTCGGCCTGCATGGCCTCGGCCCGCTCGATGCCGCCCTCGATGGCCTCCCGGCGGGCCCGGAAGACCTGCTCGAAGCGCGGCGCGACGAACTTGAACATCACCAGCAGCACGATCGCGAAGGCGATCAGGCCGATGATGATCTCGCCCACCGGCGGGATGAGCGGGTTGGCGCTCTCCGCAGCGAGGATGCTCATGGTCTCAGTGTCCCTGTCTGGAGTCGGAACCCGTACCCGGAGGTACGGATCAGGTGCCGAAGACGAAGGGGACGACGAAGCCGATCAGCGCGAGCGCCTCGGAGAGGGCGAACCCGAGGAACGCGTAGGTGCGGGTCAGGCCGGCGGACTCGGGCTGCCGGGCGGTCGCCTGGATGTAGGCGGCCCAGACGATGCCCACGCCGATACCCGGGCCGATCGCGGCCAGGCCGTAGCCGACCGAGCCGATGCTGCCGGTCAGTTCTGCCAGAACGTCCATTGCGGGGTCTTTCCTCCTGTGTCGTCGTCCGGCGGGCGCCGGACGGCTTGCGGGGGGTCGTGCGGTGGTGCAGGTGCAGGTGAGCGGGGGGAGCCGCTCAGAGGTGGAGGCTCAGTGCTCGGCCTCGATCGACCCGTTGAGGTAGGTCCCCATCAGGACGGTGAAGACGTAGGCCTGCAGGAAGATGACGAGCAGCTCGAAGAAGGTCATCACGATCGCCATGAGCGCCGAGACCGGCCCGAAGACGGCCGAGAAGTTGCCCACCGTGAACAGGTAGGTCGCGCCGAGGGCGAAGACGACCAGCAGCATGTGCCCGGCGAACATGTTCGCGAAGAGCCGGACCGCGAGGGTGAAGGGCCGGACGACGAAGTTCTGCAGGATCTCGATCGGCGTCACCAGGACGTACATCGGCTTGGGCACACCCGGCAGGAACAGGATGTCCTTGAAGTAGCGCCCGGCGCCCTGCTCGCGGATGCCGATGTAGATGTAGAGCACCCAGCAGATGCCCGCCAGCACCAGCGGGAAGGCGAACTTCGACATCGGCGAGATCTGCGCGAACGGGACGATCGCCATCAGGTTGTTCGCGAGGATGAAGAAGAAGAGCGAGGCCAGGAACGGGGCGAAGGGCAGACCCTTCGGGCCGACGACGTCCCGGGCCACGCCGTCCCGGATGAGCGAGTAGCCGGACTCGCCGACGAACTGCAGCTTCCCGGGCACGATGGAGGGCTTGCGGACCGACGCGACCAGGAACGCGATCATGGCGAGCGTGGCCACCCAGAGGATGATCGTGATCCGGGTGATCTCGAAGTCCACGCCGAGGAGGGAGAAGGTGGCCACCGGCTCCGGGTAGAACTCACCGAGCCCCGGGGCGACGAAACCGCCGCCGGGGTCGCTCTCGACAGCGAGCACGCTGCCGCGCTCGAGGGCGCTGGAGGTCACCGTTGTCCCTTCTGCGTCCTGGGCCGGCTCGGTCGGCCGCCCTGGGTGGTACGGGTGGGCCGCTTCCCCGCCGGTGGCGGGTCGGCGGCGCCGTAGCGGGCCACCACCAGGTAGATGGCGACCGCCATGCCGAGGATGATGCCGACCGGGAAGAACGCTCGCGCGTCGAGCCACCGGTCGAGCAGCCAACCGGCCCCGCCCCACACGGCCATCCCCGAGATCATCGTCCCGATGACGGCCCACCCGGTGTCGGTGCCACTGCCCCGACGAGACGGGCTCGCAGGTCGAGGCCGAGCGTCCCCGCGCGGGGGCAGGTCCTCGGCCATCGGCCCGGACACTATCAGCCGCGTTCCGGGGGCCTCGGCGGGTCCACGCGTCCGGGTGACGCCGCGGTCGTGCGATGCGGGCTCGTGCCCGGTGGGGTCGCCGCGCGGGGCGGGGCGGGCGGAGCCGCACGGGGCGGGGCGGGCGGGGGCACGTAGTACAGCTGCCGGGTCCACACCCACCGCAGGTGCACGCCGCTCCACACCAGTGCACCGATGACGACGGTCCACGCGAGCGTGAGCCGGTCGAGCCAGCCCTCCTCCGGCAGGGCGTCGAGCACCGCGAAGAGGACCAGGGCCTTGACGAAGAAGGCGCCGAGGGCCGCCGGCAGGGTGAAGGCGTCGTTGATCCGGCCGGCCCACGCCACCGCGACGCCGGAGACGACGAAGAACGCGGTGACCACCACGGCACCCAGCAGCACCCCCACGGCGGCGTCCCACCCGGCCAGCAGGCCGGTGACCGGCGCGGCCACGGCGGTGAGGGCGGCGGTGACGAGCGCACCGACGCGGAGGAAGGAGAGGTCCCAGGGGGCCTCGGAGGTCGGGTTCATCGGACTCCCTGCCCGGCGCCGGCGGCCCGCGGCGCGGACCCGGCGGCCGGGTCGGCCGGTGGTCGTCTGCCGGCGCGGACGGCCCGCGCCGTGGGGTGGTCAGCGCGGCTGCGCTCCCGCTGCGCCGCGATCTCGGAGGCGCGCGCCTCCCGGGCGGCCCGCCGGGTGCGCGGGGCCAGCACCACGACGACCCCGACGACCAGGAGCGCGCCGATGGCGACCAGCAGCTCCGCCCGCCCCCCGGTGATGGACAGCCCGACGGCTCCCGAGGAGAGCAGGGCGGCCCAGAAGTACATGACCAGCACCGCGCGCCGGTGGGAGTGGCCGATGGCCAGCAGCCGGTGGTGCAGGTGCATCTTGTCCGGCGCGAACGGCGAGCGGCCGCGCAGGCTGCGCCGGACGACGGCGAGGACGAGGTCGATGAACGGGATGGAGAGGACCGCGATCGGCACCAGGAGGGGTAGCGCCAGCGGCAGGAGGCTGGCCGCGGAGTCGAACGACTGCGGGTCGACCCCCCCGCTGGCGCTCACCGCGGCCGCCGAGAGCATGAGGCCGACGAGCATCGAGCCGGAGTCGCCCATGAAGATGCGCGCCGGGCTGAAGTTGTGCGGCAGGAAGCCCAGGCAGGCGCCGGCCAGCACGGCGGTGATCAGCGCCGGGGCGCTGGCCACGTCGCCGTAGCCGACGAGGCCGAGGTTGTAGCTGTAGGCGAAGAAGGCCAGCGCGGCGATCGCGGAGACGCCCGCGGCCAGCCCGTCGAGGCCGTCGATGAAGTTGAGGGCGTTCACCGTGAGGACGGTCAGCAGGATCGTCAGCGGCACGCCGATGTCGGGGCCCAGCGACAGCGTGCCGATGTCGGCCACCGGCAGGAAGACGAAGGCCAGCTGGACGCCGAGCAGCACCATGACGCCCGCGGCGGCGATCTGCCCGGTGAGCTTGGTCAGCGCGTCGAGGCCGAACTTGTCGTCGAGCACCCCGAGCGCGCAGATCAGGCCGCCGGCGACGAGCACCGCGGCGGTCTGCGAGTCCTCGAAGGTGCGCTGCAGGGCCGGCAGCCGGGTGGCGACCAGCACCGCCGCGACCACCCCGAGGTACATCGCCACGCCGCCGCCCCGGGGGGTGGGGATGACGTGCACGTCCCGTTCCCGGGGTGCGGCCATCATCCGCAGCCGGACGGCGAGCACCCGGACCACCGGGGTGGACAGGAAGGTGACCAGCGCGGCGGTGAGCAGGACGACGACGTACTCACGCATCGGTCAGTCCGCGCGTCGTCCGGGGTGCGCGCCGGTGCAGGGGACGGTCACGGGTGCGCTCCATGGGACGGCGGACGGGGACCGGACGGCAGGCGCCCCCGGACGGTGCCCCCACGGTATCGCCCCGGGGGCCGCCCCACCGGCAGCCGGCGTCCCGCGGCTCCTCTGCAGGGTCCCGCCGCGGCCCCGTCCCGAGGCCCACCCCGAGCCTGCGAGGGGTGAGGAGGACGGTCCTTCGACGGTGGGGGCAGAGGGTCCTTCTGCTACTCGGTGACCTCGGGCACGACCTCGCGCAGCGCGTCGACCGGGACCGCGCCCACCCGGAGCACCCGCGGGGTGGGGCCGGTGCAGTCGACGATCGTGCTGGCCGCGGTGCCGGTGCGCGGGCCGCCGTCGAGGACGACCGCGGCCCGTTCGCCGAGCTGGGCGACCGCCTCCTCGGCGGTGGTCGCCGCCGGCCGGCCCGAGCGGTTGGCGCTGGAGACGGCGAGCGGGCCGGTGCGGCGGAGCAGGTCCCGGGCCACGTCGTCGTCCGGCAGGCGGACGGCCACCGTGCCCTGCGCGTCACCGAGGTCCCAGGCCAGCGAGGGGGCGTGCTCGACGACGAGGGTCAGCCCCCCGGGCCAGAACGCCTGGGCGAGCGCGGTGGCCACCGGCGGGGTGCTGGTGACGAGCCCGGCGAGCGTGGAGGCCTCGCCGATGAGGACCGGGACCGGCATCGTCCGCCCGCGGTTCTTGGCCGCCAGCAGGCGGGTCACCGCCGCGGGGGTGAACGCGTCGGCGGCCACCCCGTAGACGGTGTCCGTGGGCATCAGCACCAGCTCGCCGCGGGAGAGGGCGGCGGCCGCGGCGTCCAGGCCGGCGGCGCGCGCCCCGGCGTCGGTGCAGTCGTAGAGGTCGGCCACGGGGCCGCAGTCTGTCACCCCGGCGCACGGACGGCGGTGGTGTACCGCGGCCGGCCGGCGAGGTCGCGGTGGTCGGCGACGTCGACGAAGGAGCCGGACGCCCGGACGACGGCCGGCAGCGTGCTGCCCTGCTGGTCGGCGTGCTCGATGCCGAGTGCGCCGCCGGGGCGCAGCAGCCGGGCCGCGACGGCGAGCATGCCGCGGACGACCTCCAGGCCGTCGGGGCCGCCCCACAGCGCCAGCGGCGGGTCGTGCTCGGCCACCTCCCGGGGGACCCGGGCGCCGTCGGGGACGTAGGGCGGGTTGCTGACGACGAGGTCGACGGCGCCGTCGAGGGCGCGCAGCAGACGGGGGTCGGTCATGTCGCCGGGCAGGACCTCGACGGGGGTGTCCCCCGCGGCCGCCCGGGCAGCGGCGTTGGCCCGCGTCCACTCGGCCGCCACCGGGTCCCGCTCGACCGCCGTGACCCGCGCGCCGGGGTGCTCGTGCGCCAGCGACAGCGCGATCGCGCCCGACCCGGCCCCCAGGTCGACCACCACGGGCTCCGGGGTGCCGGCGAGCCGGTCCAGCGCCCAGCCGACGAGCTGCTCGGTCTCCGGGCGCGGGACGAAGACACCGGGCCCCACCGCCAGCTCCAGGTGGCGGAACGGCGCGCGTCCCGTCAGGTGCTGCAGGGGGACCCGCCCGGCGCGCTGGTCGACCAGCGCGGTGAACCGGTCGGCGACGTCGGCGGGGACGTCGGTCAGGGTGAGCAGCCGGCCTCGGGGGACGCCGAGGGCGTGGGCGAGCAGCAGCTCGGCGTCCACCCGCGGCGAGTCGAGGCCGGCCTCGGCCAGGCGGCGGGCGGCGTCGGTCAGCAGCGTGCGCGGCGTCAGGAGCCGGCCGCCAGCAGCTCGGCGGTGCGGGCGCGGGTCAGCGCGTCGATGACCGGGTCGAGCTCGCCGTCGAGGACCTGGTCGAGGTTGTGCGCCTTGAAGCCGACCCGGTGGTCGCTGATCCGGTTCTCCGGGAAGTTGTAGGTGCGCACCCGCTCGCTGCGGTCGACCGTGCGCACCTGGCTGCGCCGGGCGTCGCTGGCGGCGGCCGCGGCCTCCTCGCGGGCGGCGGCCAGCAGCCGGGAGCGCAGGATGCGCAGCGCCGACTCGCGGTTCTGCAGCTGGCTCTTCTCGTTCTGGCAGCTGACGACGATGCCGGTGGGCAGGTGGGTGATGCGGACGGCGGAGTCGGTGGTGTTCACGCTCTGCCCCCCGGGGCCGGAGGAGCGGAAGACGTCGACCCGCAGGTCGTTCGGGTCGACCGTGACGTCGACCTCCTCGGCCTCCGGGAGCACCAGGACGCCGGCGGCCGAGGTGTGGATGCGGCCCTGGGACTCGGTGACCGGGACCCGCTGCACGCGGTGCACACCGCCCTCGAACTTCAGCCGGGACCAGATCCCCTCGTCGCTGCGCGACTTGATGGCCACGGAGACGTCCTTGAACCCGCCGAGCTCGGCGTCGACGGCGTCGATGACCTCGGCCGACCAGCCGCGGCGCTCGGCGTAGCGCAGGTACATGCGCAGCAGGTCGCCGGCGAACAGGGCGGACTCGGCGCCGCCCTCCCCCGCCTTGATCTCGAGGATGACGTCCTTGTCGTCGTCGGGGTCCCCGGGCACCAGCAGGGACCGCAGCCGCTCCTCGAGCTCCGGGACGCGCTGCTCCAGGGTCTCGGCCTCGGCGGCGAACGAGACGTCCTCGGCGGCCAGTTCGCGGGCCGCGGCGAGGTCCGCGCGCACGGTGTCCAGGGCGCGGGCGCTCTCGACCACCGGCGCGAGCTGGGCGTAGCGCCGGCCGAGGCGGCGGGCGCGGGCGGGGTCGGCGTGCACGGCCGGCTCGGCGAGCTCGGTCTCCAGGGAGGCGTGCTCGGCCAGCAGCGCGGCGAGCCGGTCGGTCGCGGCGGTCTCGGTGCCGCTGCTCATGGGGTTCCTCCGGGGCGGGGGCGCGCCCGGGCGGGCGCGGGGAGGTGGGGTGCGGACACGACGACGGCGCCCGCCCCACGCGAGGTGGGACGGGCGCCGTCGGGGGTGCTACTTGCCGGCGTTCGCGCCGCGCTTGCCGAAGCGCTTCTCGAAGCGGGCCACGCGGCCACCGGTGTCGAGGATCCGCTGCTTGCCCGTGTAGAACGGGTGGCAGGCCGAGCACGTCTCGACCGTCAGCTGACCGCCCGGCGCCGTGCTGCGGGTGGTGAAGGTGTTCCCGCAACCACAGGTGACCGTGGTGACGTCGTAGTGCGGGTGGATGTCGGGCTTCATGTCGCCTCTTCCGAAGAGTCCGTGCCGTTCAGGTGGTCGAACGCCGGCGGCCGTCCGGGGATTCCGGGCCGCGCGGCGCAGGCTCGGTCGGCCAGTATCCCTGACCGGCGAGCCCGGCCGGCGGGCGGCCCGTCCCCGGACCGCCCACCGGCGGATGCCCTCCGTCCTAGGAGGACGGGTGGCCCCGCTGCCGGGCCCTGCCGCGAGCCTGCGAGCGGTGGGGGGGCAGCGGGGTCCTTTCAGTCGTTCGCGCCCAGCGTCGTCTTCTGGATCTGCATGAGGAACTCGACGTTGTTGCGCGTCTTCTTCAGCTTGTCCAGCAGCAGCTCCAGCGCCTGCTGCGGCTCGAGCGCGGCGAGCACCCGGCGCAGCTTGATGACGATGGCCAGCTCGTCGGGCGACATGAGGATCTCCTCCTTGCGCGTGCCTGACGCGTTGACGTCGACGGCCGGGAAGACCCGCTTGTCCGCCAGCCGGCGGTCCAGCTTGATCTCCGCGTTCCCCGTGCCCTTGAACTCCTCGAAGATGACCGTGTCCATCGTGGACCCGGTCTCCACCAGCGCCGAGGCGATGATGGTCAGCGAGCCGCCGTTCTCGATGTTGCGGGCGGCGCCGAGGAAGCGCTTGGGCGGGTACAGCGCCGTGGAGTCCACACCACCGGAGAGGATCCGCCCGCTGGCGGGGGCGGCCAGGTTGTAGGCACGCCCGAGGCGGGTGATCGAGTCCAGCAGGACGACGACGTCGTGGCCCATCTCGACCAGGCGCTTGGCCCGCTCGATGGACAGCTCGGCGACCGTGGTGTGGTCCGACGGCGGCCGGTCGAAGGTCGAGGCGATGACCTCGCCCTTCACCGAGCGCTGCATGTCGGTGACCTCCTCGGGCCGCTCGTCGACGAGGACGACCATGAGGTGGCACTCGGGGTTGTTCGCGGTGATCGCGTTGGCGATCGCCTGCAGCACCATCGTCTTGCCGGCCTTGGGCGGGCTGACGATCAGCGCGCGCTGGCCCTTCCCGATCGGCATGACCAGGTCGATGACCCGGGTGGTCAGCTGGTGCGGCTCGGTCTCCAGCCGCAGCCGCTGCTGCGGGTAGAGCGGGGTCAGCTTGGTGAACTCGGGCCGCTGCCGGGCCTGCTCGGGGTCCAGGCCGTTGACGGTGTCCAGCCGGACCAGGGCGTTGTACTTGTCCTTGCGCTCGCCCTCGCGCGGCTGGCGGACGGCGCCGGTGATGGCGTCGCCGCGCCGCAGGCCGTAGCGGCGGACCTGCGAGAGGGACACGTAGACGTCGTTGGGCCCGGTCAGGTAGCCGGAGGTGCGGACGAACGCGTAGTTGTCGAGGACGTCGAGGATGCCGGCGACCGGCAGCAGGACGTCGTCCTCGCTGACCGCGGGCTCGTTCTGCTCGAAGCGCTCCCGCCCGCCGCGGCGGTTGCGGTCGCGGTACCGGCGACCCCGGCGGCCGCGGCCGCCCTCGAAGTCGTCGTCGTCCTCGTCGTTGCGGTTGTCCCCGCGGTCGTTGCGGTTGTCCCCGCGGGTGTCGTTGCCGCGGTCGTTGCGGTTGTCCGGTCGGCCGCCACGGCCGCCCTGGTCAGGGCCGCGGCCGCCGTCGCGCCCGCGGTCGTCGCGGTTGCCGCGCTCGGAGCGGTCGCCCCGGTCGTCCCGGTTGCCGCGCTCGGAGCGGTCGCCGCCGTCCCGGCTGCCGCGCTCGTCGCGGTTGCCGCGCTCGGGACGGTCGCCCCGCTCGGGACGGTCGCCGCGCTCGGGACGGTCGCCCCGCTCGGGACGGTCGCCGCGCTCGGGACGGTCGCCGCCCTCGGAGCGGTCGCCGCCGTCACGGCTGCGGCCGCGGTCGCGGGTGCGCTCCGAACGGTCGCCGTCGGCGGTCTCACCCGCGGTCGTGCCACCCCGGGACGGCGCCGGGGCGGTGGTGCCGGCCGCGGGCGCGTCCGGGGTCTCGACGCGCGACGCCGGCGCGGCGCCGCGGTCGGCCTCGTCGGGCCGGGTGGTCCCGGCCGCACCGGCGGTGTCGGTGGCGGTGCCGTTGCCGGTGTCGGTGTCGGCACCGGTCGGGGTCTCGGCGGTGGGCGCACCGGCCGGCCGGCTGGCCGCGCGGCGGCGCCGCGGGGCGGGGGCCTCGGCCGGCTCGGCGACCGACTCGCTGACCGGGCCGCTGTTGGCTCCCCCGCTGACCGGCGCCTCCAGGGGCGCGGCGTCCCGGGCGGCCGGGACCTCGCTCGCCGGCCGGGGCTCGGCCGGTGCCGGCCCGCCGACCTGGCGGGCGGAGATGGCGGCGACCAGGTCGCCCTTGCGCATCCGGCCGGTGCCGGTGATGCCGAGTTCGGCCGCCAGGCGCTGCAGCTCGGGCAGCAGCATCCCCGACAGCCCGCTGCCGCGGCGGCGGGTGGTCTTCCCGGCCGCACCAGGAGCGGCAGGTGCCTCGCCCGTGCCGCTCTGCGGCGTGACGGCGAGGTCGGTGGTCTCGCTCACGTACAGGTCCTTCCCTGCGAGAGACCTGCGCCTACCAGCGCAGGGGGTGACCCGGTCCCCCCGCCTCTGCCACGGTCCTGGACAGACGGGGGGACGAGATCGAATAGGTGCGAGGCGGTATCTGCGGCGACGGGATGGATCGTCAGCAACGCCCCGCGCGAGGCTCGCCCGAGAGGGCGGCTACGTCGTGAGCCTAATCCGCGCTCACGGACACGACAACACTGGTCGAGACCGGTGTGTTCCTCGTTATGCAGACGATACCCGAGGTCCGCCACTCACGACGCACGCGCCCCGTCCGTCGACGGGGAACACGCGCATCGACCACCCGGAAGGGGTGAGTCCGGCCACGGCCCGTACCCCGGACGGGTGGTCGGCCGCCTCTCCCGCCCCCCGCCGGACGAGGACCAGCACGCTCGGGCCGGCGCCGGAGACGACCGCGGCGTGGCCCGCCGCGCGCAGCCGGCCGAGCAGCTCCGCGGTCCCCGGCATCGCCGCGGCCCGCTGCGCCTGGTGCAGGCGGTCCTCCGTCGCGTCGAGGAGCAGTTCCGGCGCAGCGGTGAGCGCGTGGGCCAGCAGGGCCGACCGCGCCGCGTTGAAGGCGGCGTCCCCGTGGGGCACGAGTTCGGGCAGCAGGCCGCGGGCCAGGTGCGTCGACAGCGTGGCCTCCGGCACCAGGACGACCGGGACGACGTCGGCGTGCACGGGCAGCCGCACCGCACGCGGGCCGGCGGGGGTCGTCCACGAGAGCGTCGCCCCGCCGAGCAGGCACGGCGCGACGTTGTCGGGGTGGCCCTCGATCTCGGTGGCCAGCCGGAGCACGGCGTCGTCGTCCCGGTCGGCGTGGGGGCACAGCGCGAACGCGCCGACCACCCCGGCGACGACGGCGGCCGCCGAGGAGCCCATGCCCCGCCCCTGCGGGATGCCGTTGTCGGCGGCGACCCGCAGGCCCGGGGGGTGCCAGCCGAGCACGTCGCAGGCCGCGCGGAACGCGCGGACGACGAGGTGGGACTCGTCGGCGGGCAGCGTGCCCGCCCCCTCACCGGTCATCGCGACCTCGAGCCCGCCGGACGTGGCGGCGAACCCGACGACGTCGTGGCAGGCCAGCGCCAGCCCGGCGCAGTCGAAGGCCGGGCCCAGGTTGGCCGAGGTCGCCGGGACGCGGACGCGGACGGGGCTCACAGGCCGAGCTTCGCGGCCGCGGCGGCGGCGTCCACCGGCACGGTGACCGGCGCGGGAGCACCGGAGATGGCCCACTCCGGGTCCTTGAGCCCGTTGCCGGTGACCGTGCAGACCACCCGCCGGCCGGGCTCGAGCCCGCCGGCCTCGGCGACCTGCAGCAGCCCGGCGACCGAGGCCGCCGAGGCCGGCTCGACGAAGACGGCCTCGGTGCGGGCCAGCAGCCGGTAGGCGGCGAGGATCGCGCGGTCGGTCACCGCGTCGATGCGGCCGCCGGACTCGTCGCGGGCGGCCAGCGCCTTCGTCCACGACGCCGGGTTGCCGATGCGGATCGCCGTCGCGATGGTCTGCGGCTGCTCCACGACCCGCCCGGACACGATCGGCGCGGCCCCGGCGGCCTGGAAGCCCCACATCCGCGGCCGCTTCGTGGCCGGACCGTCCTCGGCGTACTCGCGGTAACCCTGCCAGTACGCGGTGATGTTGCCGGCGTTGCCGACCGGCAGGCAGTGGATGTCGGGCGCGTCGCCGAGGACGTCGACGACCTCGAACGACGCCGTCTTCTGCCCCTCGATGCGGAACTGGTTGACGCTGTTGACCAGGCTCACCGGGTAGTCGATGGCCAGCTTGCTGGCCAGCGCGAGGCAGTCGTCGAAGTTGCCGTCGACCTGCAGCAGCTTGGCGCCGTGCACCAGGGCCTGGGCGAGCTTGCCGAGCGCGATCTTGCCCTGCGGCACCAGCACGGCGCAGACCAGCCCGGCGCGGGCGGCGTAGGCGGCGGCGCTGGCGCTGGTGTTGCCGGTGGAGGCGCAGATGACCGCCTGCGAGCCCTCCTCCACGGCCTTGGTGATGGCCATGGTCATGCCGCGGTCCTTGAACGACCCGGTCGGGTTGGCCCCCTCGACCTTGAGGTACACCTCGCAGCCGGTGCGCCGGGAGAGCTCCCGGGCCGGCACCAGCGGGGTGGCGCCCTCCTGCAGGGTCACCACGGGGGTCGTGTCGCTGACCGGCAGCCGCGCGCGGTAGGCCTCGATGAGCCCGGGCCAGGCCGGGGAGACGGCGCCGCGCACCGGCAGACCGCTGGTCATGACAGTCCCTCCACACGCAGGATGCTGGTGACCCCGCGGACGGCGGGCATGTCCCGCAGCGCGTCGACCGTGGCCGACAGCGCGGCGTCGGGTGCGCTGTGGGTGACGATGACCAGCGTGGCGGCGTCCCCGTGCCCGTCCTGCCGCACCGTCGCGATGCTCACCCCGTGCCGGGCGAACTCCTGCGCCACGGTCGCCAGCACGCCGGGCCGGTCGGCCACGTCGAGGCCCACGTGGTACCGGGTCGGCGTCTCGGCGATGGGCCGGGCCGGCAGCCCGGCGTAGGTGGTGACCCCGGGGCCGGCCACGCCGGCCACCCGGTTGCGCGCCACGGCGACCAGGTCGCCGAGGACGGCGCTGGCCGTGGCGTCCCCGCCCGCGCCCTGGCCGTAGAACATCAGCTGCCCGGCCGCCTCGGCCTCGACGAAGACGGCGTTGAACGCGCCGCCGACGGCGGCCAGCGGGTGCGTGGTCGGGATCATCGCGGGGTGCACGCGGACGGCGACGGAGTCGCCTCCGCCGTTCACCACGCGTTCGCAGATGGCCAGCAGCTTGACCGTGCAGCCGATCTCGGCGGCGCGGGCCACGTCGGTGGCGGTGATCGCGCTGATGCCCTCGCGGTGCACGTCGGCGGCGGTGACCTCGGTGTGGAAGGCCAGGCTGGCGAGGATCGCGGCCTTGGCGGCGGCGTCGAACCCGTCGACGTCGGCGGTCGGGTCGGCCTCGGCGTACCCCAGCTCGGTGGCCTCGGCCAGCGCCTCGGTGAACCCGTGCCCGGTCTCGGCCATCCGGGAGAGGATGTAGTTCGTCGTCCCGTTGACGATGCCGACCACCCGGCGCAGCTGGTCACCGGCCAGGGACTCGCGCAGCGGGCGCAGCATCGGGATCGCGCCGGCCACGGCGGCCTCGTAGTAGAGGTCCACGCCGGCCTTCGCGGCGGCGGCGTGCAGGGCGCTGCCGTCCTCGGCGAGCAGCGCCTTGTTGGCGCTGACCACGGACTTGCCGGCCTCGAAGGCGGCCAGCAGCAGCGAGCGCACCGGCTCGATGCCGCCGATGACCTCGACGACCAGGTCGACGTCGTCCCGGGTGACCAGCCCGTGCGCGTCGGTGGTCAGCAGGTGCGGCGGCACCTCCGGGTGCCGGTCGGGCCGGCGGACGGCGACGCCGGCGACCTCCACCGGCCGACCGATGCGGGCGGCGAGTTCGTCGGCCTGCTCGCCCAGCAGCCGCAGGACCGCGCCCCCGACGGTGCCGCAGCCCAGCAGCGCGACCTTGAGCGGGGCGGTCACGGCCGCGCCTCCGCGCCGACCCGCGCGCTCGTCGACCGGGTGCCCGCGGGGTGCTCGGGGGCGGGCTGGTCGATGGCGGGGTGCGGCGCGGTCACGTCGGCGAGGACGGCGTCGAGGGTGAACACGTCCGACAGTGTCTGACGGCGCACGATCTCGGTGGCGACCCCCTCCCGGACGGCGACCACGGGCGGCTTGAGCAGGTAGTTGTAGTTGCTCGCCATCGACCAGCAGTAGGCGCCGGTGGCCGCGACGGCCAGCAGGTCGCCGGGCTGGACGTCCGACGGCAGCCAGAGGTCCCGGACGAGGACGTCGCCGCTCTCGCAGTGCTTGCCGACGACCCGGCACAGCGCCGGCGGGGCGTCGGAGACGCGGTTGGCGAGCACGCAGGTGTAGGCGGCGTCGTACAGGGCGGTGCGGATGTTGTCGCTCATCCCGCCGTCGACGGAGACGTAGTTGCGCACCAGGGGTGCGCCCGGGCTGCCGCTGGCGCCCAGCCGCACCGGCTTGATGGTGCCGATCTCGTAGAGCGTGACCGTGCCGGGGCCGGCGATGGCCCGGCCGGGCTCGACGGCCAGCCGCGGCACGGGCAGTCCGGCCATCGCGCACTCGGCCTCGACCACCGCCCGCAGCCGGCGGGCGACGTCGGCCGGGCTGACCGGGTCGTCCTCGGCCAGGTAGGCGATGCCGAACCCGCCGCCGAGGTTGAGCTCCTCGAGGACCTCGCCGGTGGCCTGGTGCACCTGGCCCAGGAGCCCGACCACGCGGTGCGCGGCCGCCTCGAAGCCGGCGGTGTCGAAGATCTGCGACCCGATGTGGCTGTGCATCCCGGCCAGCCGCAGCGCCGGCTCGCGGATGACCCGGACCGCGGCGGTCAGCGCGTCGCCGGTGGCCAGGCTGAAGCCGAACTTCTGGTCCTCGTGGGCCGTGGCGATGAACTCGTGCGTGTGCGCCTCGATGCCGACCGTGGCGCGCACCAGCACCGACACCGGCGCACCCCCGGCGGCCACCCGCTCGGCGGCCAGCGGCACCAGCCGGTCGATCTCGTCGAAGGAGTCGAGGACTACGCGGCCGATGCCGGCGTCCACGGCCAGCCGCAGCTCGACCAGGGACTTGTTGTTGCCGTGCAGCGCGATCCGCTCGGGCGGGAACCCCGCGGCCAGCGCCAGGGCGAGCTCGTTGCCCGAGCAGGCGTCGAGGTGCAGGCCGTCCTCGGCGATCCAGCGGGCCAGCTGACCGCAGAGGAATGCCTTGGAGGCGTAGTGCACGTCGGCGCCGTCGAACGCACTCGCGAAGTCGGCGGCGCGACCGCGCAGGTCGGCCTCGTCGAGCACGAACAGCGGCGTCCCGTGGGTGCGGGCGAGCTCGGTGACCGGGCGGCCGCCGAGGTGGATCTCGCCGTCCACCCGCCGGGCGGTGCGCGGCCAGACGTGCGGGTCGAGGGCGCCGAGGTCGGCCGGGGGCGCGCCGGCGGGGGTCGGCTGCGCGAGGCTGCCGTGCAGCGGGCCGGCCGGGTGCGCCCTCACATCCGCTCCGGCGCGCTCACGCCCAGCAGGCCCAGGCCGTTGCGCAGCACCACCGCGGTGGCCGCGCACAGCCACAGCCGGGCGACGTTCAGGGCCGTCGCCTCCTCGTCGCCGCGCGGCAGCACGCGGCACGAGTCGTAGAAGCGGTGGTAGGTGCCGGCGAGCTCCTCCAGGTAGCGGGCCACCCGGTGCGGGGCGCGCAGCTCGGCGGCCGAGGTGACCACCCGCGGGAACTCACCGATCGCCCGCAGCAGGTCGTTCTCCCGCTCGTGGGTGAGCCACCCGGCGTCGACGCCGTCGGCGGCGGGCGGGTCGAAGCTCGTGGCCAGCCCCAGGTCGGCGGCGTTGCGCAGCACCGAGGAGATCCGGGCGTGGGCGTACTGCACGTAGAAGACCGGGTTGTCGTTGGTCTGCCGGCTCCACACGTCGATGTCGATGTCGATCTGCTGGTCGACCGAGGCCCGGGCCAGGGCGTAGCGCGCCGCGTCGACGCCGATCGCGTCGACGAGGTCCGACAGCAGGACGATCGTCCCGGCCCGCTTGCTCATCCGGACCGGCTCACCGCCCCGGAGCAGGTTGACCAGCTGGCCGATGAGGATCTCGAGGTGCTGGTCGGGGTCGTCCCCGGTCGCCGCGACGAGCGCCTTGTACCGGCCGACGTAGCCGGAGTGGTCGGCGCCGAGCATGATCACGGCCCGGTCGAACCCGCGCGCCCTCTTGTCCAGGTAGTAGGCGCAGTCGGAGGCGAAGTAGGTGGTCTCGCCGTCGGCCTTGACCAGGACGCGGTCCTTGTCGTCGCCGAAGTCGGTGGTCCGCAGCCACACCGCGCCGTCGGTCTCGTAGACGTGCCCCTGCTCGCGCAGCCGGGCCAGCGCCTTGTCGAGCGCGCCCGACTCGTGCAGCGACAGCTCGCTGAACCACACGTCGAAGTCGACGCCGAAGTCCGCCATCGACCGGCGGATCTCGTCGAGCATCAGCTCCACGCCGCGGTCGCGGAAGACCTGCAGCTGCTCGGGCTCGGCCCGCTCCAGCAGGTCGGGCGTCCCCGCGACGACGGACGCGGCGATGTCGGCGACGTAGGTCCCGCCGTAGCCGTCCTCGGGGACCGGCCGGCCCGTGGCCGCCGCCTGCAGGCTGCGGGCGAAGCGGTCGATCTGCGCGCCGGCGTCGTTGATGTAGTACTCGCGGGTCACGTCGGCGCCGCTGGCCTCGAGCAGCCGGCCGATGGCGTCGCCGACGGCGGCCCACCGGCTGCCGCCGATGTGCACCGGCCCGGTCGGGTTGGCCGAGACGAACTCCAGGTTGACCCGCTGCCCGGCCAGGGTGGAGGTGCGGCCGTAGGCCTCCCCCGCGGTGACCGCGTCGACGGCGATGCGGCCGAGGGCACCGCGGGCGAGGGTGATGTTGAGGAACCCGGGGCCGGCCACGTCGACGGCGGCGACGCCCTCGTGCCCGCGCAGCTCCGCGGCGAGGACCTCGGCCACCTCCCGGGGCGGCCGCCCGGCCGGCTTGGCCAGGCGGAGGGCGACGTTGGTGGCGTAGTCGCCGTGCTCGGGGTTCTTCGGCCGTTCGACGAGGACGTCGGCGGGGACCTCGACGGGCAGCACGCCGCGCTGGACGGCGGCGGCCACGGCGGTCCGGACGACGTCGCGCAACTGCTCCGGTGTCACCGCGCGATCGTACGCAGCGGGACACGGCACCCCTGCCGCCCGCCCCGGCACCGGCGCGCGCTGCCAGGGACCTCCCAGGCGCCCGCCCTAGACTGGCCTCCCGGGAGCCGCCCCGGGCTCCCGGGGCCGGCGCACCGCGCGGCCCGTCGAGGACGAGCGCGAGGAGCACCCGTGGCCAAGGACCGTAAGCCCCAGGACGGCCGCGCGCGCGGCGGGTCCGGACGGTCCGGCTCGGGAGCCCGCCCCGCGGCCGGGGGCCGGCCGGCCGGCGGCCGCACCCGCCCGCCGGCCGCGAACGTGGTCAGCCCGCAGCGCCCCTGGGGGCTGATCGCCGCGGCGATCGCGGTGGTCGTCTTCGCCGCCGCCGTCATCACCTACGCGGTGGTGCAGGTCAACGAGGCCGACGCCAACCGCATCGACTCCCTCGACGAGATCGACGGCGTGCAGACCTTCGACTACGCCGCCGGGCAGGAGCACGTCGCCACCCCGGTCCAGTACGAGCAGTCGCCCCCGGTGGGCGGGCCGCACGACGGCGAGTGGGCCGACTGCACCGGCACCGTCTACGACGTCGACATCCGGCACGAGAACGCGGTGCACAGCCTCGAGCACGGCGCGGTGTGGATCACCTACGACCCCGACGCCCTCACCGAGGACCAGGTCGCCACGCTGGCCGACGTGGCCGACGAGTCGGGCCGGATGCTCTCGCCGTACGCCGGCCTGGACACCCCGGTGAGCCTGCAGTCCTGGAACCACCAGCTGGAGGTCGACTCGGTCGACGACCCGCGGATCGAGCAGTTCGCCGACTTCATGACCTTCAACGCCGAGTTCTACCCCGAGGTCGGGGCCAGCTGCGAGAACCCGACCTTCATCAGCGACCCCCTGACCGTGGACGACGCCAGCCGCGGCAGCGAGGCCATGACCACCGACGCGCCGACCACCCCGACGGCCGAGAGCTCGGGCACGCCGTGACCGCGGCGGGCCGGCCGCTGCGCGCGGTCCTGCTCGGGGTCATCGCGGTGGCGCTGGTGCTGCTCGGCGGTGGCGCCGCGGTCGCCCTCGGCATCGGCCGGGACGAGGCGCCGGGCGCCGACTCGGTGGACGTCGGCTTCGCCCGCGACATGTCCCGCCACCACCTGCAGGCGGTCGAGATGGCCAACCTCGTCCCCGAGCGCAGCAACGACCCGGAGATCCGGCAGCTGGCCTTCGACATCGCCGAGACCCAGCAGAACCAGGTCGGCCGCATGCAGGGCTGGTTGTCGCTGTGGGGGGTCTCCCCCACCGGCGGGGACGCGATGGCCTGGATGGGCGAGGAGACGGGCAGCGGCGACACGGCCGGCGACATGGCCGGGCACGACATGTCGGCGATGGACGGCGCGCTGATGCCCGGCATGGCCACCGACGAGGAGCTGGCCGCCCTGCGGGAGCTGTCGGGGACGGAGTTCGACGTCGAGTTCCTGCGGCTGATGATCCGCCACCACCAGGGCGGCGCGGAGATGGCCGAGTACGGCGCCGAGCACGCCCGGGAGGCCGTCGTCCGGAACCTCGCCGGATCGATGGCCGAGACCCAGGCGGCCGAGACGACGACGATGACCCGCATGCTCACCGCGCGCGGCGGAACCCCGCTCCCGGCGCCCTGAGAGCCGCCGTCCGGGCCGCCGGGGCGGGCTGGTAGTTTCGTCGTCGCCCCACCGACGAGCCCCCGTAGCTCAGGGGATAGAGCACCGCCCTCCGGAGGCGGGTGCGCAGGTTCGAATCCTGCCGGGGGCACGGGTCACCGCGAGGCGGACGAGAGGCCCCACCGGGTTCCCGGTGGGGCCTCTCGCGCGTCCCGGGCCGGAGCCCTGGTCAGGTGCACCCGGCCCGGTGGCCGTGGTCGGCCGCGAAGGCCGCCAGGACGTCCTCGGTGCTGCCCCGGACCCGGAGGAACTGCGTTGTCCAGGACGGCCGCCCCGACGCGCTCCGGCGCGGCCGGCTGCACCGAGAGCACCGGGCGGCGGACATCGGTCGGGCCGGCTCAGCCGCCGGGCCCGGCCCGCTCGCCGCCGGGCGCGAAGGCCGCCGCGACCGCCACCCGGGACCGCAGGCCGGTCTTGCGCAGGACCGCGGTGACGTGGTGCTCGACCGTCCGGGGGCTGAGGAAGAGCTCGGCGGCGACCTCCCGGTTGGTCATCCCGCGGGCCACCAGGAGGGCCACCCGGGTCTCCTGCGAGGTGAGCACGCCGCCCGGCGACCCGCGCCGCACCCGCTGGCCCGTCGCGGCGAGCTCCTCGACAGCCCGGCGCTCCCAGCCGTCGAGCCCCATGTCCGCGAAGGCCTCCGCCGCGATGCGCAGCTGCCGGCGCGCGGCCACCCGCTCGCCGGACCGGCGCAGGCGTGCGCCGTGGAGCAGCCGGGTGCGCGCCGCGCCGAACGGGTCGGTGCCCGCGGCGGCGGCCTCGTGCGACCGCTCGAACGCCGCGGTGGCCGCCGCGTCGTCGCCGGCCACCAGCCCGGCCAGGCGCTCGGCCTGCGCGCGCACCTCGGGCAGCGCCGTTCCGGCGTGCGCCTCGGCGTACCGGACGGCCAGGGCCGCGGCCTCGGCGTGCCGGCCCAGGCCCAGGTAGGCCTCGACGAGGTCCGGCGCCACCGCCAGCTCGTGGTCGCCCCGCGGCAGGCGACCCCCGTCGGCGGCGATCCGCGCCTCCAGGACCGCCACGACCCGCCCGAGGTCGCCGCGGCACAGCGCGGTGAACGCGTCGACGAGGTGCACCTGCACCGACGCCGCCGCGACGCCGGCCCGGGTCCCGAGCTCGCGGGCGGTGGCCAGCGCGGCCGCCGCCTTCTCGTGCCGGCCCCGCGCCGCCTCCTCGAAGGCCAGCACCTCCGCCGCGGTCGCGAGATCGGCGACGTAGCCGAGCTCGCGCCCGAGCTCCATGGCCTCGCCCGCGACCGCGTAGGCGCGCCGGTGGTCGCCGCGCACGAGGGCCCACCCGGCGACGAGGACGTGCACGAGGGGCAGGACGCCGAGGGCACCGGCCGCCCGCGCCGCGGACAGCCGGCGTTCCACGACCGGGACGGCCCGCTCGGGCTCCCCGGCCCAGGCGGGGGCGAGCGCGGCGACCGCCAGGTAGCGGGCGTCCGTGCGCAGCCGGGGGTCGGACTCCAGCCGCTCCAACGCCCGCAGGGCCGGGGCGCGCGCCTCGGCCCAGCGGCCGCCGAAGGCCAGCGCCATGGCCTCGGTGTGGTCGGCGAGGGCCGCCTGCTCGGGGTCCCCGGGGTCCGCGGCGGCGCGCACCTCGGCGGCGACGGCGGCGACCGCGGCGGGTGATCCGAGGCGGTAGCCGACGAAGCCGAGCTCGACGAGGGCCCGCAGCCGCTCGCCGCCCACCGCGCAGCCAGCCGCCGAGCGCAGGAGTTCGCCGGCCGCGGGGACGGACCCGGCGTAGTGCTCGATCGTGCCGAGGGTGAGCAGCGCACGCCCGCAGTCGGCCGGGGCGGCGGCCCCGTCGAGGGTCTCCCCGGCCAGCCGCCGGGCGCGGACCGGGTCCCCGGCCAGCCAGGCGTCCTCGGCGGCCACCGACCGGTCGGAGGCGGCCGCGCCGGCCGAGCTGCGCAGCCGGGCGGCGTGCTCCTGCAGCGCCGAGGCCGCGGCCAGCCCGCGCCGTCCCCGTTCCCGCCCGGCGAGGCGCGCGAGGTCGTCGGCGAGCCGGTCGTCGGCGCCGAGCACGGCCAGCGACCGGTGCCGGGTCGCGAGCTCCGGGTCCTCGTCCAGCGCCGCGGCCAGGCCGGCGTGCGCCGAGCGCCGCTCACCGGGGGGCGCGGCCCGCAGCGCCGCCGCGCGCAGGAGCGGGTGCACCGCCTCGAGCGTGCCGGGCCCGGTGACCAGCAGCCCGCACCGCTCGGCGTCGGCCACCGCCTGCTCCGGGACGAGCCCCTCGGCCCGGAGGGCACGCACCACCGGCCCGGCGTCCGGGCGGGAGGAGCAGGCGACGAGCAGGAGGGCGCGGCGGGCACCGGCCGGGGCCTGCCGCAGCACCCGGTCGAACCCCGCCGCGAGCCGCTGCCCGACCGGGACGGCGTCCGGGAGCGGGGCCGAACCGCGGCGTTGCTCGGGGGTGAGGGCGCGCGCGGCCTCCAGCAGCCCGAGCGGGTTGCCGCCGGTCGCGGCCACCAGCGCCCCGACGAGGGGGTCGGCGACCTGCTCGGCCAGCAGCCGGCGCGCGGCCGGGAGGTCCAGGCCGGACAGCTCCCGCCACGGCAGGTCGGCCAGCTCGTCGGCCTCCCCGGGCGCCGGCGGGCGGCGCGCGAGCAGGAAGGCCACGCGGTCCCCCCGCAGCCTGCGGGCGGCGAACGCCACCGCCCGCAGGGACCCCGCGTCGAGCCACTGGACGTCGTCCACCG
Organism: Geodermatophilus sp. SYSU D00758; assembly: GCF_054049955.1. Classification (NCBI taxonomy): domain Bacteria; kingdom Bacillati; phylum Actinomycetota; class Actinomycetes; order Geodermatophilales; family Geodermatophilaceae; genus Geodermatophilus; species Geodermatophilus sp. SYSU D00758. The sequence continues at coordinate 53,501 of NZ_JBJGYK010000020.1, forward strand.
CGACGAGCAGCGGCTCCCGCTCGGCCGCCGCCCCGAGCAGGGACACGGTGGCCGCGGCGACCAGGAAGCGCTCGCCGGGGACGGGGCCCGCCGTCCACCCCAGGGCGGCGCCGAGCGCGTCGCGCTGGCCGGCGGGGAGGTCGGGCAGGCCGGCGCGCAGCGGGGTGAGCAGGTCGAGCAGGGCGCCGTGGCCCAGGCCGAGCTCGGCCTGCACGCCGCGGGTCCGGGTCACCCGGAACCCCGCCGCCGAGGCCGCGGCGACCTCCAGCAGGCTGGTCTTGCCGACGCCGGCCTCGCCCTGGACGCACAGGGCAGCGGAGCGGCCGCGACGGGCCTCGTCCAGCGTCGCGGCGATCTCGGCCAGCTCGGGTGCGCGGCCCACGAGCACGGCCCCGGACCGTACGCGCCCCCCGGGGTGGATGGGGGATCTCCCCGACGCGACGGCGCTGCCCCGGTCCCGACGCTGTCCCCATGACGCTGCTGACCGCACCGCCCGGAACCGCGGCTCCCCCGGCCGGGCCGGCCGCCCGCCGCACCGGTCCGGGTCTCCTCACCCGGCTGGTCCTGCTCCTCGGCCCGCACGCCGCGACGGTCGAGATGGTCGTCGGCGCCCCCGTCGGGCTGGGCACCGTCAGCGCGCTGCGGGCCGCCCGCGGCGAGCTCCTGCGACCGGCGCCCCGGCGGTGAGGACCGCCCCCGGCACCCGTCCGTGGTGTCAGGCGGGCCGGCGGCTGCGGACCCCGGACACGACCAGCTCCGGGACCGGGACGTCGGCCCGGCCGGCCGCGGCCCGGGCCGGGAAGTCGAAGACGCCGAGCATCAGCTGCACCGGGTGGTCCGGGGCCTGGTCGAGACGCCGGACCACCTGCCCGTCGACGGTGAACACCAGGGACGCCGGCGCCCAGTCGACCGCGTAGGTGTGGTCGCGGGCGAGGTCGAGGGGCAGCCGCACGGTGGTGAAGTCCTCGGCCACGTCGGGGTTGCCGAACCGGTGCACCCCGACCCCGACGTCCGCCGCGCCGCCCCGGACGGTGTCCCCGAAGACCTCGGCGACGCAGATCTCCGCCGAGTGCTCCCGGACCTCCTCGGTGCCCGACAGCCAGAAGGCGACCATCGACCGCTCGGTGACCGTGGCGCGCATCGTGGCCTCGATCCGGCCGTACCGGGGGGCGTGCCCCCAGAAGGCGGGCTGCTCCTCCCGGACGACGAGGCCGTCGGCGAAGGGCTGCGGTCCCCGCGTGCTGCCGACCGGGCCGGACCAGTTGCCGGTCTGCAGGCAGGACACCCGCATCGGCTCCTCGTGCCGGTCCGGGCACCACAGCGGCTGCTCCGGTGGGATCCACAGCCGCAGCTCGCCGTCGCGGACCTCGTACGTGGCCGCCGAGGCGGCCCGCGAGCTCCAGTGCGGCAGGTAGTACGGGAACCACACGGCGGGGTCCAGGGCCCGCCCGGGGAAGCGCTCGTCCAGCTCCTCGCGCACGGGGGCAGCCTAGGGACAGCTCCGGGGAGCCGTCAGCCCGTCGGCGTCACCCTCCGTGCTCCACGGTGCTCGTGGCGACGTCCCGCGCCGGTGACGCACTGCCATAGTGCCCCATGGTCGGTGTTCTCTGGGGTCTCGGCGGGATGGTCGCCCTGCTCGCCGTGGCGGTCGCCTTCTCGACGGACCGGACGGCGATCCGCTGGCGGACCGTCCTCGGTGCGCTGGCCATCCAGGTGGTGTTCGCCGTGGTGGTCCTGTTCTGGGACGCCGGCCAGGCCGTGCTGGAGGGCGCGAGCCGGGCGGTCCAGGCGGTCATCGACTCCTCCAGCGAGGGCATCGCCTTCGTCTTCGGCCCGGCGCTGCCGGAGGAGGGGCTCGTCTTCGCCTTCCAGGTCCTGCCGGTGATCATCTTCTTCGCCGCCCTGACCGCGGTGCTCTACCACCTCGGGATCCTGCAGCGGGTCGTGCGGGTCGTCGGCGGCGGCCTGGCGTGGGTGCTCGGGACGACCCGCCCGGAGTCGATGAACGCCGCGGCGAACATCTTCGTCGGGCAGACCGAGGCGCCGCTGGTGATCCGCCCGTACCTGGCGCGGATGAACCGCTCGGAGCTGTTCGCGGTGATGGTGGGCGGGCTGACCACCGTCGCCGGCTCCGTGCTGGTCGGCTACTCCCTCCTCGGGGCCGAGCTGCGGTACCTGATCGCGGCGAGCTTCATGGCGGCCCCGGCCGCGCTGATGATGGCCAAGATCGTCGTCCCGGCGGACCGGGACCGCGGGCCGAGCACCGAGGAGGAGTCGGCGCCGCTGCCCCGGTCCGGGGGTGCGGTCGACGGCGCCGACCGCGCGCCCGGCGTGGACGCGCTCGACGGGGCGAGCCGGCGGGACGACGACGGGCCGGTCGGCGGCGGCACCGCGGGGGACGCCCGGCGCGCGCGGGCGGCGGGAGGCGCGACCGCCTCGGGCAGAGCTGCGGGGGACGGCACGACCGAGGACGAGGTCGTCCACCGGAACGTGATCGACGCCGCCGCGCAGGGGGCCTCGGACGGGCTGCGGCTCGCCCTCAACGTCGGGGCGATGCTCATCGCCTTCATCTCGCTGATCGCACTGCTCAACCTGGTCCTGGGCGCGGTGGGCGGGCTCTTCGGCGCCGAGGACCTGACCTTCCAGCAGGTGCTCGGGTACGTGTTCGCCCCGGTGATGTTCGTCGTCGGGGTGCCGTGGGACGAGGCCGTCGCGGCGGGCAGCTACCTGGGGCAGAAGGTGATCCTCAACGAGTTCGTCGCGTTCAGCGACTTCGGGCCCGACGCCGGGACGTTCTCGACCAAGGCCCAGGCCGTGATCACCTTCGCGCTCACGGGTTTCGCGAACCTCGGCTCGCTGGCGATCCTGCTCGGCGGGCTCGGCAGCCTGGCCCCCGCCCAGCGCCCGGTCATCGCCTCGCTGGGGTTGCGCGCGGTGCTGTGCGGAACGCTGGGGAACCTGATGAGTGCCGCGATCGCCGGGATCCTGATCGGGTGAGGCCGGCGCACCCGCCCCGCCGGCGGCGCCCCTCCGCGAGGCGGGGGTGGACGGGGTCGTCCCCGCGGCACCGGCCCGGGACGTGGCGGCCTCGGCTCGGGTGAGGTCGAGCACCAGGCCGTCGTCCGTGCCGCGGGAGCCGACCCGGGAGGGGGCGGACCGGCCGGGCCCGCGGTGACCGGGGACCGGTACCGGGTGCGCTGGCAGGTGTCCGCGGAGCCCCGTGCGGCCCCGTCGCTGCTCAGCTGGTGAGCATGCCGCCCTCGACCGGCAGCGTGGTCCCGGTGACGTAGCCGCCGGCGTCGCTGACGAGGAAGACCAGCGCCGCGGCGAGCTCGTCGGGGTCGCCCTTGCGGCCCACCAGCACGCGGGACAGCTGGCCCTCGATGTAGCCCTCCGGGTACTGGTCGGTCATCTCGGACTCGAAGAACCCCGGCGCGAGGGCGTTGACCCGGATGCCCTTGCGGCCGGTCCACTGCTGGGCGAGGTCCCGGGTCAGCCCGATGAGCCCGGCCTTGCTGGCGGCGTAGGCGGCCTGCGGCAGCCCGGCCGTGGTCAGCCCCAGGATGCTGGAGATGTTCACGATGGAGCTGCCCGGCTGCATCACCCGCCCGCAGGCCTGGGCCATCCAGTAGCAGCCGTTGAGGTTCACATCGATGACCTGGCGGAACTGCTCGGGGCTCTCGCGGGTGGCCGGCACGGCCGTGCCCACCCCGGCGTTGTTGACCAGGACGTCGACCTTCCCGAACTCGGCCATCGTCGCGTCCACGAGCGCCTGGCAGTCCTCGGGCCGGGAGACGTCGGTGCGCACCGTGAGCGCCCGCCGGCCGGCCGCCTCGACCGCCGCCCTCGTGCCGGCCAGCCGGTCCTCGCGGCGCGCGCCGAGCGCCACGTCGCAGCCGGCCTCCGCGAGGGCCCGGGCGAACACCGCGCCCAGCCCCGAGGACGCACCGGTCACGATCGCCACCCGACCGTCCAGCCGGAACATGTCGAGGATCGTCCTGTCGCTCATGCCGCTCCTGTTCGTCGCCGTGGTCCTCCGCGAGCCTGTCCCGGGCGGGGCCGGCGCGCCACTCCGGGAATCCGGAACGAGAACGGCCGGGGTGTGGGGTAGACCACGGTCCGCCCGGGTAGGGGCCGGGTCCCGTCCCCGGCCGAGGGAGACCCCGCGGTGAACCTCGCACAGCACCTCGTCGACACGACCGCGGAGCACGGCGACCGGGCCGCGCTCCGCATGGACGACGCCGTCCTGACCTACGACGGGTTCCGCGACGCCGCCGGCGGCGTGGCCGCGGGCCTGCGGGCGCGGGGCGTGCGGCCCGGCGACCGGGTGGGCATGGTGCTGCCCAACGTGCTCAGCTTCCCGGTCGTGTTCTACGGCGCCCTGATGGCCGGCGCCGCCGTCGTCCCGATGAACCCGCTGCTCAAGGCGCGCGAGGTCGAGTACTTCCTGCGCGACTCGGGCGCCCGGCTGGTCGTGGCCCTGGACGCCATCGCCGACGCGGCGACCGAGGCGGCGGCCGCCGTGGGCGTCGACGCGGTGACCGTCGGCCCCGTCGACGCCGGCGCGTCGCTGGGCGGGTCCGGGCAGCGCGACCCCGAGCCGCGCGACGACCAGGACGCCGCGGTCATCCTCTACACCTCGGGGACCACCGGGCCGCCCAAGGGCGCCGAGCTGACCCACGCCAACCTGCGCAGCAACTGCCGCACGGGGGGCGTCGAGCTCGTCGAGCTCACCCCGGACGACGTGGTGATGGGCTGCCTGCCGCTGTTCCACGTCTTCGGCCTCACCTGCGGGCTCAACGCCTCGGTGCTGGCCGGCTCCTGCCTCACCCTCGTCCCCCGCTTCGACGGCGCGAAGGCGCTGCAGGTCATCGAGCGCGACCGGGTCACCGTCTTCGAGGGCGTGCCGACGATGTTCGCCGCGATGCTGCACTCCCCCGACCGGGACCGCCACGACGTCTCCAGCCTGCGGCTGTGCGTCTCCGGCGGGTCCGCCATGCCGGTCGAGGTCATGCGCGGCTTCGAGGAGGCCTTCGGCTGCGTCGTCCTGGAGGGCTACGGGCTGTCGGAGACCTCACCGGTGGCGTCGTTCAACCAGCTGCACGCCGAGCGCAAGCCCGGGACGATCGGGACGCCGATCCGCGGGGTGGAGATGCGCCTGGTGGACGACGCGGGCCGCGACGTCCCGTCCGGCGAGGTCGGTGAGATCGCCATCCGCGGCGAGAACGTCATGCGGGGCTACTGGGGCAAGCCGGAGGAGACCGCCAAGGCCATCCCGGACGGCTGGTTCCGCACCGGCGACCTCGCGCGGCAGGACGAGGACGGCTACTTCGCCATCGTCGACCGCAAGAAGGAGATGATCATCCGCGGCGGCTACAACGTGTACCCGCGGGAGATCGAGGAGGCCCTCTACGAGCACCCGGCGGTGGGCGAGGCCGCGTGCGTCGGCGTCCCGCACCCCGAGCTGGGCGAGGAGGTCGCCGCCGCGGTGGCCCTCAAGCCCGGGCAGCAGGCCGACGCCGACGAGCTGCGCGCCTGGGTGAAGGAACGGGTGGCCGCCTACAAGTACCCGCGGCACGTCTGGCTGGTCGAGTCCCTGCCCAAGGGGCCGACCGGGAAGATCCTGCGCCGCGCCGTCGAGATCCCCTCGGAGGTCGCACGATGACACCGCCGGCTCCCCCGCAGACCACGCAGCACGTGGACACCAGCCACCTGGGCGAGGCGCTGGGCACCGACTTCTTCTCGGTGCGCGAGCAGTTCACCGACGAGCAGTGGGAGCGGTTCATCGCCGTCCGCCGCTTCGTCGACGCCGAGGTGGTCCCCGTCGCCGGTGACTACTGGGAGCGCGCCGAGGTGGCGTGGCCGCTGATCCGCCGGCTGCCGGAGCTGGGGATCGTCGGCGAGAGCATCAAGGGCTACGGCTCGGCCGAGATGAGCCCCATGGCCGCCGGGCTGGTGCACATGGAGCTGCACCGCGGCGACGGCAGCCTGGGCACCTTCCTCGGCGTGCACGCCGGGCTGGCGATGCAGTCGATCGACATGTGCGGCTCGGAGGAGCAGAAGGCCCGCTGGCTGCCGGCGATGGCGACGCTGGACAGGATCGGCGCGTTCGCCCTCACCGAGCCGCACCACGGCTCGGACTCCGTCGCGCTGGAGACCTCCGCCCGCCGCGAGGGCGACACCTGGGTCCTCGACGGCGCCAAGCGCTGGATCGGCAACGGCACGCTGGCCGACCTCGTGGTCGTGTGGGCGCGCGACGAGGCCGACGGCCAGGTCAAGGGCTTCGTCGTCGAGACCCCGGCCGAGGGGTACGAGGCCTCGGTCATCACCGGCAAGATGTCGCTGCGCTCGGTGTGGCAGGCCGACATCGAGCTGCGCGGGGTCCGGGTGCCCGAGGAGAACCGGCTGCAGGAGGCGCACAGCTTCGCCGACACCGGCCGGGTGCTGGCCACCACCCGCAGCGCCTGCGCCTGGATGGCCCTGGGCCACGCGACGGCCGGGTACGAGGCCGCCCTGACCTACGCCAAGGAGCGCCGGCAGTTCGGCAAGCCCCTCGCGGGCTTCCAGATCGTCCAGGAACGCCTCGTGCGCATGCTCGCCGCGCTCACCGGCATGCAGCTCTACTGCATGCAGATCGGCCGGCTGGCCGAGGCCGGGCGGCTGTCGCCGACCGTCGCCGGGCTGGCCAAGATGCACAACACCCGGACGGCGCGCGAGATCCTCGCCGAGGCGCGCGACCTGCTCGGCGGCAACGGGATCCTGCTGCAGAACCACGTCATCCGGCACATGGCCGACATCGAGGCCATCCACACCTTCGAGGGCACCGAGACGGTGCAGACGCTCATCGTGGGCCGGGACATCACCGGGGTGAGCGCCTTCACCTGAGCCGACCCACCACCCCGGACCACCCGCCCGCCAGCACCCGTCCCGAGCCCCGGGAGGAGCCATGTCCGACCCCCGGCCACCGCTGTGGCGGCAGGCGTTCGACGCCGCCGAGCGCCGGGTCACCCCGCGCGCCGAGGAGTTCGTCCGCACCGAGACCTTCGCCGTCGGCGCCGCGCTGCTCCGCCGGGCCACCACCCTGGCCCTCGCCTCGGCGCGCGGTGCCAGCACCCGCGCCTGGCACCTGCTCAACCTGCCGGCCGGCACCGACGTCCACCGCCTGCGCGCGCAGGTCGGCGCCCTGGACCGGGAGGTCCGGCGGCTGACCCTGCAGCTCGAGGCCCAGCGAGCCCGCACCCGCGAGGAGTCCGATGCCCACCCTGCCCACCCCGCAGACGGTCCTCGACCGCGTCCGGCGCGACGTGGAGCGCAACGCCCTCCGCGCACGTAACGGCCTCAAGCTCGTCGGCGGCGTCGACCGGCCCCAGGTCGGCACCACCCCCAAGGACGTCGTCTGGCAGCGCGGCCGCACGCAGCTGTGGCGCTACCGCAACGACCCCGAGGTCCACGGCGGTGTCCGGTGGTCCCCGCCGCTGCTCATCGTCTTCAGCCTGGTCAGCCGCAGCTACGTCCTCGACCTGGCCCGGGGCAACAGCTTCGTCGAGCAGCTGCTCTCGGCCGGCTTCGACGTCTGGATGCTCGACTGGGGGGAGCCGGACGCGCGGGACGCGGCCAACACCCTCGAGGACTACGTCGACGACTACATCCCGGCGGGCATCGACCGGGTGCTCGAGGTCACCGGCGCCGACGAGGTCACCCTGTTCGGCTACTGCTTCGGCGGGGATCTCGCGCTGCTGCACGCCGCGCACCACCCCGACACCCCGGTGCGCAGCCTCACCGTCCTGGCCACCCCGGTCGACTTCCGCCGGATGGGGCCGCTGGCCGACCTGTTCCGCGTGGGCGGCCTGGAGGTCCGGGACGTGCTCGACGCCGACGGCAACGTGCCGCCCCGCGTCGTCGTCCAGGGTTTCCGCGCGCTCACCCCGACCGCCGAGGTGACCCGCTACGTGACCCTGTGGGAGAAGCTCTGGGACGACCGGTACGTCGCCGGCTACCAGGCCATGACCGGCTGGGCCGACGACCACGTGCCCTTCCCCGGCGCGGCCGCGGAGGAGACCGTGCGGATGCTGGTGCGCGACAACGGCATGGTCACCGACCGGCTCAGCGTCGGCGGCGACCGGGTGCACCTGAAGGACATCCGGATGCCCTTCCTCACCGTGCGGGCCGACCGCGACCACATCGTGCCGCCGGAGGCGACCGCCCCCCTGATCGACCTGGTCGGCTCCACCGACAAGCACGAGCTGCGGCTGCCGGCCGGGCACATGGGCCTCGTGGTCGGCCGGACCGCCGCCCGGACCACGGTCCCGACGATCATCGACTTCCTCCAGCGGCGCAGCGAGCCGGTGGGTGGCACCGGGGAGGACACGCGTGGCTGACGTCGTCGACCTGACCCCCGAGCACTGCGACGCGCTGCTGCGCTTCTTCGCCGACCTGCCCGAGGGCGACCGGACGTTCATCCGCGACGACGTCACCGACGCCGACGTGGTGCGGGGCTGGGCGGCCGGGGGCACGCCCGGGACCCGCCGCTGGATCACCGTCGAGGACGGCGGGGGCACCGGTGACGTCGTGACCGGGTACGTCGCGGTGCTGCGCCTGCCCGGCTGGTCCGACCACGTCGGGGAGGTCCGGCTGGTGGTGGCCCCCGGGTCCCGCGGCAGCGGGCTGGGGCGGACGCTGGCCCGGCACGCGCTGGTCCAGGCGGTCGAGGCCGGGCTCACCAAGCTGGTGGTGGAGGTGGTCGCCGAGCAGGGCGCGGCCCTGGCGCTCTTCACCGACCTGGGGTTCACCGGCGAGGCGCTGCTGGTCGACCACATCCGCGACCGCGACGGGCACCTGCGCGACCTGATGGTCCTCGCGCACCACGTCGGGGACACCTGGGCCGGGATGAGCGCGGTGGGCCTCCCGGAGGCCCTCGGGGAGGAGCCGACCTGAGCGCGCCCCCGGACCGACCGCCGGCTGCCGCCTGAAGGTCACCGCGCGGTCACCTCGGCGCGCCACCCTCAGGGGCACGCGGGCCCGTCCCGGGTCCGCCGAGCGTCCCGGGAGGCACCGTGACCGCACCCCCGTCCGGCCGCTGGCTGCGCGTCGGCGCCACCGTCGCCGCCGGGAGGCTGCGCCCGCCCGTCGGCAGCAGCCGCCGGCGCTCCGTGTGCGGCGCCGCCCGGGTGCTCACCGGGCTCGGGCTGCGCGTCGAGGTGCGCGCCCCCGCGGTGGCCTGGCCGCGGGGCGGCACCGGCCTGCTGCTGGTGGCCAACAGCGTGTCGGCGCTGGACCCCCTCGCCCTGCTGACCGCCGTGCCCTCGGCGGCGGTGGCCGGGTCGCCGGACCGGCTGGCCGGCGTCGGCCTCCCGGCGGTCCCGGCGGTCGCGGCCCGGGTCGCCGCGGCGCTGCACGCCGGGACGTCGGTGGTCGTCCGACCGGAGGAGCGGACGGCGGACGGCGGGCTCGGCCGGTTCTCCCCTGCGCTGCTGGTCGCGGCGCCGGCCACCGGGGCGGCCGTGTGCCCGGTCGCCGTCCGCTACCGGGGCCCGGGCACGCCGCCCCCCGCCGGCCGCTCGACGGTCGCCGCGCTGCGCTGGCTGGCCGCCTCGCCCGGGACCGTCATCGAGGTGCACCTGCTGCCGGCGCTGGCGTCGGCCGGGGCGAGCGCCGCCGAGCTGGCCACCCTCGCCGAGTACGCGGTGGCCGGGGTCCTCGAGCCGACCGTGCCGGCGGCCCGCTGACCCTCAGCCCTCGGTGACCTGCCCGCCGGCCACCGCCAGGCGGCGGGTGGTGTCCACGGCGGCGAGCATCCGGCGGTCGTGGGTGACCAGCAGCAGCGTCCCCCGGTAGCCGGCCAGCGCCTGCTCGAGCTGCTCGATGGCGGGCAGGTCGAGGTGGTTGGTCGGCTCGTCGAGGACGAGCACGTTGACCCCGCGCGCCTGCAGCAGCGCCAGCCCCGCCCGGGTGCGCTCCCCCGGCGAGAGCGTGTCCGCCGCCCGCAGCACGTGCTCGGCGGTCAGCCCGTACTTGGCCAGCAGGGTGCGGACCTCGCCGGTCGGCCGGTCGGGCACCTCCGCGGAGAAGGCGTCCAGCAGCGACTCGGAGCCCACGAAGGCCGCGCGGGCCTGGTCGATCTCCCCCACCCGGACCGAGGGCCCCAGCGAGCCGCGCCCCGCGTCGAGGGGGACCCGGCCGAGCAGCGCGGCCAGCAGGGTGGTCTTGCCCGCGCCGTTGGGGCCGGTGATCGCCACCCGGTCACCCCAGTCCACCTGCAGGTCGACCGGGCCGAGGGTGAACCCGCCGCGCCGCACGACCGCACCGGAGAGGGTGGCCACGACCGCGCCGGCCCGGGGTGCGGCGGCGATCTGCATCCGCAGCTCCCACTCCTTGCGCGGCTCCTCGACGACCTCCAGCCGCTCGATCCGGCGCTCGGTCTGCCGCGCCTTCGCCGCCTGCTTCTCCGCCGAGGACCGGTTGTGCGCCTTGATGAACTTGTCGGGGTCCCGCTGCTTCTTGACCGCGTCGCGCACGCCCTTGGCCATCCAGTTGCGCTGCATGCGCGCCCGGGCCTCGAGGTCCGCCCGGGTCTCGGCGTACTGCTCGTACTCCTCCCGCGCGTGCCGGCGCGCGACCTCCCGCTCGGTCAGGTACGCCTCGTAGCCGCCGTCGTGCACCCGCACCAGCTGCTGGGGCAGGTCCAGCTCGACGACCCGCGTCACCGTGCGGGCCAGGAACTCGCGGTCGTGGCTGACCACGACGATGCCGGCCCGCGACCCGGTGACGAAGCGCTCGAGCTGGGCGAGCCCGGCCAGGTCCAGGTCGTTGGTCGGCTCGTCCAGCAGCAGCACGTCGTAGCGGGACAGCAGCAGCGCGGCCAGGCCGACGCGGGCGGCCTGGCCCCCCGAGAGCCCGGCCGTGCCCGCCGCCGGGTCGACCCCGGGCGCGACCTCGGCCACCACCTGCGCGATGCGCTCGTCGAGGTCGGCCCCGCCGAGGGCCAGCCAGCGCTCCAGCGCCGCGGTGTACTCGTCGTCGGCACCCGGCCGGCCGGCCGCCAGGGCCTCGGTCGCGGCGTCCAGCGCGGCCTGGGCGGCGGTGACGCCGGTCCGGCGGGCCAGCGCCGCGCGGACGCTCTCCCCCGGCCGGCGCTCGGCCTCCTGCGGCAGGTAGCCGAGGGTCGCCGTCGGCGGCGTGACCGCCACGGTGCCGGACTGCACCGGCAGCTCACCGGCCAGGGTCCGCAGCAGCGTGGACTTGCCCGCCCCGTTGACCCCGACGAGCCCCACCACGTCGCCCGGGGCGACCACCAGGTCGAGGTCGGAGAACAGCACCCGGGCGCCGTGCCCGGCAGCGAGCCCGCGGGCGACGAGGGTGGCGCTCATGCCGCCCAGGGTGCCGGGTCGGCCCCGTCCGGGGCGAACGAGATCCGGGTCACGGCCGGTCGGGCCCGTCCGGGTGCTCGCCGAGCACGTCGTCGGCCATCTCGTCCAGCATCGTCTCGACCGCCAGGTCCTCCCCGCCGGCTGGGCGGAGGCGCACCAGCCACGGCTGGAGGTCCTCGTAGCCGCGCACCGACACCCGGTTGAGCGGGCGCACCCGGAACCGGGGCAGCCCGCGCAGCCGGCCGGCCAGCTCCCGGTCCACGAGCAGGGTCCCCGGCCGCGCGATCGTGGTCAGCCGGCTGGCCAGGTTGACCACCGGCGAGTAGACGTCGCCGAGGTGGGTCAGCACCCGCCCGTAGGCCGCCCCGACCCGCAGCGGCGGCCGCTGCGCGGTCCGCCACGCGACCGGCAGCTCCAGCCCGATCTCCACGGCGTCGACCGGCGAGGCGGCGGTGTAGAGGACGCCGTCCCCCACCGTCTTGACCACGCGGCCGGAGCGGCGGGCGATGACCTCGGCCGCGGTGGCCTCGAAGTCCTCGATCATCTCGCCGAGCTCGCGGCCGCCCATCCCGCGGCTGCGGGTGGTGTACCCGACCAGGTCGGCGAAGCCGACGGCGAGCTCGCGGATGTCGCCGGCCCCGGCGGCGCCGAACAGCCGCTCGGCGTTGGCGGCCAGGTGCCGGCGCCACACGTAGTCCTGCACCGCCCGCAGCAGGGGCAGCAGCCGGCGGGTGCTCTCCGCGGCCCGGTCGGGGTCCACCCGGCCGGGCGGGTCGGCGTCCCGGCTCAGCACCTCGCCGAGCATGTCGGTCTGCCAGTCCGCCAGCCGGGCCAGCGACTGCGCCATGGCACGGGCGATGGAGGCCTCGGTCGCCTCGTCGACGAACCCCGCGTCGATGAGCGCCGAGAGCAGGCCGAGCGCCTGCACGTCGGCGTCGGTGAAGACCAGCGCGTCGTCGGGCGCGTCGGGGAACCCCAGGGCCCGCCAGAGGCGCTGCGTCCGCCGCGGCTCCATGCCCGCCATCTCCGCGACCTGCCCGCGGGTGTAGCGGCGCGGGCCGCCCAGGAGCAGTCGTTCCAGGAGCTCGCGGGCCTCCGGCGCGCCCGCGGCGTCCCCGGGCCCGGTCACCCGGTGGTGTGGACGACCAGGACGTCGACCGGCGAGCGGCGGGTGAGCTCGGCCGGCACCGAGCCCAGCACCCGGCCCCGCAGGCCGCGCAGCCCCCGGTCACCCACGACCAGCAGGCCGGCCCGCTCCCGGCCCGCCAGGTCGAGCAGGGTCTCGACCGGGGAACCGATCGTGGCGACGGGGTGCACGTCGGTCGCGCCGGCCTCGCGCGCCTCCGCCACGGTCGTGCGCACCCGGCCCTCCGCCGGCCCCAGGCCCACGACCTCGTGGACGGCCTCGCCGAGCACCTCCTGCGCCGGGCGGTCCTCGTCCTGGTCCACCCGCGGCGGCCGGTAGGCGCAGGCGACGACGAGCCGCGCACCGACCGCGCCGGCCAGGGCACCGGCCCGGTGCACCGCGCGCAGCGACGAGGCGGACCCGTCGGTGCCGACGACCACGGTGCGGTAGGCGCTCACGGCCGGCCAACCTACCGGGACGCCGCCCCGGGTGTGTCCCTCCCCACCCCGGCCCGGACGTCGGGCCCCGGGGCTCCCGGTCAGGGGCCCCGCTGCGCTAGGAAGGTCCCGCCGACCGACCACGACCGAGGAGACGGCCATCCGCCCCGGCAGCACGGCCCACCGCGACCCCGTGCGGGTCGAGGTCACGGGCCTCACCAAGACCTTCGGCGCCGTCCGCGCCGTCGACGACCTCACCTTCACCGTGGAGCCCGGGTCGGTGACCGGGTTCCTCGGGCCCAACGGTGCCGGGAAGACCACGACGATGCGCATGGTGCTCGGGCTCGAGCAGCCCGACTCCGGCACCGCGACCTTCGACGGGGCCCGCTACGCCGACCTGCCCGCCCCGGTGCGCACGGTCGGCGCGGTCCTGGAGACCGCCTTCCACCCCGCCCGGTCCGGCCGCAACCACCTGCGCGTCTACTGCCGCGCCGCCGGCCTGCCCCTGTCCCGCGCCGACGAGACGCTCACCCAGGTCGGCCTCGCCGACGCCGGCGGCCGCCGCGCCGGCGGCTACTCGCTGGGCATGCGGCAGCGGCTGGCGCTGGCGACCGCGCTGCTCGGCGACCCGCCGGTCCTCGTGCTCGACGAGCCGGCCAACGGCCTGGACCCCGAGGGCATCCAGTGGCTGCGCGGCTTCATCCGGCACCTGGCCCACGACGAGGGGCGCACGGTGCTGGTCTCCAGCCACCTGCTCTCGGAGATGGAGCACACCGCCGACCGGGTCGTCATCGTCGGCGCCGGCCGGCTGGTCCGCGAGGGCTCCATCGCCGAGCTGCGGGCCGGCGCCCAGGGCCCCGGCACCGTGCTCGCCCGCAGCCCCGAGGCCGACCGGCTGGCCGCCGTCCTGGCGTCCGCGGGCCTGGCCGCCACCCGCGGGGACGACGGCCTGGTGACCGTGCGCGGCACCACCCCGGCCGACGTCGGGGCCCGGGCGTTCGCCGCGCAGCTGGAGCTGCACGAGCTGCGCGCCGAGAGCAGTGGCCTCGAGGACCTCTACTTCCGCCTCACCGCCGGCCAGGAGCAGTTCGCCGCCACGTCGCCGGCCCCGTCGCCGGGCCCGTCGCCGGACACCGAGCCCGCCGGCCCGACCACCCCGGGAGCCGCGCGATGACCGCGCTCGTCCGCGCCGAGTGGACCAAGCTGTTCACCACCCGCGTCTGGATCGGGCTGCTGCTCGGTGCCTGCGTCATGGTGGCCGGCTTCGCCGTCCTGTTCACCTCCTTCGCCGGCGACCCGGAGAGCGGGCTGCCGCCGGTGGGCACGGAGCAGTACGAGGAGCTCATCCTCGCCACGGCGGCGAACGTGACCGTGCTGTTCCTGATCCTCGGGATCATCGGGATGACGCAGGAGTACCGGCACCGGACGGCGACGCCCACCTTCCTCACCACCCCCCGGCGCGGCCGCGTGGTCGTCGCCAAGCTGGTCGGCTACGCCCTGGTGGCGGTCCCCTTCGCCCTCCTCGTGCTGGCCGTGAACTACGCGGTGGTGGCCGTCTACGCGGGCGCCCGCGGCGACGCGCCGCCGCTGACCGGGGACAACCTGCGCATCCTCGCCAGCAGCGGCCTCGCGCTGGTGATCTACGCCGTCATCGGCGTGGGGCTCGGGGCCCTGCTGCGCAACCAGGTGGGCGCCATCGTCGGTGGCCTGGTCTACCTGTTCGTCATCGAGCCGATCATCCGGTCGATCCCGGCCACGTCCGGGGCGTACAAGTGGATGCCGGGGGGCGCGCTGGAGGCCCTGACGGCCACCTTCGAGGGCCCGGACCTCCTGGAGCCCTGGCAAGGGGGGCTGCTGCTGCTCGGATACGGTCTGCTGGCAGCCCTGCTCGGCACCCTGCTCGCCGTGCGCCGCGACGTGGTCTGAGGAGAGGACCCCACGCGCACGCTCGCGGCACGCGCCCGCAGGCGGCTCCCGTCCGCCCCACGCCCGCGAGCCCGGGGCGGCGCCCCCGACGGGGCCGCCGCCCGCGGCACCCACCCCCGACCGGAACCGTGATGCCCATGACCACCCGGATGACCGCCCAGCGGCTCGCCCGGCTCGTCGCGGACGGCGACACCGACTCCGTCCGCACCGCGATCGGCGAGTCGCCCCGCCTCCTCACCACCACCGTCGAGCGCGACGGCCAGGGCGGCTGGACGCCGCTGCACCTGGCCGTCGCCGAGGGCCGGGCCGAGATCGTGCGCCTGCTGGCCGGCGCGGGGGCGGACCTCGGCGCCCGGACCGAGCACGACCGCACCCCCCTGCACACGGCGCTCGAGTTCGCCCCGGACCTCGTCGCGGTGCTCCGCGAGCTCGGCGCGCCGGTCGACGCGCCGAGCGCCGCGTACCTGGACGACGTCGACCGGCTGACCGCCGAGCTCGACGCCGGGGCACCCCTGGCCGACCCGGTGACCGGCGTCGACCTGCTCACCTGGGCGGCGGCCGGCGGGGCCGCCGGAACGGCGCGCACCCTCCTGGACCGCGGCGCCGCCCCCGACGGCGGCGCGCTGCACGCCGCGGCCGGCGGAGGCCACCTGGAGGTGGTCCGGCTGCTGCTGGACGCCGGTGCCGACGTCAACCGCCGGGACCCCGACAGCGGCCGCTCGGCCCTGCACCGGGCCGTGGAGGGAGGTGCGGACGGCGCCGCCCCGGACGTCGTCCGCGCCCTGCTCGACGCCGGGGCCGACGTCAACGCCACCACCAGCGACGGGGCCAGCGCCCTGGACATCAGCCGGGTGGCCGCCGCGCGCAACCGGCGGGACGACGCGGGGCGGGCCGGCGGGCACGACGCCGTCGCCGAGCTCCTCGTCGCCCGGGGCGCCACGGACTGACCCCCGACCGGGGCGGAACCGCGCGTGCCCGGGCTCGGACCGGGGAGGTCGGGCGTAGACTCGGCCCCCGGTCCAGACCCGTCCACGACGACGAAGAGGCACTCGACCCCGTGTCAAGCTCCAGCTCACCCCGGCCGTCCACCACATCCTCGTCGTCCGCGGTGGCGGGCTTCGGCACCAACGAGTGGCTGGTCGAGGAGATGTACCAGCAGTACCAGGCCGACCCGTCCAGCGTGGACCAGGCCTGGCACGAGTTCTTCGCCGACTACCGCCCGGGCAGCCCGGTGGGCGCCACCGACGACCGCCAGCGCTCCGGCGCCCGCCAGGAGGCGCCGGCCGGCCCGCAGCAGGGTGCGCCGGCGGGGCAGGCCGGGCAGCCGGCCGCCGCGAAGCCCGCCGAGGGGCCCGCCGCCGGCAAGGCCGCCGCCGAGAAGCCGGCCCCCGCGAAGCCCGCCGGGAAGGCCGCCGCCGAGAAGCCCTCCGCTCCCGCGCCGGCCGCCGAGAAGCCCGCCACCGCCAAGCCCGCCGCCGCGAAGCCCGCCACCGCCAAGCCCGCCGCCGCGAAGCCCGCCGCCGACGAGCCCACCGCCGCCAGGCCCGCCGCCACCGACGGCGAGGGCCCGAAGCGGACCCCGCTGCGCGGGGCCGCGGCCAGCGTCGTCAAGAACATGAACGCCTCGCTGACCGTCCCGACGGCGACCAGCGTGCGGGCGGTGCCGGCCAAGCTGCTGGCCGACAACCGCATCGTCGTCAACAACCACCTCGCCCGCGCGCGGGGCGGGAAGGTCTCGTTCACCCACCTGATCGGCTACGCGCTGGTCCGGGCCCTCGACGACTTCCCGAACATGAACAACGCCTACGCCGAGGTCGACGGGAAGCCGACCCTGGTGCAGCCGGAGCACGTCAACTTCGGGCTGGCCATCGACCTGCCGAAGGCCGACGGCTCCCGGTCGCTCGTCGTCGCCTCCATCAAGGCGGCGGAGCGGATGGACTTCGCCCAGTTCTGGGCGGCCTACGAGGACATCATCCGGCGCGCCCGGAACAACAAGCTCACCCTCGAGGACTTCTCGGGCACCACGATCAGCCTGACCAACCCCGGGACGATCGGGACCAACCACTCGGTGCCGCGGCTCACCGCCGGCCAGGGCGCGATCATCGGCGTGGGGGCGATGGAGTACCCCGCCGAGTTCCAGGGGATGAGCCCGCAGGCGCTCACCGACATGGCGGTCAGCAAGATCATCACGCTGACCTCGACCTACGACCACCGGATCATCCAGGGCGCCGAGTCCGGCGACTTCCTCCGCCGACTGCACCAGCTGCTGCTGGGCCAGGACGGCTTCTACGACGAGGTCTTCCGCTCGCTGCGGATCCCCTACGAGCCGGTGCGCTGGATGCCGGACGTGCGGGTCAGCCGCGAGGGCGAGATCGACAAGGAAGCCCGGGTCATCGAGGTCATCGAGGCCTACCGGCGCAACGGCCACCTGATGGCCGACACCGACCCGCTGGAGTTCAAGGTCCGCAGCCACCCGGACCTCGACATCCTCCAGCACGGCCTCACGCTGTGGGACCTCGACCGCGAGTTCCCCGTCGGCGGATTCGCCGGCGAGCGGCTCATGGCCCTGCGCGACCTCCTCGGCGTCCTGCGCAACTCCTACTGCCGCACCGTCGGCGTGGAGTACATGCACATCACCGACCCCGAGGAGCGCGAGTGGCTCCAGCAGCGGGTCGAGGTCAAG
Organism: Geodermatophilus sp. SYSU D00758; assembly: GCF_054049955.1. Lineage (NCBI taxonomy): Bacteria > Bacillati > Actinomycetota > Actinomycetes > Geodermatophilales > Geodermatophilaceae > Geodermatophilus > Geodermatophilus sp. SYSU D00758. The sequence goes on from NZ_JBJGYK010000020.1 coordinate 71,039, forward strand.
CACGAGCAGCCCGACCCGGAGAAGCAGAAGCACGTCCTCGGCCGGCTCAACGCCGCGGAGGCCTTCGAGACCTTCCTGCAGACCAAGTACGTCGGGCAGAAGCGGTTCAGCCTCGAGGGCGGGGAGTCGGTGATCCCGCTGCTGGACGAGGTGCTGATCGCCGGCACCGAGTACGGCCTGGACGAGATCGCCATCGGCATGGCGCACCGCGGCCGGCTCAACGTCCTGGCCAACGTCCTCGGCAAGAGCTACGCGAAGATCTTCGGCGAGTTCGAGGGCAACATCGACCCGGGCACGGTGCAGGGCTCCGGCGACGTCAAGTACCACCTCGGCGCCGAGGGCACCTTCCAGAACCCGTTCGCCCAGGACAGGTCGATCGCGGTCTCCCTGGCCAGCAACCCCTCGCACCTCGAGACGGTCAACCCGGTGCTCGAGGGCATCGCGCGGGCCAAGCAGGACATGATCGACAAGGGCGAGAGCGGCTTCACCGTGCTCCCGGTCCTGCTGCACGGCGACTCCGCGTTCGCCGGGCAGGGCGTCGTCGCGGAGACGCTCAACCTCTCCCAGCTGCGCGGCTACCGCACCGGCGGAACGGTGCACGTCGTCATCAACAACCAGGTCGGCTTCACCACCTCGCCGGCCGCCGCCCGGTCCAGCCTCTACTCGACCGACGTGGCCCGGATGATCGGGGCCCCGGTCTTCCACGTGAACGGCGACGACCCCGAGGCCTGCGTCCGGGTGGCCCGGCTGGCCGTCGACTACCGGCAGGCGTTCCGCAAGGACGTCGTCATCGACCTGGTCTGCTACCGCCGGCGCGGGCACAACGAGGGCGACGACCCGTCGATGACCCAGCCGCTGATGTACGACATCATCGACCGCAAGCGATCGGTCCGGAAGCTCTACACCGAGGCGCTCATCGGCCGGGGCGACATCACCCTGGCCGAGGCCGAGGAGGCGCTGAAGGACTACCGCGGCCAGCTGGAGCGGGCCTTCGCCGAGACGCACGACTCGAAGGAGACCCCGCAGCCGGAGCCGGTCATGGACCAGCCCGCCGTCGAGGAGCCGGTCGCCACCGCGATCAGCACCGAGGTGCTCAAGGCCGTCGGCGACGCGCACGTCTCGCTGCCGGAGGACTTCACCGTCCACCCGAAGCTCAAGCGGATGCTCGAGCGGCGCGCCGCGATGGTGAGCGAGGGCGGCATCGACTGGGCGATGGGCGAGCTGCTGGCCTTCGGGTCGCTGCTCGTGCAGGGGGTCCCGGTCCGCCTGGCCGGGCAGGACTCCCGCCGCGGCACCTTCGTGCAGCGGCACTCGGTCCTCATCGACCGGGAGACCGGCCGCGAGTACACCCCGCTGGCCCACCTGTCCGACGACCAGGCGAAGTTCTTCGTCTACGACTCGCTGCTCAGCGAGTACGCCGCGCTGGGCTTCGAGTACGGCTACTCGGTGGCCAACCCGAAGGCGCTGGTGCTGTGGGAGGCCCAGTTCGGCGACTTCGTCGACGGGGCGCAGATGGTGATCGACGAGTTCATCAGCTCCGGCGAGGCCAAGTGGGGGCAGCGCTCCGGGGTCGTCCTCCTGCTGCCGCACGGCCTGGAGGGGCAGGGGCCCGACCACTCCAGCGGGCGGATCGAGCGCTTCCTGCAGCTGTGCGCCGAGAACAACATGACGGTCGCCAACTGCTCGACGCCGGGCAACTACTTCCACCTGCTGCGCCGCCAGGGGCTGTCCTCGGTGCACCGGCCGCTGGTCGTGTTCACGCCCAAGTCCCTGCTGCGCGCCAAGGCGGCGGTCAGCCCGGTCGCGGACTTCACCGACGAGTCGTTCCGGCCGGTCCTACCCGACCCGGGGGTGGGCGGGGAACCGCTGGACGACGCCGCCGTGCGCAGGGTCCTGCTCTGCAGCGGCAAGGTCGCCTACGACCTGTTCGCCCAGCGCGAGGCCGACGGCACCGCCGACACCGCGGTCGTCCGGGTGGAGCAGCTCTACCCGCTGCCGGCCGAGCAGATCGTCGCGGCGCTCGAGCGCTACCCGAACGCCTCCGACGTGGTCTGGGTGCAGGAGGAGCCGGCGAACATGGGCGCCTGGCAGTTCATGGCCGTCAACCTGCCCGAGCACCTGCCCTCCGGGCGGCGCCTGCGCCGGGTCAGCCGCAAGGCCTCGGCCAGCCCGGCCGTCGGCTCGGCCAAGGTGCACGACGTCGAGCAGAAGCGGCTGATCGCCGAGGCCTTCGCCGACTGAGGGCGCGCGGCGTGTACTTCACCGACCGGGGCCTGGAGGAGCTGGCCGACCGGCGGGGCGAGGAGCAGGTGACCCTCGCCTGGCTGGCCGACCAGATGCAGGCGTTCGTCGACCAGCACCCGGACTTCGAGGTGCCGGTCGAGCGGCTGGCCACCTGGCTGGCCCGCGGCGGCACGGACGACGACCTCGACGAGTGAAGCGAGGATCCCTGCAGGGCCCGGGAGGGCCCTGCAGGGATCCTCGCCGTCCGGCAGCCCTGACCGACACGCCGGGCGGCGGGTTCCCGCACGTCCACCCAGGTCAGCGGGACCCTCTGTGCGTGCTCGGTCACTCGCACGCGCTCTCCGGGCTCGCCGCCGGCGCCGCGACGCTGCCGTGGGCGCCCGTGGAGGGGCCCGTCGCCCAGGCCGCCTGGGTCGCCGCCGCCGGGGGCATGGCGATGCTCCCGGACCTCGACCAGTCCGGGTCCACGGTCTCGGACATGTGGGGCCCGGTCACCGACGTCCCGTCCGGGGCGATCGGCCGGCTCGCGCAGGGGCACCGCTGGGGCACCCACGACGCCCTGCTGGCGCCGCTGGCCTTCGGCGCGCTCGCCCTGGCCGCGGCCGGCGCCTACTGGTCGAGCCTGCTCCTCCTGGCCCTGGCGATCGGGCTGGCACTGCGCGCGCTGCACTTCGTCATCCCGGGCCGCGCGGAGAACACCGTCGTCGGCAACCTGGTGCTCTCCTGGGGCGGGGCCTGGCTGCTCCTCGAGCACATGCCGCCACCGGCCTGGCTGCCCTGGGCGGTGGCGCTCGGGGTGCTCACCCACATCGCCGGTGACGCCCTCACCACCCAGGGCGTGCCGGTGCCGCTGGTGTGGCTGGTCAAGCGCTGCCGCCTGGCGCTGACCCCGCTCAGGACGGGGACGACGCTGGAGAAGGCGGTGCTGGCGCCGGCGTTCGTGCTCGCCACGGTGTGGCTCGTCTACGCCAACACCGGCCTGCAGGACGTGGTCGCACCGTGGGTCCAGGAGCTGCGCTCCCTCGGCTGAGCAGGCCCGAGGCGCTAGGTTGCGCCGGGTGACGGCCGTCCCACCGGTACCCACCCGCCCGCGCCTCGGGCGCGGGACGCACGTCGGCTACGCCCTCGGGTCCATCGGGACGGCGGCCTTCGGGACGGTGCCCGGCCTGCTGCTGCTCTACTACCTGACCGACGTGCTCGGCGTCGCCGCGGCGGTGGCCGGCCTGGTCGTGCTCGCCCCGAAGGCCTGGGACGTGCTGCTCAACCCGTGGGTGGGCGCCCGGTCCGACCGCACCCGCAGCCCCTGGGGGCCGCGCCGGCCGTGGATGCTGGCGGGCGGGCTCGCCCTGCCGCCGCTGTTCGTCCTCGTCTTCGCCGGCCCCGGCGCGCCACCCGCGGCGGCCGGCACGTGGGTGGCCGTCACCTTCCTCCTGGCGGCCACCGCCTACGCCTGCTTCCAGGTGCCCTACGTGGCCCAGCCGGCCGAGATCACCGACGACCCCGCCGAGCGGGCCACCCTCATGTCCTGGCGGGTCGCCGCCCTGGCCGTGGGCATCCTGCTCGCCGGGGCGGGCGCGCCGGCGGTCGTGGACCTGGCCGGTGGCGGGCGGGCCGGGTACCTCGCGATGGCCGTGTTCGTGGCGGTGCTGCTGGCCGGCGGGATGCTCGGGGCGGTCGCCGGCACCCGGTCGGCCCCCACTCTCACCCGGGTGCGCAGCGAGGGCCGGCTGGCCACGACCCTGCGGCTGGCCTGGCGGTCGCGGCCGTTCCGGGTGCTGCTCACCGGCTTCGTGGTCCAGGCGCTGGGGATCGGCGTGATGCTGGCCGGGGTCCCCTACTACTCGCGCCAGGTGCTCGGCGACCCGGCCGCGGGGTCGCTGCTGTTCGCCGCGCTGGTCGCGCCCGCCGTCCTCGTGATGCCGCTGTGGCTGCGGGTCAGCCGGACCCTGGGCAAGCGGGCGGGGCTGCTGCTCTCCTCGGGGCTGTTCGCCGTGGCGGCGGCGCTGCTGGTCGCGGTCCCGGACGGCGGCACCGCGGCGGCGCTCCCGCTGGTGGTCCTGGTGGGGACCGGGTACGCCGGCATGCAGATGTTCCCGCTGGCGATGCTCCCCGACGTCATCGCCGCGGACGAGGTGGCCTCCGGGCACCGGCGCGCGGGGGTCTTCACCGGCGTCTGGACGGCGGCGGAGACGCTGGGCCTGGCCGTCGGACCCGGCCTGCTGGGCGGGCTGCTGGCGCTGGCCGGGTACGTCTCGTCCACCGGTGACGAGGTGGTCGCCCAGCCGGGCTCGGCGCAGCTCGCCGTCCGGCTGGGCTTCACCGTCGTCCCGGCCCTGCTCGTGCTGGCCAGCATCCCCGTGCTCGCCCGCTACCGCCTCGAGGAGGCCCCGTGACACCCGAGGACGTCCTGACCGAGCTCATCGGGCTGCAGGCCGGTGACGTGCCGACCCACGGCGGGGCCACCATGGCCTACGTCTACGACTCCGGGGTGGCCGGTCTCGACGACCTCGCCGCCGCCGCGCAGGCGGCCTACCAGTGGACCAACGCCCTCGACCCGACCGCCTTCCCGAGCGTCGCCCGGATCGAGGACGACCTGGTGGCCGCCGGGCTGGCCCTGCTCGGCGGCGAACCGGGCGCGGTCGGCACCGTGACCAGCGGCGGGACCGAGAGCTGCCTGCTCCCCGTCCTCGCCGCCCGGGAGCGCTGGCGCGCGCACGGCCGGCCCGGGCGCCCGCGGCTGCTGCTGCCGGTGACGGCGCACGCCGCCTTCCGCAAGGCCGCCCACCTGTTCGACCTCGAGCCGGTGGACGTCCCGGTCGACCCCGCGGGCCGCGCCGACCCGGCCGCGGTGCGGGCCGCGCTCGACGAGCGGGCCGCGCTGGTCGTGGGGAGCGCGCCGTCCTACCCGCACGGGGTCCTGGACCCGGTGACGGAGATCGCCGGAGCGGCCGCCGCCGCGGGCGTGCCGTGCCACGTGGACGCGTGCATCGGCGGGTGGGTGCTGCCGTTCCTCGACGACGTCCCGGAGCCCTTCGACCTCGCCGTCCCCGGGGTGACCTCCCTGTCGGTCGACCTGCACAAGTACGGCTACGCCCCCAAGGGCGTCTCGATGCTGCTGACCAACGACCCGGAGTTCCGCCAGGGGCACTGGTTCGCCACCGCCGGCTGGCCCGGGTACCCGGTCGTCAACCCGACCCTGGCCGGCACCCGGCCGGCCGGCCCGATGGCCGCGGCGTGGGCGGTGCACCGGCTGCTCGGCACCGACGGCTACCGGGAGCTGGCCCGCACCGCGCGCGCCGCGACCGTGACCCTGGCCGAGGGCGCCGCCGCGGTGCCGGGCCTGCGGGTGGTCGGGCGGCCGGTGGGCACCCTGGTGGCCCTGGCCCAGGACGGCCCCGACGGGGTGGACGTCCTGCACCTCGCCGACGAGATGACCGCCCGGGGCTGGCTGCTGCAGCCGCAGCCCCCGTTCGCCCAGCCCGGGGGCGCCGACCTGCCGGGCACGCTGCACCTGACGGTGACCGCGGCGACGGCTCCGCGGGTGCCGGCGCTGCTGGCCGACCTGGCGGCGGCGGCCCGTGCCGCCGCGGCCCTCCCCCCGCCGGTGCCCGACCCCGGCCTGGTGGCGGCGGCCGCGACCCTCGACCCGGCCACGCTGACGGTGGCCGAGGTCGACGGGCTGCTGGAGCTCGCCGGGATCGGCGGCGGCCGGCTGCCCGCGCGGATGGCCCCGGTGCACGCGCTGGTGGCCGCGCTGCCCCGCCCGCTGGCTGAGCGGCTGCTGGCCGGCGTGCTCGACCTGGTCTACCGGCCTTCGGTCACCCCCGTCCGCGCGGGCTGAGGGCCCTGGACGGCGGGGCCGGGCCGCGGGACCCTGGCGGTCACCACGGGGGCCCTCCGGCGCAGGGAGGCCACCGTGCGGTTCCACGTCGGCTTCGACACCGCGGCGACGCCCGAGCAGGTGCTCGACGCCTTCACCGACACCACCGACCGCCGTCTGGACATCTGGCGGTCGACCCTCGACCCGGCCAAGTACGAGGTCCGCGAGCGCGGGGACACGTGGGCGGTCGTGCGCGAGGGCAGCGCCGGGACGCGCATCTGGGTGCTGCTCCGCTACGACTGGGCCGAGCGCGGGGTCGTCCGGTGGGAGCTCGTGGACAGCGACCACTGCGACACCGGCCGCGGCGAGGTCCGCGCCACCCCCCGGGCCGAGGGGGGCAGCCGCGTCGACGTCGTCATCGACCACCGCTCCCCCCGCGGCCTGCGCGGGCGGACCATCCTGCTCGTGCAGCGGCTGGTCGGCCCGATCGCGTTCGCCCGGATGTGGCGACGGACGCTCGACCGCCTCGCGGCCGCCCCCGGGACCAGCGGGGCGGAACCGTCGGGTCCGCCCCCGCCCCGGGCCCGCGAGGGAGGGCCTACCGGGTGACGCCGCCCGCCCGGGCGCACGCGGCGACGGCCTCGGCGACCGCGGTGGCCACCCGCCGGTCGAGCGGGCTCGGGACCACGTAGTCGGCCCGCACCTCGTCGCCCACCACGTCGGCGATCGCGGTGGCCGCCGCCAGCTTCATCTCCTCGGTGATGCCCGTGGCTCCGGCGTCGATCGCGCCGCGGAACACCCCGGGGAAGGCCAGCACGTTGTTGATCTGGTTCGGCTCGCCGCTGCGGCCCGTGGCGACGACCGCCGCGTAGCGGGCGGCCATCTCCGGGTCCACCTCGGGGATCGGGTTGGCCAGCGAGAACACGATGCAGCCGGGCGCCATGGCCGCGATCGCCGACTCCGGCACCGAGCCGCCCGACAGGCCCAGGTACACGTCCGCCCCGGCCAGGGCCTCGACCATCGTGCCCGCGTGGCCGGCGCGGTTGGTGTTCTCGGCGGCCCAGCGCTTGACCGGGGTGAGGTCCTCCCGGCCGGGGTGCAGCACCCCGCGGGAGTCGGCCACCGCGATGTCGCCGATGCCGGCCTCCAGCAGGATCCGGGTGCAGGCGATGCCCGCGGCCCCCGCACCGGCGACCACGACCCGCAGGTCGCCGAGCTCCCGCCCCACGACGCGGGCGGCGTTGCGCAGCGCGGCCAGGACGACGATCGCCGTCCCGTGCTGGTCGTCGTGCATGACGGGGATGTCCAGCCGGGCCCGCAGCCGGTCCTCGATCTCGAAGCAGCGCGGGGCGCTGATGTCCTCGAGGTTGATCCCGCCGAAGCTGGGGGCGATCGCGGCCACGGTCTCGACGATGGCGTCGACGTCGGTGGTGGACAGCACCACCGGGACGGCGGACAGCCCGCCGAACTCGCTGAACAGGCAGGCCTTGCCCTCCATGACCGGCAGCGACGCCGCCGGTCCGATGTCGCCCAGGCCGAGGACCGCGGTGCCGTCGGAGACCACGGCCACCACGCGCGGGGCCCAGGTGAAGCGCCGGGCGAGGCCGGGGTCCCCGGCGATGGCGCTGGAGACCCGGGCCACGCCGGGCGTGTAGGTCAGCGCGAGGTCGGCGACCGACTCGATCGCGCGGGTGGGGCGTACCGCCAGCTTGCCGCCCTCGTGCACCGCGAACGCCGGGTCGTCGGCGAAGCGGTCGGGGCCGGTCGGCTGCGGCTGCGGGGCGCCCATGGACCTGGGAGCGTAGCCCTCCCCCGGGACGCCGCCCGCCGGGCCCGGGTCCCAGGGACCGGGAGCGGGCGTCCGCCGCATGGGACGGTCGCGGGGGTCAGGCGCCCGGTGCCGGGGCCCCCGGCCGGCCCGGCCGCGGCCAGAGCCGCGCCACCACCCGGCCCACCACGACCGCCGGCCCGAACGCCCGGCTGTCGTCGGCCACCAGGGTGTTGTCGCCCTCGACCCAGTGGCCGCCGGCGACCGGGCCAAGCACCCGCTTGACCACGAGGAGGTCGGGGCGCGCGGGGAACCGGGCCAGGACGACGTCGCCGGCGCGCACCCGGCCGCCCGGCCCCACCCGGCGCACCAGCAGGCGGTCGCCGTGCCGGACCGCGGGGCTCATCGACGGGCCGGTCACGCGGGCCACGACCCAGGGCGTGACCAGCGACGGGACCCCGTCGGGGGTCTCCTCCTCGGACGTGTCGGGTGCGCTCACCGCGAGTAGGGTCGCAGACGACCGAACACTCGAGAACCGGAGGACACTCCATGCGATTCCGCATGTTCTCCGCCGTGGAGGCCACCGCGCACTGCGACCTCCCCTGCGGTGTGTACGACCCCGCCCAGGCCCGCATCGAGGCGGAGTCCGTCAAGGCCATCCAGGAGAAGTACCAGAGCAACGAGGACCCGGTCTTCCGGCAGCGCGCCGTCCTGATCAAGGAGCAGCGCGCGGACCTGGTCAAGCACCACCTGTGGGTGCTGTGGACCGACTACTTCAAGCCGCCGCACTTCGAGAAGTACCCGCAGCTGCACGAGCTGTTCAACAAGGCGACCAAGCAGGCCGGCGCCGCCGGCGGTAAGGGCAGCATGGACCCCGCCGAGGGCCAGAAGCTGCTCGACTACATCGCCGAGATCGACAAGATCTTCTGGGAGACGAAGGCCGCCGCCTGATCGTCCCGCCGGCGCACGAGGCGCGCGTCCCCGCTCCGGGGGCGCGCGCCTCGTACGTCCGGGGTGCAGCCCACGCCGGCCCGGTGACCGGTCGGCCGGGCCCTGCGCGTCCCGGTACCGTCTGACCACGATGCGCATCGACCCCGCCGGGTGGCCCTTCATCGCCGGGCCGCTGGCCCCTGCAGCCCTCCTCGCCGCCGTCGGCCGGGTGACCGGCCGGCGCGGCCCCGCCCTGGCCGCGGCGCCGTTCGGGCTGCTGACCGCCTACATGGCACTGTTCTTCCGGGACCCGGACCGGCGCTGCGACCGCGGGCCGGTCGACCCGGACGACGTCCTCTCCCCCGCCGACGGTGTGGTGATGGTGGCCGGGGAGCCGCAGGAGGGCGTCGCCCCCGAGCCCGCCCCCGAGGGCGGCTGGCAGCAGGTCAGCGTCTTCCTCTCCGTGGTGGACGTGCACGTCAACCGGTCCCCGTACCACGGCGAGGTCGTCGAGAGCTCCTACCGGCCCGGCAGCTTCCTGGCCGCGTACCGCAAGGAGTCCGCGCACCGCAACGAGCGCAGCGAGCTGTGGCTGCGGGACTCCGACGGGCCCACCGCCCGCACCGTGGTCTTCCGGCAGCTGGTCGGCGTGCTGGCCCGGCGCATCGTCACGCGCACCGGGGTGGGCCGGCACCTGGCCACCGGGGAGCGCATGGGCCTGATGAAGTTCGGCTCGCGGATGGACGTCTTCGTGCCCCGCGAGTGCACGGTCACGGTGCGGAAGGGCGAGCGCGTGCGCGGCGGCGAGACCGTCATCGCGCGCTTCCCCGCCGCCGGCTGAGGCGCCGCGATGCCCAGCTCCGCCTCCGGCGCCCGGCCCCCGCAGACCCGGCGCACGGCCACCGTGGAGTTCGTCCGCGGCTCGGTCCGCGGCACCCGGCGCCGCGCGCTGGCCACCCTGCCCAGCCTGTTCACGCTGGCCAACATGATGTGCGGCTTCGCCGCGATCCTCGTCTCCATCCGCGGCCAGTACACCCTCGCCGCCGTCCTGGTCGGGCTGTCGGTCGTCTTCGACATCACCGACGGCGCCGTCGCCCGGCTGGTCGGTGCGGTCACGCCCTTCGGCCTGCAGTTCGACTCCCTCGCCGACCTGGTCTCCTTCGGGCTGGCCCCGGCGCTGCTGGCCTTCACGCTCTTCTCCGAGGGGCGCGACGAGTGGGACCCGCTCGGCTGGGTGGTGTGCTTCCTGTGGGTGGCGTGCGCCGCCATCCGGCTGGCGCGGTTCAACACCACGATCGACCCGACCGCGGACAAGCGGTACTTCACCGGCATGCCCAGCCCGGGAGCGGCCGGGGTGGTGCTGGCCTCGGTGTTCGCCTTCGGGGAGCAGATGCACGGCCGCGACCGCCTGTGGGTGCTGCTCATCGTCGCCGTCCCGGCGCTGCTGATGGTGAGCACCGTGCGGTTCCGCTCGTTCCGGTCGCTGGTCAGCCCGAAGAGCGGCCGGCCGTACGGGCTGATCGCCGCGGCGTTGGCCGCCGTGGTCGGCTTCGCCTTCGTGCCCGTGCTCACCGGCTGCGTGCTCGCCTACGGCTACCTGCTCGCACCGGTGCTGGTGCCGGTGCTGTCCCCGCTGAGCCGGCTGGTGCCGGACCGTCTCAAGGAGCTGCTCACATGAGGGAGCCTGCGAGCTCACCCAGGGTCACGGTCGTCCTGGACGCGAACGGGGCCGGCGAGCGCGGCGAGGAGGCCCCGTGAGCGTCCGGCCGATCCAGCCCGACGACGTGCCCGCCGTGGTGGCCCTCGTGCGCGAGCTGGCCGAGTACGAGCGCGCCGCGCACGAGGTGCGCCTCACCGAGCAGCAGCTCACCGGCGCGCTGTTCGGGGAGTCCCCGAAGTTGTTCGGCCACGTCGCCGTGGCCGACGACGGGGCGGCGGCCGGGGACGTCGTCGGCACGGCGCTGTGGTTCCTCAACTTCTCCACCTGGCGGGGCACCCACGGCATCTACCTGGAGGACCTCTACGTCCGCCCGGAGCACCGCGGCAGCGGCCTGGGCCGCGAGCTCCTGCGCACGCTGGCCGAGACCTGCGTCGAGCGGGGCTACGGCCGGCTGGAGTGGTCGGTGCTGGACTGGAACACCCCCTCGATCGACTTCTACAAGGCCGCCGGCGCCGTCCCGATGGACGAGTGGACCGTCTTCCGGCTCACCGACGAGGCGCTGGCCTCCTTCGCCGCGGACCGCCGGGCATGAGCGGCGCACGGCGCCCGGCCGAGTGCTGGCTGACCGACATGGACGGCGTCCTGGTGCACGAGGGTCAGGCGCTGCCGGGCGCGGCGGAGTTCCTGGCCCGGCTGGTGGAGGCCGGCCGCCGCTTCCTCGTGCTGACCAACAACTCCATCTTCACCCCGCGGGACCTCGCGGCCCGGCTGGCCCGGTCCGGCCTGCAGGTGCCCGAGCAGGCGATCTTCACCTCGGCGCTGGCCACGGCGGACTTCCTCTCCGCCCAGCTGCCGGGGGGCTCGGCCTACGTCATCGGCGAGGCGGGGCTGACCACGGCGCTCTACGAGGCCGGCTACACCCTCACCGACACCGACCCGGACTACGTCGTCCTCGGGGAGACCCGCACCTACTCGTTCGAGGCGATCACCCGGGCCATCCGGCTCATCGGCGCCGGCGCGCGCTTCATCGCCACGAACCCCGACGTCACCGGGCCCTCGCCGGAGGGCCCGCTGCCGGCCACCGGCTCCGTCGCCGCGATGATCACCAAGGCGACCGGCGCGGAACCCTACTTCGTCGGCAAGCCCAACCCGATGATGTTCCGCAGCGCCATGAACCGGATCGAGGCCCACTCCGAGTCGACGGTCATGGTCGGCGACCGCATGGACACCGACGTGGTCGCGGGCATCGAGGCCGGGCTGGAGACCGTCCTCGTCCTGACCGGGTCCACCCGGGCCTCCGACGTGGCGCGGTTCCCGTTCCGGCCCAACCGGGTGCTGGAGTCCATCGCCGACGTCGTCGAGCTCGTCTAACGGTCGTAGAAGGCCAGCCGGGCCTCGGGGGTCAGCAGCAGGTACAGCTCGACCGCGGCCAGCACCAGCAGCGGGAGGCCGATGAGCGGCTGGCCGTTCTGGAACGCCGAGGTGTAGCCGAACAGCCCGATCAGGATCTGCAGCACCACCACCGGACCGCGCGCCCAGCCCGACACCCGCCACAGGCCTACGGCGGCGGCGCCGAGCAGCACCGCGAAGAACCCGACGTAGACGACCTCGGCGACCGCGCGACCGGTGCTGTCGGGGTCGGAGGTGACGGTCAGCCAGAGCAGCCACAGCGCCAGGCCGGTGAGCACCGCGGCCTCCACCGCGACCACCAGGGCGGCGCGGCGGACGGCGGGCGGCGCCGGCGTCCGCTCCCGCGCCGGGCGCTCGGGGCCGGGGTCGGCCGAGGCACCGAGCAGCCGGTCGACCAGCCTGCGGCCCCGGGGGGTGCCGGTCCCGCCGTCCTGCGTCACGGCCGCGAGGGTACGCGGCGGCGGCCCCCCGCCCGCCGGTCCGGCGGGGCCGCGCGGCGCACCGGGGCGGACGCGTGGCGGGGCCGGCGGCGGCGCTGGCCTAGCCTGACCGGCATGCGTGCGCTCGTGGTGGCCAACCCCGCTGCGACCACGACGACCCGTGCGGTCCGCGACCGGGTGCTGGCCCTGCTGGGCGGCGATCTCAAGGTGGACCTCGCCGAGACCCGCGCCCGCGGCCACGGCGCCGCCCTGGCCCGCCAGGCGGTCGTGGACGGCGTCGACGTCCTCGTCGTCCTGGGCGGCGACGGGACGGTCAACGAGGCGGTGAACGGCCTCCTGCACGCCGGGCCGGCGCCCGGCCTCCCGCTGCTGGCCGTCGTCCCCGGCGGCTCCACCAACGTCTTCTCCCGGGCCCTGGGGCGCTCGCGGGACCCGGTGACCGCCACCGGGGAGGTGCTCGCCGCGCTGCGGGCCGGGCGGACCCGGCGGGTCTCGCTCGGGACCGCCAGCGCCCGCGGCGCCTCGGCCGTGCCCGCCGCGGGTCCCGAACCCGAGGTCGCGCAGGCCGCGGCCGACACGGCCGCCGCCACCCGGCCGGAGTGGGGCGAGCCCCGCTGGTTCGTCTTCAGCGCCGGCCTGGGCTTCGACGCCGACGTCATCGCCCGGGTCGAGGCCCGCCGGGCCCGCGGACGCCGCTCGACCGGCGCGCTGTACGTGCGGGAGGCGACCCGGGCGTTCGTCCTCGGCACCGAGCGGCGCCGGCCGGCGATGACCCTCGAGGTGCCCGGTGCCACCCCCGTCGACGGGCTCTTCCTCTGCCTGGTGTCGAACGTGGCCCCGTGGACCTACCTGGGGGCGCGCGCGATCAACCCGAGCCCGGAGGCCTCCTTCGACACCGGCCTGGACGTCTTCGCCATGGGCCGGGTCGGGGTGCTGCGGATGCTGCACCACGTCCGGCAGGTGTTCGCCGTCCACCCGGACGCCCGCGGCCGCGGGGTGCACCGGTTCCACGACGTGGCCGAGGTGACCCTCACCGCCGTCCGCCCCCAGGGCTGGCAGGTCGACGGCGACCACCTGGGGACGGCGACCGGGCTGCGCCTGACCGGCGTCCCCGCCGCCCTCCGCGTCGTCGACTGACCACCCCGGCCCCACCGCGTCCTTGCACGTCAGGGACCCCGTGTCAACAGGACCTGGGGCGTCCGGGACAGGTCGAGTGGCGCGCCTATCATGCCCGTGGTGAGCTTGCTCACGAGGGGTCCACCGATCCCCTCGTTCTGCTTGACAGGCCCCTCCGCCGTGAAAACATCGCGGGAGAAAGCAACCTGTCGGTAACAAATGCACGAAGTCGCTGTGCCATGGCGCTGGGCACCCCGGTGTCGGCCTGCGGAAACGGTCTACAGGCCGGCGACTGGTGCACCACACCGTAGACGACATCGAGGAGAACACAGCCATGGACTGGCGCCACCGCGCGCTCTGCCGGGACGAGGACCCGGAGCTGTTCTTCCCCATCGGGACGACCGGCCCGGCGCTCGTGCAGATCGAGCAGGCCAAGGCCGTGTGCCGGCGCTGCCCCGTCGTCCAGTCCTGCCTGGACTGGGCCCTCCGCTCGGGGCAGGACTCCGGCGTCTGGGGCGGGCTGTCCGAGGACGAGCGGCGCGCCCTGAAGCGCCGCCAGGCCCGCACCCGGGTGCGCACCGCCTGACCTGCCGGCACCACCGTCCCCGGTCCCGACCGGGGAGAGCACGACCGCGACGAGGCCGGCCCGGGAGTCCCCGGGCCGGCCTCGTCGCTGTGCGCACGGTTCGCACCGTCGCCCTCCGGGCTCCACCCGCGGCCACGTGCCGTCCCCGGCGGCGCTGAGCCCCACACCCCCGGCACTCCTCGGGGAGCCTCCGGGCCCCCGCTCGTCGGCCGCACCGCGGCCACGTGCCGTCCCCGACGGACGCTGTCGGAGGAGCGACTTCCCCGCAGTTGCTGTTGGAACGGGGGGACGGGCAGCGACTTCCCGGCAGTTGCGGCGACGAGCGGTGCGCCAACGCCACCACCGGGCCGCCCCGCTGTGGCCGAGGCCGGTCAGCGGCGCGGGCGGCCGGCGCCGGGGAGGGTGAGCACGGCCTCGGTCCCCGGACCACCCCCGGCCGGAGCGCCCATGGACAGCTCACCGCCGAGCTCGCTGGTCACCAGGGTCCGCACGATCTGCAACCCCAGCCCGTCACTGCCCGCCGGGTCGAAGCCCTCGGGGAGCCCCGAGCCGTCGTCCCGCACGCGCACCACGAGGTCCTCGCCGTCCCGTTCGGCGACCAGCTCGATGGTGCCCGGCGTCCCCTCCGGGAAGGCGTGCTCCGCCGCGTTGTGCAGCAGCTCGGTGACGACCAGCACCAGGGGCGTGGCCGCCGCGGCCGGGAGCTCGCCGAAGCGCCCGGTCCGGAGGGTGCGCGCGGCGGGCCCCACGGAGGCGAGGTCGCCGACCATCGGCAGGACCTGGTCGAGGACGTCGTCGACCTCCACCACGTCCTCGCGGCTGCCGGCCAGCGTCTCGTGCACCACCGCGATCGAGGCCACCCGGCGCACCGACTCCTCCAGCGCCTCGCGGGCGGCCGGCTCGGTCATGCGCCGGGCCTGCAGCCGCAGCAGCGCCGCCACCGTCTGCAGGTTGTTCTTCACCCGGTGGTGGATCTCCCGGATGGTGGCGTCCTTGGTGAGCAGCGCCCGGTCGCGGCGGCGGACGTCGGTCACGTCGCGGACCAGCACCAGCGCCCCTTCCTCGGCCCCGGGGGCCTGCAGCGGCAGCGCGCGCACCAGCAGGGTCGCCGCGGCGCCCTCGACGTCCATCGGGTCGGGGAAGCGCCCGGCCAGCGCCGCCCGGATGCCCGCCGCCACCGCCTCGCCGGCCACCCCGTCGGCGGCCGCACCGCGGGTCAGGCCGGCCAGGTCCGCGCCGACGACGTCCCCGGTCACCCCCATCCGCCGGTACGCCGAGAGGGCGTTGGGGCTGGCGTAGACGGCCCGGCCGGAGGCGTCGAGCCGCACCAGCCCGTCCCCGACCCGGGGGCTCATCTCCGCGTCGAGGATGCCCCTCGGCGGGAACGTCCCGGCCGAGACCATGAGGCAGAGGTCGGCGGCGATGTCCAGGTAGGTCAGCTCCAGGGTGGACGGCGCCCGCGTGACGGCCAGGTTGGTGTCCTTGGCCAGGACGGCGACCACCACGCCGTCGTGCCGGACCGGGATGACCTCCCGCCGCCGGGGCGTCGTCCCCGACCAGTCCGGCTCCCCCTCGGTCACCGGCCGGCCCTCGCTGCGGGCCACCTCGAACGGCTGGGCGGCGGCCCCGGTGACCTCGGCACCCACCAGGTCGTCGGGGTGGCTCGTCGGGGCGGTCAGCGGGCGGACCTGGGCCACGCACCACCACGGCCCGGCGGCCAGCGGCACCCAGAGCGTCAGGTCGGCGAAGGCGAGGTCGGCCAGCAGCTGCCAGTCGGCCACGAGCCGGCGGGCGTGGTCGATCTGGGCGGGTGCGGACGCCGACCCGCGGGTGAGGCGGTCCGAGAGGCTGTTCATCGCCGCCGAGCGTAGGTGCAGCCCCCCTCTAGGCTGGCGCGACGTGGAGAGCCCGCCGACCCCGCTGTCCGTGGAACCGGCCCGCCCGGAGGACCACCCCGCCATCGCCGAGCTGACCGTCCGGGTCTACCTCGGCGACGGCCTCGCCGGGCCGCAGTACGCCGAGCAGCTGGCCGACGTGGCCGGCCGGGCCGACCGCGCGCACCTGCTGGTCGCCCGGGACGGGGAGCGGCTGGTGGGCAGCGTGGCGCTGGTGCTGGAGGGTGACTTCGGTGAGGTGACCGAGTCCGACGACGAGGCCGCCTTCCGCATGCTCGTGGTCGACCCCGCCGCCCGGGGCCGCGGCGTCGGGGAGCGGCTGGTCACCGCCTGCCTGGACCGGGCCCGCGCGGCCGGCAAGCGCCGCATGGTGCTCTCCACCGACGTCCGCATGGCCGGCGCCCACCGCCTCTACTCCCGGCTGGGCTTCACCCGGCTCCCGGAGCGGGACTGGGCACCGCTGCCGGGGGTGGAGCTGCTGGTCTACGCCCGCGAGCTGTGAACCTCCGTCCCCGGGCTCGCCCCGGGCTCACGAGGGACGGGGAGGACGAACGGCCCTCCTGCAGGGCCCGGCCCCGTCCCGGGGCTCGCCCCGTGCGTGCGAGGGTGAGGAGGACGGGGTCCTTCGACGAGTGGCGGGGGCAGGAGGGTCCTTCCTCACCCCTCGACGACGGTGGCGATGAGGTCGCCCTCCTGGAGCACCTCGCCCTCGACGACGTGCAGCTCCTGCACCGTCCCGGCCCGCTCGGTGAGCACCGGGATCTCCATCTTCATGGACTCGAGGATCACCAGGGTGTCCCCCGCGGCCACCTGCTCGCCCGGGGTGACCAGCACCTTCCACACGCTCGACACCATCTCGGCGTGGATCTCCTCGACCGCCACCGGCACCTCCCCGACCGACCTCCCCGGACCGGGCCCTCGGGCCCGGGGAGCCATCCTGGCACGCTCCCCCGCCCGGCGGCCCGCGGTGCTCAGGGGCGCGGCAGCAGCCGCCCGGAGGCCAGCCGGTCGAGCACCGCGCACACCTCCGGCCCGTCGTGCGGCACCCCGGCCTCCGGCAGCCCGGTGAGCACCTCGGCGGCGGCCCGCGCGGCCGTGGCGGTGTCGGGAGCCCCGGCGCTCACCGTCGCCAGCAGCGCGTCGTACCAGCCGTCCAGCCGGTCACCGGGGTCGTAGCCGCTCACGGCGACCACCTCGGCGCCCGGAGCCGCGGCGCGCCGCCGCCCGGACACCGGCAGCGGGCCGGTCACCCGCCCCGCGGTCCCCGGGGGCAGCGTCGAGCGCAGCTGCACCGCGACCGCCCGCCGCGGGGGACCACCGGTCACCGCGGCGTCGAGGCCGAGGGGGGTCGCCGCCGCGCTGCGCAGCGCGAGCTCGACGGCGTCGACCCGGTGCGCGCGCTCGAGGACGGCCATGTCCAGCGAGAAGCCGGCCGCCACCTCGGCGAGGTCGCCGCCCTCGGACACCCCGACGGTCACCAGGCCGCGCCAGCCGACGTCGGCCAGCCGGCGCGCCGCCGTCGGCAGCTCCGGGGACTCGTCCGGGGTCCACGCCACCCGGGCGATCCCGGCCGCCCGGTCGCGGCTGACCGGGGTCAGGCAGCGCAGCCCGTCGTCGGTGACCCAGGCCAGCAGTCCCCGCTCGCTGGCCGGCTCGATGCCGTCACCGCCGAGGCGCTCCAGGACCTCGGCCGGCGGCCCGACCCAGGTCAACCCGGCGGCGGCGACGGCCCCGGCGAGGCGCGCGTTGCCGGCCAGCGCCGGGGGCACCGGCAGCACCGCCTGCACGCGGGTGCGCCGGGCCGCCTCCACGATGCGGTCCACGGCGAGGTAGGACTCGGCGGCCGGTGCCGGGCCGAGCAGCACGGACTCGTCGGCGAGCCGGACGTGCCGCGCTCCGCGGTCGGCCTCCGAGTGCACGGCGACCGCCTTGACGCCCAGCCGCGAGCAGGCCGACACGACCGCGCAGGCCGCAGGGCCCCGCCCCGCGACGAGGACGCTCTCGATCCCGACCCGAGCCACCGCTGCGCTCCCCTCCCGGCCCTGCACTCCTGCCCTGCTGCGGTCCCGGTCCGCACCTGGGTACCGCCCCCGCCACCCCCCACCCTGGACCCTGCCCCAGCGCACCACCACAGCCGGTCCCGGTCCCCGACCCGGTCGTGAGACGCTGGAGGGGTCAGCGACGCCTCTCGTCCCGTGCCCTGCGGGCCCGGGCGGCGTCGCGTGCACCAGGGGCCCACCGGGCCCGGCCCGACGATGAGGAGAGGAGGGCAGCGATGTCCAAGCGTGGACGCAAGCGGCGCTCCCGCAAGGGGAACAAGGCCAACCACGGCAAGCGGCCCAACGCCTGAAAGGACCCCGTCCCCCCCACCCCCCGCACGCTCGGGGTGGGACCCGGGACGGGGCCAGGAGCCGAGGCCGGACCCCGTCCTGCCCACCCTCGGGTGGGACCCGGGACGGGGACCGCGCGCGGGAGGCCCAGGACCGACGGGTCCTGGGCCTCCCGCGGCCACCGCCTCAGGCGGTGGGGCGCTGCTCGGTCCGCTCGACGGTCAGCCGCTCGACGCTGACCTGCGTGCCGTCCTCCTCGAACGAGACGCTGGTGAGCTGCAGCTTGATGCGGTCCCGGAGACCGGGGGGCGGGGCGTCACCCCCGCAGCGGCGGCGGACCAGCGCCTTGAACTCCTGCTCGATGCCGAACTGCCGCAGGCACGGCGAGCACTCGTCGAGGTGCTCGGCGATGACCTCGCGGCGGGCGTCGTCGGTCTCGTGGTCGAGGAACTCGAACACGTGCGAGAGCACGTCGTCGCACGAGTGGATCTCGATCGGCTCGCCGGCCGCGGGACGTTCCTCGGCGCTCATGCCTGGCTCGCCTCCTCCCCGGCGCCGGCGCGGACGAAGCCGCGCTCACGCGCGTAGTCGGCCAGCAGCTTCTGCAGCCCGCGGCGGCCGCGGTGCAGACGGGACATCACCGTGCCGATGGGCGTGCCCATGATCTCGGCGATCTCCTTGTACGCGAACCCCTCGACGTCGGCGAGGTAGACCGCCAGGCGGAAGTCCTCCGGCAGCTGCTGGAGGGCCTCCTTGATGTCGGAGTCGGGCAGGTGGTCCAGCGCCTCGATCTCCGCCGACCGCAGCCCGCTGGAGCTGTGCTCCTCGGCGGCGTACAGCTGCCAGTCCTGCACCTGGTCGGTGGGGTACTGCTGCGGCTGCCGCTGCTTCTTGCGGTAGCTGTTGATGTAGGTGTTGGTCAGGATGCGGTACAGCCAGGCCTTGAGGTTGGTGCCCTCGGCGAACTGGTGGAAGGCCGAGTAGGCCTTCACGAACGTCTCCTGGACCAGGTCCTCGGCGTCGGCCGGGTTCCGGGTCATCCGGAGGGCCGCCGGGTAGAGCTGGTCGAGGAAGGGCAGGGCGTCCCGCTCGAAGCGGGCGTCGCGCTCGGCTCGGGTCTCGGCCACCTCGGTGCGGCTGCCGCCGGCCCGGGCCTCGGGCACCTCCACCGGGGCCGGCTGGGGGTTGCGCTGCACGGACTCCTCGGGCACCGACCGTCCTCTCTGCGGCGCCCGGACGCGGGCCACCACGTCGGTCGATCCTAGTCGCGCGGCGTCCGGGCGGCCCGGGGGCCGTCGGCTGGGGACCCGCGGGCGGGTGCTGCTGGACACGGTGCTGCTCACGAGGGGTGCAACCGCCCGGCGACCGGCGTCCATTCCCCGTCGCGGTGCCCCTCCGGTCGGCACGGCTAGGCTGCCCCGCCGTGGCGGCGACCCCCGCGGTGCGGGCCCTGGAGAAGGCCCGCGTGGAGCACACCCTGCACCCCTACGACCCCGAGCACCCCGCCGAGCAGGGGCACGGCGAGGCCGCGGTGGCGGCACTGGGCGCCGATCCCCGGCAGGTGTTCAAGACCCTGGTGACCCGGGTCGACGGCGTGCTCACCGTGGCCGTGGTCCCGGTGAGCGGCAGCCTGGACCTCAAGGCGCTGGCCGCGGCCGCCGGCGGGCGCCGCGCGGTCATGGCCGAGCCGGCCGACGCGGAGCGGACCACCGGGTACGTGCTGGGCGGGATCAGCCCGCTGGGGCAGCGCAAGGCCCTGCCGACCGTCGTCGACGAGTCGGCCCTGGGCTTCCCGACCGTCATGGTCAGCGCCGGCAAGCGGGGGCTGCAGGTGGAGCTCGCGCCGGCCGACCTGGTCCGCCTCACCCGGGCCCGCACCGCTGCCATCGGCCGCTGACGGCCCCGCCGCAGGGCTCGATCAGGACCCGGGGGCGGCGTAGGGCGTGAGCAGCTGGTCGACCGGCGCGTGGTCGTCGGTGAGGACGTCGGCGTCCCCGGTGAACGCCGCCAGCTCCGCACCCTCGGCCACCTGCCAGTCGAGGTCGTGCGCGGCCAGCGCGGCCTCGATCGCCGCGGTCGGCAGCGGCGCCTGCGAGGCGACCGCGACCACGTTGCCGCCGTCCTCGCCGGCGAGCACCGGCCCGGGGGCCAGCAGCAGCACCGAGCCGAAGACCTCCTGCAGCGTGGCCAGCTCCGCCCGCACGAAGCCCAGCGGCGGGTTGTCGATGAGGTTGGCGACGTAGACGCCGTCGTCGGCGAGCGCGCGGTCGACGAGCCCGAGCGCCTCCAGGGTGGTCAGCTGCCAGGGCACCGACAGCCCGCCGAAGGCGTCACCGACGACGAGGTCCCGCGCAGCGGGCGCCTCGTCGGCCAGGCCGACCCGGGCGTCGGTGACCCGTACCCGCAGCCGGTCGGACTCGACGAGCCCCAGCTGCTCGCGATCCACCGCCACGACGCCCGGGTCCACCTCCAGGACCAGGCTGGAGGTCCCGGGGCGGACCTCGGCGAGGTAGCGGGGCACGGTCAGCCCCCCGCCCCCGAGGTGCAGGGCCGACAGCGGCTCCCCCTCCGGGGCCACCGCGTCGCTGACGGCGGCGATGGCGCGGACGTACTCGAACTCGAGGTGCGCCGGGTCGTCGAGGTCGACGTAGGAGTGCCGCAGCGTGTCGAGCAGCAGCACCCGGCCGCTCTCCCGCTCGGGGTCGGCGACCACGCGGGCGCAGTGGTAGGCGGTCTCCTCATCGCACGGGGTCGGCGCCACGGCCGCGAGCAGGGAGCCGACCAGCGCCAGCCCGAACAGCGCGACCGGCACCTGCCCGGCCCCGCCGGCGGAGCGGCGGCGCAGCAGCACGCCGACCGCGCCGCCGGCCAGCACGGTGACCAGCCCGGTGCCGACCATGATCCCGCTGGTCGGGAACACCGCGACCAGCACGAACCCGGTGACGAACGTGGCCGCGATCCCGCCGAGCGTGCCGATGCCCGAGAGCCGGCCGACGACGGTCCCGGTCTCGGCCAGGCTGCCCAGCTGGAGCTTGACGACCATCGGCGGGACCGTCGAGAGCAGCGCGGCGGGCACCACGACGGCCACCGCGGCCAGCAGCAGGACGCTGCCGGCGTCGGCCCCGGAGAGCCAGGACCCGGCGAAGCGGACCAGCGGCAGGACGGCGACCACGAGCGCACCGCCGGCCACCATGAGCGGGGCGATGAGCCGCCGCGGGTCGGTGCGGTCGGCGGCGGCCCCGCCCGCCCAGGCGCCGACCGCGATCGCGGCCAGGGCGAACCCGATGACGGCGGTGTTGGTCTGCAGGGTGACGCCCACGTAGGGCGCGATCAGCCGGAGGCCGGCGATCTCGAGCACCAGGACGGCGCCGGAGGTCAGGAAGGTGACCCCGGCCGCGACCCAGCCGGGCAGCGCGGCGGGCCCGCCGGCCGGCGCGCCGGTGGACGGGTCGGTGGGCGCGGCCGCGACCCGCTCCCGGTCGGCGGTCTCCCCTGGTCCCGCCACCTCAGAAGAGGGCGGGCTGGTCGGCCGGGGGGCTGACCGCCTCGGCCCGCTCGGTCAGCTCGCGCCCGTTGGAGCGGACGTTGTTCACCCGGGTGCTCACCGGGCGCAGCTCCAGGGCCTCGACCAGCTCGGGCGGCGTCGGGGCCGTGAGCTCCGCGACGTCCTCCCGCGACGGGTCCAGCCAGTCCGCCCAGCGCTCGCGCGGCAGCACCATCGGCATCCGGTCGTGGATCTCGGTGAGCGCCCCGACGGCCGGCTCGGTGACCACGGTGCAGGTGTAGAGGCGGTCCTCCCCCGAGCCCCACACCTCCCAGAGGCCGGCGAACGCCAGCACCGAGCCGTCGGCCGGGGTGATGTAGTACGGCTGCTTGGCCGGCGAGTCCAGCCGCTTGGCCCACTCGTACCAGCCGTCG
Organism: Geodermatophilus sp. SYSU D00758; assembly: GCF_054049955.1. NCBI lineage: Bacteria > Bacillati > Actinomycetota > Actinomycetes > Geodermatophilales > Geodermatophilaceae > Geodermatophilus > Geodermatophilus sp. SYSU D00758. Next base: position 93,156 of record NZ_JBJGYK010000020.1, read on the forward strand.
GCCGGGACCAGGCAGCGGCGGGAGCGGGCGGCCGACCGGAACGCGGGCTTCTCGGTCAGCGACTCGACGCGCGCGTTGAGCATCCGGTTGCCCACCGAGACGTCCTTGGCCCACGAGGGGACCAGTCCCCAGCGCACGACCCGCACCTCGCGGTGCCCGGCACCGGTGGGCCGGCCCTCGGCGTCGCGCTCCTTCTTCCAGCGGACGACGTGGACGTCCTTGGTCGGCGCGACGTTGTAGTCGGCCGGGAGCGCGGGCTGCCCCTCGGCGGGGACGGCCTCGAACTCGAGCGCGAGGTCCTCGGGACGGCGGCTGGCGGCGTAGCGGCCACACACGGGGCTGCTCCCTCCGGGTCGGGACGCCGGGGGTGCGCCGGCGTCCCCCGAGCCTAGAAGGACCCCCCTGCCCCCCGGCGCTCGCGCGCTCGCGCCGGGCCCCTGCAAGGGGGGCCACGCCGCCCCCTCGTCGACACCGGCGCCGAGCACCCGCCGGGCGCGGTGCACCCGCTTCACCCGGCGGGCGTGCGGGGAGGCGGGAGGGGTAGGACTGGACGCGACCCAGGCGTCGAGAGAGACGGAGGCACGAGGATCGTGACCACCACCCAGACCACCCCGGTGGGCAAGACCGCCAGCGAGTCCGGCGACCGCCCGTACGCGACGGTCAACCCGGCCACCGGCGAGACCGAGCAGGAGTTCCCCTTCCTCGACAGCGCGCAGGTGCCCGCGGTGATCGAGGCGGCGCACGAGGCCTACCGGGGGTGGCGCCGCCGCCCGGTCGCCGACCGCGCCGCCGTCGTCGGCCGGATCGGCGAGCTGATGACCGAGCGCCGCGACGAGCTGGCCGGGCTGATCACCCGCGAGATGGGCAAGCCGATCCGCGAGGCGGCCGGCGAGGTGATGCTCGTCGCCAGCATCTTCGGCTACTACGCGGAGAAGGGCCCGGGCTTCCTCGAGCCGCGGGAGATCGACGTCATGGACGGCGACGCCGTCGTGGTCAACGAGCCGATCGGCGTGCTGCTGGCCATCGAGCCGTGGAACTTCCCGCTGTACCAGGTGGCCCGGGTCGCCGCGCCGAACCTCGTGCTCGGCAACGCGATCCTGCTCAAGCACGCGGAGAACAACCCGCAGACCGCCCTGGCGCTGGAGCAGCTCTTCCACGACGCCGGCGTCCCGGAGGGCGTCTACACCAACCTGTTCCTGCGGATCTCCGACGTCGAGCAGGTCATCGCCCACCCGCACGTCGCGGGCGTCACGCTCACCGGCAGCGACCGGGCCGGCAGCGCGGTGGCCTCGCTGGCCGGCAAGTACCTGAAGAAGTCGGTGCTCGAGCTCGGCGGCAACGACCCGTTCATCGTCCTCGACGCCCCCGAGGTGGAGAAGACGGTCAAGGCCGCCGCCATCTCGCGGACCATGAACGCCGGACAGGCCTGCATCGCGGCCAAGCGCTTCATCGTGATGGACGAGGTGTACGACGAGTTCGTCGCCGGCCTCACCCAGGTCTTCCAGGGCCTGCAGCCCGGCGACCCGAGCGACCCCTCGACCCGGCTGGGCCCGCTGTCGTCGGAGCGCGCCGCCGCCGACCTCACCGCCCAGGTGCAGGACGCCGTCGAGAAGGGCGCGACCGTGCTCGCCGGCGGCGGCCGCCCCGACCGGCCGGGTGCCTTCGTCGAGCCCACCCTGCTCGCCGACGTGACCCCGGAGATGCGCGCCTACCGCGAGGAGCTGTTCGGCCCGGTCGGCGTGGTCTTCCGCGTCTCGAGCGAGGACGAGGCCGTGCAGCTGGCCAACGACACCCCCTACGGGCTGTCGGCCACGGTCTTCGGCAGCGACGTGGAGCGGGCCCGCCGGGTCGCCGACCAGGTCGAGTCCGGCATGGTCTGGATCAACTCGCCGTCCGGCACCTCGGCCGAGCTGCCCTTCGGCGGTGTCAAGCAGTCCGGGTACGGGCGGGAGCTGTCCGAGCTGGGCATGTTCGAGTTCGCCAACCGGCGGCTGGTGCGCACCGCCGGGGCCAAGAAGGAGCGCGCGGCCGCGCAGGCGACCGGCGGCTGATGCGGGCGCGGGGGCGGGGCCCCTCCGGGGGGGCCGCGCCGCGCCGGCCAACCCCCCGCTCCGCCCGGCCCCCCACCCCCGCCCCCGCGCGCGGGTGCTGTCACAAAACCGCC
>NZ_JBJGYK010000021.1:0-81330 GCF_054049955.1 Geodermatophilus sp. SYSU D00758
CGCGCTCGTCCACCCCCGGACCCCGGCCGGGAGTGGACGAGCGCGCACGCGCCACCGACCCCCTGCGACCGACCTCCCGGCGAGCAGCGGTACCACCGCGGACGCCGACCTGGCTCCTCGCGCCGGTCAGCCGCCGATGCCGCGGGCGCGGGCGGCGGTGACCACCAGCTCCACCACGGTCTCCAGCGGCAGGCAGGTGCTGTCCACCACCAGGTGGTAGCCGCGCGGGTCCGACGGCTCGCACCGGTAGAAGTGGCGCACGTAGGCCTCGCGGGCCGCGTCGTTGCCGGCCATCTCCCGGCGCACCTCCTCCAGCGGCCGCCCGGTCCGCAGCACGGCGAGCTCCAGCCGCCGCTGCGGCGGGCCGTCCAGGCGCACGTGCAGGGCGTCCGGCCGGTCCCCGAGGACGAACGCGGCGGCCCGGCCGAGCACCACGCCACCGGGCCCGTCGGCGATCTCGGCCAGGACCCGCTCGGTCTGCTGCCGGAAGGACCGCTCGTCGGGCAGCGCTGCCACCGGGACCACGCCACCCACCGGGTCCGGCATCGTCCCGAGCGAGGCCACCAGCCGCCAGAGGCCGCGCAGGACCCGCTCGTCGTTGGCCTCGGCCTCGGCGACCGGGACACCGAGGCGCCCGGCCACCTGCGCCGGGATCGCCCGGTCGTGGAAGGTCAGCCCGAGCCGCTCGGCCACCGCCGGGCCGACCTCGGCGCCACCGGACCCGTACGAGGCCGACACCGTCACGACGCCCACGGTCCACCTCCCTCCTGCCCCGCGGGGCGCAGCTCCCGGCCGAGGAACACCGCCCCCGGCGACTCCGCGTACACCCCGTACCCGGGGACCGGGCCGTACCCCAGCGCCGTGTAGAGCGCCAGGGCCTCCGGCTGCCGGTTCCCGGAGTTGAGCACGACCGCGCGGTGGCCCGCCCGCGCCGCGCTGGCCTCCAGCTCGGCCATGAGCACCTGGGCCAGCCCGCGGCGGCGGAACCCCGGCGCCACGTAGACCCGCTTGACCTCCACGACCCCGGGGGTGTGCACCCGCCAGGCCCCGCAGCCGGCCGGCCGGCCCCCGACCTCGGCGACGAGGAAGAGCCCGGCCGGCGGGTCGAACTCCGCCGGGTCGACGACCGCCTCGTCCGGGCCCCCGTAGCGGGTGACGTACTCCTGCTGCACCGCGGCCACCAGGCTGCGCGCCACCGGGTCGTCGTAGGGCACGGCCCGCAGGCGGACGACGTCCCCGCCCGGCAGCAGCGCCTCAGCGGAAGTGGGCATGACCGGTCCCCCCTGCCCCGACGGCCGCGGCGACCGCTGCGGCCGGTTCCCCGTCGACGGTCACCGCGCCGCCGCCCGGCGCCTCCCGCACCGCCCCGACGGCGGCCCAGCCGGCGGGCAGCTCCGTCCCGGCCGGGAAGGTGGCCAGCAGCGCGTGGTCCTCTCCACCGGTCAGCACCCACGCCAGGGGGTCACCGCCGAGCGCGGCCGCCACCTGCTGCAGCGGGCCGGTCGGCTCGAGCGTGGCCCGCACGAGCGCGGCCCGGTCGACGTCCACGACCACACCGCTGCCCTCCGCGAGGTGGCCGGCGTCGGCGAGCAGGCCGTCGCTGACGTCGCACATGGCGGTGGCGCCGGCGCCGGCGGCGGCCGGGCCCGCGCCGTACGGCGGCGTCGGCCGGCGGTGCGCCTGCACGACGGCGACCGGGCTGGAGAAGCCGCGGCGGAGCACCGCCAGCCCGCAGGCCGACCAGCCCAGCCGCCCCGCGAGCGCCAGCACGTCACCGGGGCGGGCCCCGGAACGCAGCACCGGCGCCCGGCCGCCCAGGTCCCCCAGCGCGGTGACCGACAGGACGACGGCGCCGCTGCCCGGCGCGGTCGCGACCGTGTCGCCCCCGACCACGGCCGCCCCGAGCGGTGCGCACTCGGCGGCCAGGCCCGCCGCCACGCCCTCCAGCCAGGTGGTCGCGGTGTCGGCCGGGCAGGCCAGGCCGACCAGCAACGCGGTGGCCACCCCGCCCATCGCCGCGACGTCGGCCAGGTTGGCCGCGGCGGCCTTGTGGCCGATGTCCTCGGGCGAGGACCAGTCGCGGCGGAAGTGCCGGCCCTCGACCAGGACGTCGGTGGTGGCGACCACGCGGCCGTCGGGAGCGCGCAGCACCGCGGCGTCGTCCCCCGGCCCGACCTCGGCGACCCGCGCCCGGCCGGCCCGGGCCACGACCCGGGCGATCACGCCGAACTCCCCGACGACGCGGACGCTGTCGGCCGGGTCGTCGCGGGGCACGAGCGGACGGGGCCGTGTCACCGGCTCCTCCCGCCCGCTGGGGTAGGTTGCCGAGGTGTCCGCCGGCCTGCGCGGACGTCGCACCGGCAGCGCTGCCCGAGGAAGGGTCTCCCGTGGTCCACGCCTACATCCTGATCCAGACCGAAGTCGGCAAGGCCGCCCAGGTCGCCTCCACGATCAGCGGGATCGCCGGGGTGACCAAGGCCGAGGACGTCACGGGCCCCTACGACGTCATCGTGCGCGCCGAGGCCGAGACGGTCGACGAGCTCGGCCGGCTGGTCGTGGCCCGGGTGCAGTCGGTCGACGGGATCACCCGCACGCTGACCTGCCCCGTCGTCAACATCTGACCGCTGAGCGAGCAGCCTCCCCCGGCGCCCGGCGGGCGCGGTCGGCCCGACGACCCGCTGCGCCGGGTGGCGATCGTGGCCCTGGCCGTCAGCCTGCCGCTCGTGCTGGCGCTGGCCGTCCTGCTGCGGATCACCGCGGACGACCCGGAGGACGGCGACGCGCCCGCCGAGGTCGCCGGTGCGCCCGCCACCGAGCGGGCCGACCTGCCACCGCTGGACGTCGAGGTCCCCGAGCTCTCGCCCGAGACCGAGGCGGCCTGCCTCGAGCTCATGGAGGCCCTGCCGTTCGAGCTGGCCGGCGAGGTGTCCCGGCCGGTGCGCTCCGAGCGGCCCGTCGCCTACGCCTGGGGCGACCCACCGGTGGTGCTGGTGTGCGGCGTCGACCGCCCGGAGGGCTTCGTCGCCGACTCGCCGCTGATCCAGATCAACGGCGTCCAGTGGTACGTGGACACCTCCGACCCCGGCGAGATCGTCTGGACGGCGGTCGACCGCCCGGTCTACGTCCAGGTCACCGTCAGCCCCGACACCGACAGCGCCCCCGTGACCGCGCTGGGCCCGGTCATCGCCGGCACGCTGCCCGCCCAGGAGCTCGACCCCGGCCCGTGACTCAGCGGGGCGGCAGCAGCGCCAGCTGCGCCTCCACCACCGCGGTGACCTCCGCCGTGGCCGCCTCCAGCGTCCCGGCCACCGCGCTGACCCCCACGCTGAACACCCCGTGCGCGCACCAGGCGAAGGCCGCCGGGCCGGCCAGGTCCGTCGCGGGCGGCGGCTGGTCCACGGTCAGCAGCGCGCACCCGCCCGGCAGGTGCGGCGGTGACTCCCGCAGCACGCCGTCGTAGTGCTCGGCGTCGTTGCCGGCCAGGTCGGCCGCGTAGGCCCCCGCCCCGGCCCGGGTCTCGAACTGGTCGACGAAGACGCTGGTCAGCTGCTCGGGGCCGGTCCCCCAGAACCGCTCCCAGCCGTGCCGGTAGCCGTAGTCGTGGAGCACCTCCCGCTCCCGCGCGGGGTCGTCGGCGTAGGCGGCGAGGTCCTCGGCGGACTTCTCCCCCGCCGGCGGGTCCAGCTCGGCGTCGGGGATGCGCGGCAGCCCGGAGTGCACGGCGTCGACGATCAGCTCCTCGAGCTCGGCCGGGGCCGCGGGCGGGGGCGCCGGCGGGGCGGCGGTGGCCGAGCCCTCGACGCTGGAGGTGCACCCGGTGAGCAGGGCCGCCAGGACCGGCAGCACCACCCCTGCGCCGACCGCCCCGCGCGGCCGGGTCACCTGAGCGGCGTTCCGTCGGCCGTCGGGAGCCGGCGGGCGAGCGCGGCCGCCACCAGCCGGTCGACCACGGCCGGCGCCTCGACCCCGCTCACCGACCACATCCGCGGGAACATCGAGATCGGCGTGAACCCCGGCATCGTGTTCACCTCGTTGACCACCAGCCGGTCGGCGCCGTCCGGGCCGGTGCCGAGGAAGAAGTCCACCCGCGCCAGCCCCTGGCACTCCAGCGCGAGGTAGGCCCGGCAGGCGGCCTCCTGCACGGCGCGGGTCTGCTCCGGGGTCAGCCGCGCGGGGACGTCGAAGTCGACGGCGTCATCGAGGTACTTGGCGGTGAAGTCGTACCAGTCGGTGCCCGGCCGCAGCCGGATCTCGGCGGGCAGGCTGGCCTCCGGCGGCCCCCCACCCGGACCGGCCAGCACGCCGCACTCGATCTCGCGCCCCGGCACCGCGGCCTCGACGACCACCTTCGGGTCGACGGCGGCGGCGGTGGCCACCGCCTCGGGGAACTGCGCCCAGTCGGTGACCCGGCTGATGCCGATGCTCGACCCGGCCCGGGACGGCTTGACGAACACCGGCAGGCCCAGCCGCTCCCGGGCGGCGTCGTCCAGCGCCGCGGGATCGGCGGAGAGCCCGCCGGAGGCGTCCCGGAGGACGACGTGGTCGCCCTGCGGCAGGCCGGCGGCCGCCAGGAGCTTCTTGGTGACCTCCTTGTCCATCGAGGCGGCGCTGGAGAGGACGCCGGAGCCCACGTAGGGCAGCCCGCTCATCTCCAGCAGCCCCTGGATGGTGCCGTCCTCGCCGAAGGCCCCGTGCAGCACCGGGAAGACGACGTCCACGCGGACCACCGGGCCGCCGTCGAGGGGCAGCAGCCCGCGGCCGGAGGGGTCGCCGACCAGCGTCACCGGGCGCCCGCCGCGCACCTCGGGCAGCTCGCCGTCGACGATCGCCATCCGCTGGCCGGGCTCCGGCAGCACCCACCCGCCGGCGCGGGTGATCCCGACCGGGACGGTCTCGTAGCGGTCCGGGTCCAGCGCGTCGAGGACGGCGCCGGCGGAGACGCAGGAGATGGGGTGCTCGGCGCTGCGTCCGCCGAAGACCACCGCGACGCGCAGCTTGCCTGCCTGTCCGCTCATCGCGGCCGACCCTAGTCGAGGCCGGCGCCGGCCCCGGCGCGACGGGCGGACCCCGGCGGGCCTGTGCGACCCTCGACCCCCATGCACGCTCCCGCCGCCGGGCCGGCCCCGGCTCCGCTCGGGCTGCGCCTGGCCGGTGCGGCGGTCCACGCCTACACGGCCGCCGGCTCGGTCCTCGGCCTGCTCGTCGTGCTCGCCGCCGTCGAGGGCGAGGCGGTGACCGCCCTGTGGCTGCTCCTCGCCGCCCTCGTCGTCGACGGCACCGACGGGACGCTGGCCCGCTGGGCGCGGGTGAAGGAGACGATCCCCTGGTTCGACGGCGCCCGCCTCGACGACATCGTCGACTACCTCACCTACGCCTTCGCCCCCGTCGTGCTGCTGTGGACCACCGGGTCGCTGCCCGGCGGCGCCACCGGGTGGGTGGTGGCGGCGCTGCCCCTGCTGGCCTCCTGCTACCAGTTCTGCCGGGTCGACGCGAAGACCGACGACCACACCTTCCTGGGCTTCCCGAGCTACTGGAACGTGGTCGCCTTCTACGCCGTCGTCCTCGACGTCCCGCCCGGGGTCGTGGCCGCCGTCCTCGTGGTGTGCTCGGTGCTGGTGTTCGTCCCGGTGCGCTACCTGTACCCGTCGCGGACGCCGGTGCTGCAGGGGCTGAGCCTGGTGCTGACCGCGGGCTGGGTGGTCACCTACGTCGTCCTGCTGCTGCAGTACCCCGACCCGTCGCCGGTGGTGGCCGTGCTGTCGCTGGCCTACGTCGCGTACTACCTGGGGGTCAGCCTGTGGCTCACCGCGCGGGCGGCGGCCCGCCGCCGGCAGGAGGACGGGGACCGCGCGGCGTAGGAGGCGGTACCCGCGTCGCCCGGCGCCTGGCGTGGGCAGAGCTTCCCGGGCCGCGGGTCAGCGGGTCAGCGGGTCCAGGGAGCGCGCAGCACCAGCTCGACGTTGCGGTCGGTCGGGCGCCCGGACAGCCCGGCGTCCAGCCCCGACCACGGCACGTTGGCCGCGAGCTCGCGGTGCAGCGACGCCAGCCCGAGCGGCCGGCGCGCCGCCGGCTCGAACGGGCCGGGCGGGCGGGCGGGGCTGTCGTGGTCGACCATCGTGCAGACCAGCGAGAGCGTCCCGTCGCCGTTGTCGAGCAGCTCGACCAGCCGGGCCTGACCGGGCCAGTCGACGACCGCGCAGGTGGTGACCTCCCAGAACCCGCCGCCGGGCTCGCCCGGCGCCGGCCACGGGCGCACCTGGCTGACGTGGGTGTGCCCGTTGAGCCACAGGACCACGTTGGGGTGGCGGTGGAGCACCGCCCGCAGCTCCGCGCCGCCGAGCGCGCAGGCCTCCTCCCCCGGGCGCAGGGGGTCCTCCCGCGCCAGCGTCGAGGACCCGTGGTGCGAGGTCAGGACCACCAGCCGGTCCTCGTTGCCGGTGCGCACGAGGGTCCCGTCGGGGGCCCGGTACGCCGAGGAGACCTCCCGCAGCCGCTCCTCCAGCCAGCGGCCCTGGACGGCGTCCAGCGAGCCGTCCCCGCCCCCGGTGACCCGGGTGGTGTCCAGGCAGATCACGCGGACGCCGGGCAGCCCGTCCCAGGCGTAGTAGGCGGTGCCGTCGCGCAGGTTGTCCCCGGTGAAGCCGTGCCCGGCCGGCTCGCCGCCGTCGGCCAGGTGCGCGGCCACGAACTCGCGCCGGCCGATGAACCGGCGCCCGGCCAGCGCGGCGACCGTGCGCGCCCCGGCCGTGGTGAAGGCCTCCGAGGACCGGGTGAAGAGGGCCAGCGCGTCGTCCAGCTGCACGTCCGGGCCGATCTCGACCGGCTTGCGGCCGGCCGGCAGCAGCTCGGCCAGCGCCGGCGTCGGGACCCCCACCCCGGCGACCAGCGCCTCGTGGTTGCCGTGGCAGCCCAGCCACGGCAACCGCAGCCCCTCGGCGACGAACGGGGCGAAGGCCGCCGCGAGCAGGCCGGGGCGGTGGGGGAAGCCGTACCGGGCACGCCACAGGTCGGGCTCGCCGCCGCCGTCGGGCCGCCAGAACAGGTCGTGCGGCCAGCCCACCGCCTGCACCCCGTCGTAGGCGGTGAGGCCGGCGCCCGGGGAGACGGGGCCGCCGCCGAGCACGTCGAGCAGGAGGGTGAGCTCGTTCCACTGCGCGTTGTCGATGGCGTCCCCCGTGGTGAGCACCACCTGGACCGGGGAGCCGGTCGCGGGGCCGCCGCCGACGCGGTTGAGCGTGCGCACCAGCGCCTCGACGGCGTGCGCGGTGATCGCCTCCTGCGGCCGGTGCATCGGCACGAGCGCGCGCATGCGGGGGTCGGCGAAGTGCCCGTGGAAGTACTCGAACCGGGCCGGTGAGCAGACGTCGGCCAGCTGCAGGTCGGTCACGTGCGCCAGGCAGGCCCGGGCCCGGCGGCCGGTCCGCGGCGGCGTCCAGGTGGGGCCGACGAGCTCCCGGCGGGTCAGGTGCGGCTCGCCCGGGTGCCAGTCGAGCGCGCGGTAGTCGGTGTCGCGGCCGCGGCGCAGCACGGGCCCGGCGCCGAGCACCCGGTCGAGGGTCGTCCCGCTCACGGCGTCAGCGGGGACCGTGGGCGGCGTCGAGCGCGGCGGCGAGGTCGGCGACGAGGTCGGCGGTGTCCTCGATGCCGCAGGAGAGCCGGACGAACCCGGGCGGGACGGCGTCCCCGCCCCACTGCGCCCGGCGGTCCAGGGTGCTGTGCACGCCGCCGAAGCTGGTCGCCGCCGTCCAGAGCCGGCTGGCGGCCAGGAGCCGGCCGACCGCGGCCTCGTCGGCCAGCTCGGCGGAGACCACCCCGTTGGGCCGCAGCATCTGCCGGGCGGCCAGGGCGGACGAGGGGTCCCCGGGCCGCCACGGCCACCGGACGCCGGTCACCGCCGGGTGCCGCGCCAGGAGGTCGGCGACCGCGGCCGCGGTCTGCGCCTGGCGGGCCAGCCGCAGGTCCAGGGTGCTCATCGAGCGGTGGCCGAGCCACGCCTCGAACGGGCCGGGCGTGCCCCCGGTGCGGTCCCGGAAGCCCCTGAGCCGGGCGTGCAGGGCCTCGTCGGCGGTGCTGACGTGCCCGAGCAGCAGGTCCGAGTGGCCGGTCAGGGCCTTGGTGTCGCTGGCGACCGTGATGTCGGCGCCCAGCGCCAGCGGCTTCTGCCCCAGCGGGGTGGCGGTGGTGTTGTCGACGGCCAGCACCGCGCCGGCGGCGCGGGTGGCGGCGGCGACCGCGGCGATGTCGCAGACGTCCAGCAGCGGGTTGCTCGGGGTCTCCAGCAGCACCAGGGCGGCCCCCTCGAGGTCGCCCCGGGCCGCCGCCGCGCCGATCTCGGGCGTCGCGACGGTCTCGACCCGCAGGCCGAGGCGCTCGAGGTCGTCGCGGGCGAGCAGGCGGGTGGCGTAGTAGCCGTCCGCGGGCAGGACGACGCGGTCGCCGGCGCGGACCGTGGCCAGCAGCACCGCGCTGATCGCGGCCATCCCGGTGGCGAAGGACAGGCAGCGGCCGCCGTCGAGCTCACCCACCGCCGCCTCGAAGGCGCGCAGGGTCGGGTGTTCCGTGCGGGCGTAGGCGTCGGCGCCCCCGGCCCGCGGCGGGGCGTCGGCGAGGTGGAAGGGGGCGGCGAACACCGGGGACGGGCGCAGCGGCGCCCCGGCCACGGGGTCCGGCTCGCCCGCGCGCACCGACCGGGTGCCGTCCCCCCAGCCCGGGTCGGTCACCGCTGCTGCGCCAGGTCTCGCGTCCTCACTGCGGCTCCCTCACTCGGGCTTGGCTTCCCGGGACATGATCTCCTTGACCATCTGCGCGGCCGTCGCGCCGTCGTGGCAGACCCGCACGACGGCCTCGGTGAGCGGCATGTCGACCCCGTGCGCGCGGGCCAGGTCGAGCACCGGGCGGCAGCTCTTGACCCCTTCGGCGGTCTGGCGGGTGGCGGCCTGCACCTCCTCCAGCGACATCCCGCGGCCCAGGCGCTCCCCGAAGGTGCGGTTGCGCGACAGCGGCGAGCTGCAGGTGGCCACCAGGTCGCCCAGCCCGGCGAGCCCGGCGAAGGTGGTCAGCTCGGCACCCAGGGCCAGGCCCAGCCGGGCGGTCTCGGCCAGGCCGCGGGTGATCAGCGAGGCGCGGGTGTTGTCACCGAAGCCCAGGCCCTCGGCCATGCCGGAGGCCAGCGCGATGACGTTCTTGACCGCGCCGCCGAGCTCGCAGCCGACCAGGTCCTGGTTGGTGTAGGGCCGGAAGTACGGCGTGTGGCAGGCGGCCTGCACCTGCGCGGCCCGCGCCGCGTCGGCGCACGCGACGACGGTGGCCGCGGGCTGCTCCTCGGCGATCTCCCGGGCCAGGTTCGGCCCCGAGAGGGCCGCCACCCGGTCGGGGCGGGCGCCGGTGACCTCGCCGATCACCTCGCTCATCCGCTTGGTGGTGCCCAGCTCGATGCCCTTCATCAGCGACAGCAGCACCCCGTCGGGGGGCAGCAGCGGCGCCCAGTCGGTCAGGTTGGCGCGCAGCGACTGCGAGGGGACGGCGAGCACCACCAGCCCGGCGCCGTCCAGCGCCTCGGCGGGGTCGCTGGTGGCGCGCAGCCGGCCGGGCAGCCGGATGCCGGGCAGGTAGTCGGGGTTCTCGCCCCGCTCGGTGATCGCCGCGGCCAGCTCCGGCCGCCGGGCGTGCAGCACCACCTCGGAGCCGGCGTCGGCCAGCACCTTGGCGAACGTCGTCCCCCAGGACCCGGCGCCGAGCACCGCCGCCCGGGTCACGCGGCGTCCCCGGGGAGGTCCCCCGGCAGCGCGCGGCCGGGGCGGCGGGCGAAGACCGCCGGGGCCGGCTCGCCGCGCAGCTCGGCGAGCTGGTCGCGCACCTGCACCATCATCCGGTCGGTCACCGCGCGCAGCAGGTCACCGGTCAGCGGGCGACCGGCCCGCACCTCGGCCCGGAGGTCGTCGAGGTCCAGCGGTGCGCCGACGAGGTAGTCGACGGGGGTGCGCAGCCGCAGGTGCAGCCGCTTGGTGTGGTAGTCGTGCAGCCGCTGCGGACCCCACTGGGCCACGGGCAGGACGACGGCGTCGGTGGTCAGCGCCAGCCGGGCGACCCCGGTGCGGGCCTCCATCGGCCACCAGTCGGGGTCCCGGGTGACGGTGCCCTCCGGGTAGATGATCACGACGTTGCCGGCCTCGAGGTCGGCGCGGGCGGCGTCGAGCGACCCGCGGGCGTCGGCGGTCCCCCGAGCGACCGGGATCTGCCCGGCGGCGCGCAGGATGCGCCCGGCCGTCCCCCGGAACACCGAGGCCTTCGCGAGGAAGTGCGGGACCCGGCCGGCGTCCCAGACCAGCCGCGCGCAGGAGAGCGGGTCGAGGACCGACACGTGGTTGGCCACGACGATCACCGGGCCGGTGCGCGGGAAGCGCTCGACGTGCCGGATGCGGAGCCGGAACAGCAGCACGGTCAGCGGGTAGACGACGAGGACGCACAGCCACAGCGCCGGCGGCAGGGGCCGCCGGGTCCGCCACCGGTTCGGCGTCCGCCCACCCCGTGCGACCGGGGGTCGTCCCTGGCTCACCGGCACCTCCTCGCCCACGCGGGCCCGTCCCGGGTGCGGCACCGGGCCCATCGACATCGGGCCCATCATTGGGCCTCACCCGGCCCGAGCGCTGCACCGGGTCCCCCGCGGCCCACGACGTCGGCCACCGGTGTGCTCACATTGTGGCCGTGATCGAGTGGTCGGTCGTCGTCCCGGCGAAGCGGCTGGCGCGCGCCAAGACGCGGCTGGCCCCGCTCACCGACGCCCTGGGCGACCGGACCGGGCGCGCGCACGCCGACGTCGTCCTCGCCCTGCTCGCCGACACCGTGGCCGCGGCGCTGGCCGCGACCGCCGTGGGTGCGGTCCTGGTGGTGACCGACGACCCGGCCGCGGCCGACGTCGCCACCCGGCTGGGGGCCCGCACGGTGCCCGACGAGCCCGACGCCGGCCTCAACCCGGCGCTGGCGCACGGGGCGCGCGCCAGCGGGGCGCGGGCGGTCGCCGCCCTCTCCTCCGACCTGCCCGCGCTGCGCGCGGCCGAGCTGACCGCCGCGCTGGCCGCGGCCGAGGCGGCGCCGCGCTGCTTCGTCGCCGACGCACCGGGCACCGGGACGACGCTGCTCACCGCCCGGGACGCACCGCTCGCGCCGGCGTTCGGGGGGGACTCGGCCACCCGGCACCGGGCCGGCGGCGCCCGGGAGCTCTCCGGGGACTGGCCGGGGCTGGCGCGCGACGTCGACACCCCCGCCGACCTCGAGCAGGCCCTGGCCCTGGGCGTGGGGCGGCACACCGCCGCGCTGCTCGGCGACGCCGACCTGCGCCGATCCGGGCTGCGGCTGCTGCCGTTCACCTGACTGCGGCACGATGACCCCGTGCCTCCTGCCCGCCCGGCCCCGGCCGACCGCTTCATCAACCGCGAGCTGTCCTGGCTCGACTTCAACGCGCGCGTGCTGGAGCTCGCCGAGGACGAGTCGCTGCCGCTGCTCGAGCGGGTGAAGTTCCTCGCCATCTTCGCGAGCAACCTCGACGAGTTCTTCATGGTGCGCATCGCCGGGCTCAAGCGCCGGCACAGCACCGGGCTGACCGTCCGCTCCCCCGACGGGCTCACCATCCGGGAGCAGCTGGCCCGGGTCACCGAGCGGACCCGCGAGCTGGTGCACCGGCACTCCGACGTCTTCACCAAGGACATCACCCCGCGGCTGGAGGAGGCCGGGGTCCGCATCGTCCACTGGGACGAGCTGGCCGACACCGAGGCCAAGCGGCTGCGCGAGTACTTCCGCGACCAGGTCTTCCCCGTGCTGACCCCGCTGGCGGTGGACCCGGCCCACCCGTTCCCCTACATCAGCGGGCTGTCGCTGAACCTGGCGGTGTCGGTGCGCGACCCCGACACCGGGGCGCCCCGGTTCGCCCGCCTCAAGGTGCCCAACAACGTGCCGCGGTTCGTGCCCGTGGGGGCGCCCGACGACGAGGCGACCTTCCTGCCGCTCGAGGACCTCATCGCCGCACACCTGCCGCAGCTGTTCCCGGGCCTCGACGTCATCGACCACCACCTCTTCCGGGTCACCCGCAACGCCGACCTGGAGGTCGAGGAGGACCGGGACGAGGACCTGCTGCAGGCGCTGGAGCGCGAGCTGGCCCGCCGCCGGTTCGGCCCGGCGGTGCGGCTGGAGGTCGCCGAGCCGATGGACCCGCAGATCCTCCAGGTGCTCATGTCGGAGCTGGAGGTGGACCCGGAGGACGTCGTCCACGTGCCCGGGCTGCTGGACCTCGCGGCGCTGTGGGGCCTGTACGACCTCGACCGCCCGGAGCTCAAGGACGAGCCGTTCGTGCCGGCCACCCACCCCCGGCTCTCCGAGGGCGAGACCCCCATGAGCGTCTTCGCCACCCTGCGCGAGGGCGACGTGCTGGTGCACCACCCGTACCACTCGTTCGCCACGAGCGTGCAGCGGTTCATCGAGCAGGCCGCCGCGGACCCGAACGTGCTGGCGATCAAGCAGACGCTCTACCGGACCTCCGGCGACTCCCCGATCGTCAACGCGCTCGTCGAGGCGGCCGAGGCGGGCAAGCAGGTCGTCGTCCTCGTCGAGATCAAGGCGCGCTTCGACGAGGAGGCCAACATCAGCTGGGCACGCGAGCTGGAGAAGGCCGGCTGCCACGTGGTCTACGGCCTGGTGGGCCTCAAGACGCACTGCAAGACCGCGCTGGTCGTGCGCCGCGAGGGCGGGGTGATCCGCCGGTACTGCCACATCGGCACCGGCAACTACAACCCGAAGACCGCGCGGATCTACGAGGACCTCGGCATCCTCACCGCCGACCCCCGGGTCGGCGCCGACCTCACCGACCTGTTCAACACCCTGACCGGCTACTCGCGGCAGACCACCTACCGCACCCTCATGGTGGCCCCGCACGGCATCCGCCAGGGACTCGTGGAGCGGATCCGCCGCGAGGCGCGCAACGCCGCGGAGGGCCGGACCGCCGGCATCCGGATCAAGGTGAACTCGCTGGTCGACGAGGAGATCATCGACGCGCTCTACGAGGCCTCGGCCGCCGGCGTCCCCATCGAGCTGCTCATCCGCGGCATCTGCGCGCTGCGCCCCGGCGTCCCCGGCCTGTCCGAGAACGTGCGGGTGCGCTCGATCGTGGGCCGCTACCTCGAGCACTCCCGGGTCATCAACTTCCGCAACAACGGCGAGGGCGAGTGGTGGCTGGGCAGCTCGGACCTCATGCACCGCAACCTGGACCGGCGCGTCGAGGTCCTGCTGCGGGTCTGCGACGAGTCGACCCAGGCCCAGCTCGAGGACGTCTTCGACGCCGCGATGGCCGACGGGGTCCGCTGCTGGGAGCTCGGGGGTGACGGCACCTGGCGGCGCACCGGCGAGCGGGACTACCAGGCCGCGCTGATGGCGGCGGTCGAGCATGCCGGCTGAGTCCCCGTCCGGGACCCGCCCCGCCCCCGGGACCGTCGTCCGGGCCGGCGGGGGTGCCGTGTGGCGGCCCGGCCCCGACGGGGTCCTGGAGACGGTGCTCGTGCACCGGCCGCGGTACGACGACTGGTCGCTGCCCAAGGGCAAGCTGGAGGACGGCGAGCACGCCCTGGCCGCCGCCGTCCGGGAGGTGGCCGAGGAGACGGGGCTGGCGGTCGTGGCCGGACGGCGCAGCGTGCGCACCGAGTACCCGGTCGAGGCGGGCACCAAGCGGGTCGACTACTGGCTCATGCGGGCTGTCGGCGGCGAGTTCACCCCGTGCGACGAGGTCGACGCGCTGCGCTGGCTGCCGGTCGAGGAGGCCCGCGCGGCGGTCAGCCACGAGGCCGACCGCGCCGTGCTCGACGACCTGACGCGCACCGACGTCCCGCGGGAGCCGGCGCTCCTGCTCGTGCGGCACGCCCACGCCGGCAGCCGCTCGGAGTGGGACGGCCCCGACGAGCTGCGCCCGCTGTCGACCAAGGGCCGGCGGCAGGCCCGGGAGCTCGCCGCGGCCCTGCCGCTGTTCGGGCCGCGGGAGCTGCTCAGCGCCCCGCGCACCCGCTGCCGGGAGACCCTCGAGCCCCTCGCCGAGGCCCTGGGCCTGCCGGTGGGCGAGCTCCCCGAGCTGGGCGAGGAGGAGTTCGCCGCCGACCCGCAGGCGGGGCTCGCGGTGGTCGACCGGCTGCTCGAGCCCCGGACCGACGGCGGGGTGACCGTGGTGTGCAGCCAGGGCGGGGCGATCCCGTCGGTGCTGGTCGGCCTCGGGGTGCGCTTCGCCGGCGTGGGCGGTGCGCTGTGGCCGCCGGCGGCGAAGGGCAGCACGTGGGTGCTCGGCGGCCGCCCGGGCGCGCTGTCGGCGGACTACTACCGCGACTTCGGCCCGGACGGCGACGACCCGGCCCGCTAGCCGCGGGCGGGCAGGGCGGTGGGCAGCCAGGGCCGGCGCGCCGCCTCGTAGGCCTCGATGTCGGCCAGGTGCCGCTCGGTGAGGCCGACGTCGTCGAGCCCCTCCAGCAGCCGCCAGCGGGTGTAGTCGTCGATCTCGAACGGCACCGTCGTCGACCCGTACGCGACGGTCCTCGACCGGACGTCGACGGTCACCGGCGTGGTGGGGTCGGCCTCGACCGCCTGCCACAGCGCCTCGACCTCGGGCTGGGGCAGCAGCACGGTGAGCAGCCCGGCCTTGGTCGAGTTGTTGCGGAAGATGTCGGCGAACCGCGAGCTGATCACCACCCGGAACCCGTAGTCGAGCAGCGCCCAGACGGCGTGCTCGCGCGAGGAGCCGGTGCCGAAGTCGGGCCCGGCGACCAGGATCGAGGCGTCGGCGTGCTCGGGCCGGTTGAGCACGAAGTCCGGCTCGTTGGTCCGCCAGGCGATGAAGCACCCGTCCTCGAACCCGGTCCGGGTGATCCGCTTGAGGTACTCGGCCGGGATGATCTGGTCGGTGTCGACGTTGGTCCGCCGCAGCGGGGCCGCGGTACCGGTGTGCGTGGTGAAGGCGTCCATGGCGAGGGCTCCAGTCGGGGTCAGACGCCGGCGGTGGCCAGGTCGGCGGGCTCGAGGTCGGCCGGGGCGGTGAGCCGGCCGGTCAGCGCGGTGGCCGCCGCGACGGCCGGGCTGACCAGGTGGGTGCGCCCGCCCTTGCCCTGCCGGCCCTGGAAGTTGCGGTTGCTGGTGGAGGCCGAGCGCTCCCCCGGCTTGAGCTGGTCGGGGTTCATGCCCAGGCACATGGAGCAGCCCGCGCCGCGCCACTCGGCGCCGGCGTCGAGGAACACGCGGTCCAGGCCCTCGGCCTCGGCCTGCGACTTGACCGCGACCGACCCGGGGACGACGAGCATGCGGGTGCTCGGGTCGATCCGCTTCCCGCGGAGCAGCTCGGCGGCCACGCGCAGGTCCTCGATCCGGCCGTTGGTGCAGGACCCCAGGAAGACGGTGTCGACCTCGATCTCGCGCAGCGGGGTGCCCGGGGTCAGGCCCATGTAGGCCAGCGCGCCCTCGACGTCGCGGCGGTCGCCCTCGTCGGCGAAGTCGGCCGGGTCGGGCACCCGCCCGGAGATGGGCAGCCCCTGGCCGGGGTTGGTGCCCCAGGTGACGTAGGGCGTGAGCGACGCGGCGTCGATGCGGACCTCGTGGTCGAACACGGCGTCCTCGTCGGTGCGCAGCGTCGACCAGTACTCGACCGCGGCGTCCCAGTCCGCGCCCTGGGGGGCGTGCGGGCGGCCCTTGAGGAAGTCGAAGGTCGTCTGGTCGGGGGCGATCAGCCCGGCCTTGGCGCCGGCCTCGATCGACATGTTGCAGATCGTCATCCGGGCCTCCATCGACAGCTTCTCGACGGCGCTGCCGCGGTACTCGATGACGTGGCCCTGGCCGCCGCCGGTGCCGATCTGCGCGATGACGGCGAGGATGACGTCCTTGGCCGAGACGCCGGGCGGCAGCTCGCCGTCGACGGTGACCGCCATCTGCTTCGGCCGGTACTGGGGCAGCGTCTGCGTGGCCAGCACGTGCTCGACCTCGCTGGTGCCGATGCCGAACGCCAGCGCGCCGAAGGCGCCGTGCGTGGACGTGTGGCTGTCCCCGCACACGATCGTCATGCCCGGCTGGGTCAGCCCGAGCTGCGGGCCGATGACGTGCACGATGCCCTGGTCGCGGTCGCCCATCGGGGCCAGCCGGATGCCGAACTCGGCGGCGTTGCGGCGCAGCGCCTCGACCTGCGCCCGGCTGACCGGGTCGGCGATCGGCGCGAGGATGTCCAGCGTCGGGACGTTGTGGTCCTCGGTGGCCATCGTGAGGTCCGGACGCCGCACCGTGCGGCCGGCGGCCCGCAGCCCGTCGAACGCCTGCGGGCTGGTGACCTCGTGCACCAGGTGCAGGTCGATGAAGAGCAGGTCCGGCTCGCCCTCGGCGCTGCGCACCACGTGGGCGTCGTACACCTTCTCCGCCAGGGTCTTCGGCACGAGGGTCCCCTCCTGGGTCGTCGTCGCGCCCACCGGCTGGCCTTCTCAGACAGTGGGATGCGAGTATTGCTCTGTGGGACAGCCTAACCCCGTCGCCGTGCTCGACAAAGCCGTGTCCATCCTCCGCGCCGTCGCGGCCGAGCCGGCCACCCTCGCCGAGCTGGTCGAGCGGACGGGGCTGCCCCGCGCCACCGCGCACCGGCTGGCGGTGGCGCTCGAGGGCCACCGCCTCGTCCGCCGCACGGCCGCCGGCGCCTGGGCACCCGGACCCGGGCTGGCCGAGCTGTCCCGCGGGGTCGCCGACCTGGCCGACATCGCCGGCCGGCACCTGGTCGTGCTGCGCGACACCAGCGGCGAGAGCGCCCAGTTCTACGTGCGGGACGGCGCCACCCGGGTGTGCGTCGCCGCGGCCGAGCGGGCGCACGGGCTGCGCGACACCGTCCCGGTGGGCGCCCGCCTGCCGATGACCGCGGGCTCGGCAGCGCACGCCCTGCTCGCCTTCGCGCCGGTGGACGAGGTCACCCCGCTGCTGCCCGCGGCCAGCTTCACCGCCCGCACCCTGCTCGACGTCCGGCGCCGCGGCTGGGCGCACAGCGTCGCCGAGCGCGAGGCCGGCGTGGCCTCCCTGTCGGCCCCGGTCCGCGACGCCGCCGGCGGGGTGCTCGGGGCGGTGTCGATCTCGGGACCGGTCGAGCGGCTGGGCCGCCGCCCCGCCCCCGAGGTGGTCGGCGCGGTCCTGGAGGCGGCGGGCGCGATCTCCCGCGCCGCCCGCTGACGAGGGGACCCCGCTCCTCCGCGCCCCGCGGGGCCGGCTCCCGGGGTCAGTGCGCGGGCGGCCGGCCGTCCTCCTGGTCCCCGGTCACGTCGGCGCCCTCGTCGACGACCACCGGCCGCAGCCGCGACCAGAGCGCGAAGGCCAGCGCGAACACGACCATCGCGATCCCGGCCCAGAGGTTGGCGTTCACGTCGCCGGTCTTCTCGCGGTCGGCCGGCGAGTCGGCGAACAGCCCCATGAGGACCAGCACGACGCCGTAGAAGCCGATGAGGGCGGCGATGACGTTGCGGACGTCGAAGGCGCCCGCGGCGCGGGAGCGCCCGCCGCCGTCGTTTCCCGTGGACATGTCCCGAGCTCCTCTCACCGGAAGACCACGTTGAGCGCGACCACCATCACCAGGGAGATCCCGGCGAGCTTGGTGGGCGACTGGTACCAGGGCAGCCGGTGGGCGTCCGGGTCGGTGCGCTGCTCCTTCGGCGTCTCGGAGTAGACCAGGCCGACCAGTTCCCGGGCGGGCTTCGGCCGGGTGACCATCGTGACCGCGACGCTGACGACGATGTCCACGACGAAGGCCGCCCCGGCCGCGACGAACGCCGTCCCCTGGCCCGGCAGGTCGAACACGCCGGTCTCCGAGAGGACGAAGACGACGATCGCGGCCAGCGTGCCCGACACCAGCCCGGTCCAGCCCGCCGTCGGGGTCATCCGCTTCCAGAACATGCCGAGGATGAACGTGGCGAACAGCGGGGCGTTGAAGAAGCCGAACAGCGTCTGCAGGTAGTCCATCAGGTTCTGGTAGCCCGCCGCGATGAGCGCCGTCCCGATGGCGACGACCGTCGCCCCGACCGTGGCCCACCGGCCGACCACCAGGTAGTAGTGGTCGGGCCGGTCCTTGACGACGTAGGTCTGCCAGAGGTCGTAGCTGAAGACGGTGTTGAAGGCCGAGACGTTGGCGGCCATGCCGGCCATGAAGGCCGCCAGCAGCCCGGCGATGGCGACCCCCAGCAGGCCGTTGGGGAGCACGTCGCGGACCAGGCCCAGCAGCGCCTCGTTGTAGGACAGGTCGCTGTCCTGGCCGGCCTTGAGCTGCTGGATCTCCGGCACCAGGATGCCGGCGATCAGGCCCGGGATGACGACGATGAAGGGGACGAACATCTTCGGGAAGGACCCGATCACCGGGGTGCTGCGCGCCGCGGACATCGACTTGGTGGCCATCGCGCGCTGGACCTCGACGAAGTTCGTCGTCCAGTAGCCGAAGGAGAGCACGAAGCCCAGCCCGAAGACGATGCCCACGGTCGACCAGACCGGGCTCTCGAAGCCCGACAGGTCGGTGGCCGGCCAGGAGGACAGCTGCTCGGCGCCGTCGGTGGCCGTGACCTCGTCGATCAGCCCGCCGATCCCCCCGACGCGGTGCAGCCCGATCAGCGTCAGCGGCAGCAGGGCGGCGACGATGACGAAGAACTGCAGCACCTCGTTGTAGATCGCCGCCGACAGCCCGCCGAGGGTGATGTAGCTGAGCACCACCGCGGCGGCGACGATGAGCGAGATCCACAGCGGCCAGCCGAGCAGCGCGTTGACGATGGTCGCCAGCAGGAACAGGTTGATCCCGGCGATGAGCACCTGCGCGAGGGCGAAGGACAGCGCGTTGACCAGGTGCGCCCCCGTGCCGAACCGGCGCCGCATGAACTCCGGGACGCTGCGGACCTTGGACCCGTAGTAGAAGGGCATCATCACGATGCCGAGGAACAGCATCGCCGGGACCGCGCCGACCCAGAAGTAGTGCATGGTCGACATGCCGTACTGGGCCCCGTTGGCCGACATGCCGATGATCTCGACGGCGCCCAGGTTGGCGGAGATGAACGCCAGCCCGGTCACCCAGGCCGGCAGGCTGCGGCCGGAGAGGAAGAAGTCGAGGCTGTCGGAGACCCGTCGTCGGGCGGCGAACCCGATCATCAGGACCACGCCGAAGTAGACGGCGACGAGGAGGTAGTCGACGAACGAGGCGTCGAGGCGGAGCGCGTCCACGGGCGGAGACCTCCGGTGCTGGGTGGTCAGTCGAGTCGGTGGGCCCCCGGAGACGGCGTGACGGCGAAGGTCCGCGGCGCTGTGTACCCCTCCGCGGCGAAACGATCTGTGATCGCGGTCACAATCTCGTCGGTGCGCTCGCGGCGGACCAGCACGACCGCGCTGCCGCCGAACCCGCCGCCGACCATGCGGGCCCCCTCGGCGCCGTGGTCCAGCGCCGTGGCCACGCAGGTGTCGAGCTCCACGGTGGAGATCTCGAAGTCGTCCCGCAGCGAGGCGTGGCCCTCGGTCAGGAGCGGGCCGATGGCGGCCGGGCCGGCGTCCCCGCGCAGCACGCGGACCACCTCGAGCACCCGCGCGTCCTCGGTGACCACGTGCCGGGCCCGCCGCAGCAGCAGCGCCCCCCCGGGCGTGCCGTCGTCCAGCCGGGCCAGGTCGGCGACCGCGGCGACGTCGCGCAGCGCGGCCACGCCCAGCCGCTCGGCGGCCCGCTCGCACTCACGGCGCCGGTCGCCGTAGCCGCCCGTGGCGTGGTCGTGCGTCGTCCCGGTGTCCACCACCAGCAGCTGCATCCCGGCCGCGGCGAGGTCCAGGGGCACCTGCTCGCTGCTGCGGTCGCGGGTGTCGAGGAACAGCGCGTGCCCGGCCGTGCAGAGCAGGGAGGCCGACTGGTCGAGGATCCCGGTCGGGGCGCCGACGAAGTCGTTCTCCGCGCTGCGGGCGACGTCGACCAGGTCGGCGACGGCCAGGTCCGGGGCGGCCAGGTCCCGCAGCGCCAACGCCACCGAGCACGACAGCGCGGCCGACGAGGACAGCCCCATCCCCGCCGGGACGTCGCCGTCGACCAGCACGCTCACCCCGCCCGGCACCCGGTCGCGCAGCGTGTGCACCACCCCGGCCGGGTACCCGGCCCAGCCGGCCGGCCGGCCCGGGGCGAGCTCGGCGACGGCCAGCTCGACCCGCTCCCCGGGGTGCTGCACCGAGACCAGCGCCACCACGCCGTCGTCCCGCCGGGTGACCGCGGCACGGGTCGTGTGCGGCAGGGCCACCGGCAGCACGAAGCCCTCGTTGTAGTCGGTGTGCTCCCCGATCACGTTCACCCGCCCGGGGGCGGCCCAGACCCCCTCGGGCGCGGCACCGAAGGCCTCGGTGAAGGCCCGGCGGGCGCGGTCGGCGGCGTCCGCCCCGGACCCCGGGGCGCTCACGCCAGTGCCCGCAGCTGCTCGGCGACGTCCTCGGGGGTGGTGTCGCTGATGAACGCCCCCATGCCGGACTCCGAGCCGGCCAGGTACTTCAGCTTGCCCGGCGCCCGGCGCAGGCTGAACAGCTGCAGGTGCAGCCACCAGTCCTCCCGGCCGCGGGAGACCGGGGCCTGGTTCCACGAGGAGATGTAGGGCATCGGGGTGTCGAAGCGCCGGGCGAAGCGGCCGAGCACGTCGAGGTAGACCTCGGCCAGCGCATCCCGCTCGTCGCCGTCGAGGGCGGCGAGGTCGGGCACCCGGCGGTGCGGGAAGAGCTGCACCTCGTACGGCCAGCGGGCCGCGGCGGGCACGAAGGCGGTCCAGTGGGCGTTGGCCGCGACCACCCGCGGGCCGGAGCGTTCGGCGGCCAGGACGTCGGCGAACAGGTCCCCGCCGGTGCCGGCGCGGTGGCGGGCGGCCGAGGCGAGCACCTTCCCCACCCGCGGCGCCACGAACGGGTAGGCGTAGATCTGCCCGTGCGGGTGGGAGAGGGTCACCCCGATCTCCTCGCCGGAGTTCTCGAACACGTAGACCTGCTCGACGCCGTCGACGGCCGACAGCTCCGCGGTGCGCTCGGCCCACACGTCGACGACGAGGCGCGCCCGGTCCCGCCCCAGGGTGGCGAACGAGCGGTCGTGCTCGCTGGTGAACACCACGACCTCGCAGCGGCCGAAGCCGGGCCGCAGCTCGGTGAGCGGGGCCCCCGGGGCGGTCGGCGGGACGTCGGTGTCGACGGCCGTGGCCAGGGACGGGAACCGGTTCTCGAAGACGACGACCTGGTAGTCGGCCTCGGGGATCTCGGTGGCCTCCCGCCCGGGGCGGGTCGGGCACAGCGGGCAGAGGTCGGCCGGCGGGAGGAAGGTCCGGGTCTGCCGGTGCGAGGCCAGCACCACCCACTCCCCGAGCAGCGGGTCGAAGCGCAGCTGGGAGCGGGTGCTCACCGGGGGCAGGTCCCGCGGGTCCTCCGCCGTCCGCGCCGGGGCGGTGCCGTCGGCGTCGTAGTAGAGGAGCTCCCGGCCGTCGGCCAGACGGCGACTGGTGCGGATCACGTGCAGGGACGCTAGCCCGCGACCGGTCCCGCCACCGACCCGCCTCCCCCGACGACGGCGGGAGCCCCCGGCCTGGTGGCCGGGGGCTCCCGTCTGCTGTAGCCCCGAAGGGATTCGAACCCTCGCTACCGCCGTGAGAGGGCGGCGTCCTGGGCCGCTAGACGACGGGGCCGTGCGGGCACCATGGTGCCACGCCTCCTCCGGAGGCCCGCGACCGGGGTCCCGCACACGACGGGAGCCCCCGGCCTGGTGGCCGGGGGCTCCCGCCTGCTGTAGCCCCGAAGGGATTCGAACCCTCGCTACCGCCGTGAGAGGGCGGCGTCCTGGGCCGCTAGACGACGGGGCCGTGCGGTCGTGCGGTCGTGCTGAGGAGCACGTCGTCCCAGGACCGACGACGTTCCTCGCTGGGGTACCAGGACTCGAACCTAGACTAACGGAGCCAGAATCCGTCGGGCTGCCAATTACCCCATACCCCAAGGGTGTTGCTGCACCTCGCGGCGCCGCAGACCACCATACCCGACGCCCGGAGGCGGGTCGGGCACCCCCTGGCGTGACGGTGGTCGCAGGTCCTGGGCGGCCGTCAGCGTCTCCGGCTGCAGGCGCCGGCCGGAGCGGGCGACCAGCCACACGTAGGCGGCCATGACCAGCAGGTCCAGCGTCACCACGATCAGCCCGGCACCGGCCGGGATCGAGTCGGTGGTCACCCCTTCCCCGAGCGCGCCGACCAGCAGGAACACCAGCACGTTGTTGACCGCGTGCAGCACGATGGCCGCCTCGAGCCCCCCGGTCAGCCAGACCACCGCGGAGGCGGCCAGGCCGAAGGCGAACCGGTCGAGGAAGGTCCACACGTCCGGGGGCAGGTGGGCGGCGGAGAACAGCGCCGCGGTGAGCACCCCGGCGACCACCGCACCGGTGCGCGGGTCGCGGATCCAGGCGGCGACGGTCTGGCTGAGGTAGCCGCGGAAGACGTACTCCTCGGCGGCCGACTGCAGCGGGGTGGTGAGCAGGACCACGAGCACCAGCCAGCCGTAGGCCGGCGTCGGGCCGGTGACCTCACCGCCGTCGACCCAGAGCCCGGCCAGCAGCGACAGCGCGATGCCCGCGCCGAGGGTGGGCAGGGCCAGCAGCGTGTAGGGCAGGAGCAGCCGCCAGCGCAGCCGGGCGAGAACCGAGGAGGACCAGCCGCGGCGCATGCCGTGCGCGGCGACCCAGGCCAGCCACACGGTCGGGATCGCGACGATCAGCGACAGGTTGGTGATGAGCAGGACGCCGGGGTCGACCAGGTCGAGCAGCTGCAGGTCGGGGAACGCGCCGGTGACGAAGGCGACGAGGACGACGACCGTGGCCGCGACCGTGTACACCACCGTGATCAGGAGCAGCCCGAGCAGCGGCCGCCACCAGCGCCAGTCCCGCGAGCGCATGGCCAGCAGGAAGGGCGTCGGCCGGTCGTGCGGGGGCGTCCCCGGCGGCGGCGACCACGGCACCCCGGGGGCCGGGGCCGGGTACGGCCGCCGGTCGAGCGCCCCACGCTGCCACGACGGCAGGCCCGGCGGGGGCTGCCCGGGGTGGGTGTGCGGGCCCGGCGGCAGGGGCACCGGCCCCAGCGGCCACGCCACCGGGCCGGCGAAGGCGCCGGTGGCCGGGAGCGAGTGGACGCCGTGCAGCGCGCCGGGCACGCGCGGCGGCGCGCCGTAGGGCCCCGTGGGCGGCGGCCCGGTGTAGGGCTCGTCGTCCGGGTCGGGGGCCGGGCCCGCGCCCGGCGGCACCGGCGCGCTCACGGGATCACCCCGGGACCGCGGCCCGTGCCGCCGCCAGCCGGGCCAGCGTGCGCTCCCGGCCGAGCAGCTCGATCGACTCGTACAGCGGCGGGGACACCGTCCGTCCGCTCACCGCGACCCGCACCGGGCCGAACGCCTGGCGGGGCTTGCGCCCGAGCCCGTCGACCAGGGCCGTCTTGAGCGCGGCCTCGACCGCCTCGGTGGTCCAGTCCTCCAGGTCGCGCAGGGCCGTGGCCGCCGCGTCGAGCACCTCGGCCGCCTCGGGCCCGGACAGCTGCTTGGCCGCGGCGGCCGGGTCGATCTCGACGTCCGCCACGAACAGGAACCGCAGCAGCTCGACGGCGTCGGAGAGCACCACCACCCGCTCCTGCGCCATGGGCGCGATCGCCCGCAGCAGCCGCTCCTGCTCCGGCGTGGGGGGGTCGGCGACCAGCCCCGCTCCGGACAGGAACGGGACGACGCGGGTGATGAACTCCTCCACCGGCAGCGCACGCAGGTGCGTGGCGTTGATCGCCTCGGCCTTCTTGAGGTCGAAGCGGGCCGGGTTCGCGCTCACCCGGGTGACGTCGAAGGCCTCGGCCATCTCCGCCATCGAGAACACGTCGCGGTCCTCCGCGATGGCCCAGCCGAGCAGCGCCAGGTAGTTGGCGAAGCCCTCGGGGACGAACCCCCGCTGCCGGTAGACGTCCACGTTGGACTGCGGGTCCCGCTTGGACAGCTTCTTGCTGCCCTCGCCGGTCACGTAGGGCAGGTGGCCGAACCGCGGGGTGCCGGACGCCACCCCGATGTCCTGCAGCGCCGCGTACAGCGCCAGCTGCCGGGGCGTGGAGGGCAGCAGGTCCTCCCCCCGCAGGACGTCGGTGATCCCCATGAGCGCGTCGTCGACCGGGTTCACGAACGGGTACAGCGGCACCCCGTTGGCCCGGACGATGACGAAGTCGGGCACCGACCCCGCGGCGAACCGCACCTCGCCGCGCACCAGGTCGGTCCAGGTGAGGTCCTCCTCGGGCATCCGCAGCCGGAGCACCGGCTCGCGCCCCTCGGCCCGGAAGGCGGCCTTCTGCTCGTCGGTGAGGAACCGGTCGGCGTTGTCGTAGCCGAGCTTCGGGTCCTGTCCCGCGGCCAGCCGGCGCGCCTCGACCTCCTCGTTGGTCGAGAACGACTCGTAGGCGTGCCCGGCCGCCAGCAGCTTCGCCGCGACGTCGCGGTAGACCTCGTGGCGCTGCGACTGCCGGTAGGGGCCGTGCGGGCCGCCGACCTCAGGGCCCTCGTCCCAGTCCAGGCCCAGCCAGCGCAGGCTGTCGAGCAGGTGCCGGTAGGACTCCTCCGAGTCGCGGGCGGCGTCGGTGTCCTCGATGCGGACGACGAAGGTCCCGCCGGTGTGGCGGGCGTGCGCCCAGTTGAACAGCGCCGTCCGCAGCAGGCCGACGTGCACCGTGCCCGTCGGCGACGGGCAGAAGCGGGTGCGCACGCCGCTCGCGGGCGGGGTCACCGCGGGCCCCCGGCGGTCGAGGTGGTGTCCGCGTCGGCGACCGTGTTGGTCAGCGTGCCCAGGCCCTCGATCGTGACCTCGACCCGCTGCCCCGGCGCCAGGGGACCGACCCCCGACGGGGTGCCGGTGAGCACGACGTCCCCGGGCAGCAGCGTCATCACCCGCGAGATGTGGGAGACCAGGGTCGGGACGTCGAACAGCAGCTGGCTGGTGCGGCCGGACTGGCGCAGCTCGCCGTCCACCGTGCAGGTGACCGCGAGGTCGGCGGGGTCCTTGCCCAGGCCGGGGAGGTCCGTCTCGATCCACGGGCCGAGCGGGCAGAAGGAGTCGAAGCCCTTGGCGCGGGTCCACTGCCCGTCCCGCTGCTGCATGTCCCGCTCGGTGACGTCGTTGGCGATCGTGTAGCCGAAGATGCTCGCCGGGACCTGCTCGGGGCTCACGTGCCGGGCCCCGCGGGCCCCGATGACCACGGCCAGCTCGGCCTCGTGGTGCACGTTCGTGCTGCCCGGCGGGATGCGGATGGCGTCGCCCGGGCCGATGACCGACGTGGACGGCTTGAGGAACAGCAGCGGCTCGCTCGGCGCGTCGCCCGTGTTCATCTCCGCGACGTGGGCCGAGTAGTTCTTGCCGACGCACACCACCTTGCTCGGCAGGATCGGCGAGAGCAGCCGCACGTCGGCCTGCGCGTACCGCTGGCCGGTGAACGAGACGGTGCCGAAGGGGTGGCCCTCGATCTGGGCGACCTGGCCGTCCCCGTCGAGGACACCGAAGGACATGCCCGAGGGCGAGGCGAAACGGACGATGCGCACGACGTCGAGGCTACTGACCCGCACCGGCCCCGCTGCGGCCCTACGGTTCCCGGGTGGCCTGCCGACTCAGCGAGATCGTCATCGACTGCCGGGACCCCGAGCGGCTGTCCGCGTGGTGGGCGCGGGTCCTCGGCTACCGGGTGCTCTCCCGGGAGGAGGGAGCCGTGGAGATCGGCCCGGAGGAGGGCTTCGGCGGGCCGGCACCCACGCTGGTCTTCTCGCCGACGCCCGACCCCGCGCCCGGCAGGCCGCGGCTGCACCTGGACCTCTCCCCCACCGACTGGGGCCAGGACGCCGAGCTGCAGCGGCTGCTCGACCTCGGGGCGACACCCGCGGACGTCGGCCAGACCGGCGCGGAGAGCTGGCACGTCCTGGCCGACCCGGAGGGCAACCCGTTCTGCCTGCTGCGGCGCCGGCTGTGAGGGCGACACGGGTCGGCCTACCGGCCTCCGACCGCGGCCGGGTGCCGTCCCCCGCCGCCGCGGAGCCGTGCGCCCGGCTCCCCGGAGTCCCCCGACCGGGTGGTGCGGCCCGGCTCCGCATCGCAGCGCCACGCCGCGGGTAGTGGGTGCGAGCACAGCACCGTCCGCTCGTGCGCAGGGAGACCACCATGGCCGAACCCCGTACCGCCGACCGCCCCAGCCGGATGCGCGTGGCCCGCAGCCGCGGTGCGGTCAGCGGGCTGCTGCTGGTCCTGCTGGGCGTGTGGGGCGCCCTGATCCCCTTCGTCGGCCCGTACTTCGACTTCGCCTACACGCCCGACGACCCCTGGACGTGGACCGCCGACCGCTTCTGGCTCGAGGTGCTGCCCGGGTTCGCCACCGTCCTGGGCGGCCTGCTGCTGGCCACCACGGCCAACCGCGCCGTCGGGGTGGTCGGCGGCTACCTCGCCAGCGCCGCGGGCGCGTGGTTCGTGGTCGGGCCGGTGGTGGGGCAGCTGTGGGCCGGGCCCGGTGGAGCGGCCGGCTCACCGGCGGCCACCGACGAGACGCTGGCCGTGCTCGAGCAGCTGGCCTTCTTCTCCGGGCTCGGGGTGCTGATCGTCTTCCTGGCCGCCCAGGCCCTCGGCCGGTTCACGGTCCGGTCGACGAAGGACGTCCGCGCCGCGGTCCGGGACGCCGAGCGCCGGGCCGTCCAACGGGAGGCCGAGCGGCTCGCCGCCGAGCGCCCGCCGAACGTCGTCGTCGACCAGGCGCCCGTGGCTCCGTCCGGGCCCGGGCCGCAGGGGGCGACGGCGTCCCCCGACCCGACGGGGACCGGGGCCACCCGCCGCGGCTGAGACGGCCGGGGCCCGATCCGCCGGCGTCAGCGCGGGCGGCGGTGGCGGACGGCGTAGGTGAGCGCGTCGACCAGTGCGTGCCAGGAGGCCTCGACGACGTTGTCGTGGACGCCGACCGTCGTCCACTCCCCCACCCCGTCGGTGGTGTCGATGAGCACGCGGGTGGTGGCGCTCGTGCCGCCCTTCCACCCGAGGATGCGCACCTTGTAGTCGGCCAGGGAGACCCCGGCCAGCTCGGGGTAGCGCGACACGAGGGCGGCCCGCAGCGCGTTGTCGAGGGCGTTCACCGGGCCGTTGCCCTCCCCGGTGGAGATGATCCGCTCGCCGTCGACGTGGACCTTGACGGTGGCCTCGCTGACGACCACGCCGTTGCCCCAGTGCTCGACGGAGGTGCGGTAGCTCTCCAGCTCGAACAGCGGGGGCGGGGCGTCGGGCAGCTGGGCGCGCAGCAGCAGCTCGAACGAGGCGTCGGCGGCCTCGAACGACCAGCCGTCGGCCTCGAGGACCTTGACCTGGTCGACGACCCGGGCGATGGCGTCGGGGTGCCCGTCGAGGTCGACGCCGAGCTCGCGGCCCTTCAGCTCGACCGAGGCCCGGCCGGCCATCTCGGTGACCAGGATGCGCATGTCGTTGCCGACCACGGCCGGGTCGAGGTGGTTGTACAGCTCGGGGCTGACCTTGATGGCGCTGGCGTGCAGGCCCGCCTTGTGCGCGAACGCCGAGGCGCCCACGTAGGGCTGGTGCTCGTCGGGGGCGATGTTGGCCAGCTCGGCGATCGCGTGGCTGACCCGCTGCAGCTCGGGCAGGCACTCGGCCGGCACCACCGGCAGCCCCATCTTGGTCACCAGGTTGGCGATGAGCGCGAACGTGTCGGCGTTGCCGGCCCGCTCCCCGTAGCCGTTGGCCGTCCCCTGCACGTGCGTGACGCCCGCCTCCACCGCGGCGAGGGTGTTGGCCACCGCGCAGCCGGTGTCGTCCTGGCAGTGGATGCCGAGCCGGCCGGACACCCGCGACCGGACGTCGGCCACCACCCGGCCCACCCCCATCGGCAGCATCCCGCCGTTCGTGTCGCACAGGACGCCGACCTCGGCGCCGGCGTCGAAGGCCGCCGCCAGCACGCGGACGCCGTAGTCGGGGTCGGCCGCGTAGCCGTCGAAGAAGTGCTCGCAGTCGAGGAACACCCGGCGGCCGTGGCGCACCAGGTGGGCGACGGTGTCGGCGACCATCGCGAGGTTCTCCTCGAGGCTGGTCCGCAGCGCCTCCCGCACGTGCCGGACGTCGGACTTCGCGACCAGGCAGACCACCGGCGTCCCGGCGTCCAGGAGGGCCTGCACCTGGGCGTCGTCCTCCACGCGGACACCGGCCTTGCGGGTGGCCCCGAAGGCGACCAGCTGGGCGTGCCGCAGCTTGAGCTCCGTGCGGGCGCGGGCGAAGAACTCGGTGTCCTTCGGCAGCGCCCCCGGCCAGCCACCCTCGATGTACCCGACGCCGATCTCGTCGAGCAGCCGCGCGACGGCCAGCTTGTCGGCGACGGAGTAGCTCACGCCCTCGCGCTGCGCGCCGTCGCGCAGCGTCGTGTCGAAGACGTGGAAGTCCAGCGGGGCGGACTCGAGCGGCGTGGACATCGGATCTCCTGCGGGTGGGGCGGCCCGAACACGAAAAAGACCCCCCGGGTACGGGAGGTCTGCGCGCAGTCGGGGAGGTGACTGCGCGCTACGCGATAATCAGCGCCGTGGTGATCGGCGCTGCGCTGGCGGTCGAGCCGGTGGGGTGCATCGCCGTCGAGTAAAGCACGCGCGGGCGCCGGGATCGACCGCCGCGACCCACCTCGCGCCCGCGGTGGACACCGGGGGTGATGCCCGACACACTCCGCACGCAGGCTGGAGACGACGACGTCCCACCGGGAGGCGCGGGTGACCGGCACCGCAGCTCGCACGCGGCCCTACCCCTACGACCGCAGCGGCACCGAGGTCGGCCCGGACGGCGTCCGGCGCTACACCGGGCTGCCCCGGAACCTGACCGCGATGCTGCGCGCGGCCGTCGAGGCGCACCCCGACGCCGAGGCGCTCGTCGAGCTCGGCGGCGGGCGGGTGACCTACCGGCAGCTGTGGGACCGCGCGGCACGGGTCGCCGGGGGGCTGCGGGCGGCGGGTGTGCAGCCGGGCGACCGGGTCGCCAACCGGCTGGCCAACGGCAACGACTGGGTGCTCGCGTTCTGGGGCACGCTGCTCGCCGGTGCGGTCGCCGTCCCGGTCAACACCCGCTTCGCCGAGCCCGAGGTCCGCTACGTCGTCGAGGACTCCGGCGCCGCCTACGTCGTCGAGCCCGGGGCCGCGCTGCCCGACGGCGCGCCGGTGGAGGTGACCGACCAGGGGCACACCGACCTGGCCGCGATCTTCTACACCAGCGGGACCACCGGCTTCCCCAAGGGTGCGATGACCACCCACGAGAACTTCCTGTCCAACGTCGAGACCTGCCTGCGCTGCCTGTCCCTCGACCGCGACCAGCGGCTGACCACCCTCGTCTCGGTGCCGCTGTTCCACGTCACCGGCTGCAACTCCCAGCTGCTGGTGGTCACGGCGGTCGCCGGGCGGGCGGTGATCATGCCGGTCTTCGAGGTGCAGGCCTTCCTGCGCGCCATCGCCGACGAGCGCGTCGACGTGCTCACCACCGTCCCGGCGATCTACTGGCTGGCGCTGCAGCAGCCGGAGTTCGCCGAGGTCGACACCTCGTCGGTGCGGGCGCTGAGCTACGGCGGTGCGCCGATCGCGCCGGACCTCGTGCACCGCATCAAGGCGGCGTTCCCGACCGCCCGCGTGGGCAACGGCTTCGGGCTCACCGAGACCTCCTCGGTGTCGACCTACCTGCCCGACGAGTACGCCGCCGAGCACGCCGACTCGGTGGGCTTCCCGGCCCCGGTGGTCGACCTCGACCTCGCCGACCCCGACCCGGCGACCGGCGTCGGCGAGCTGCTGATCCGCGGACCCAACGTCGTCGCCGGCTACTGGCGCAAGCCCGAGCAGACGGCGGAGACCTTCGTCGAGGGCTGGCTGCACAGCGGCGACCTCGCCCGCATCGACGACGACGGGCTGGTCTACGTCGTCGACCGCAAGAAGGACATGATCAACCGCGGCGGCGAGAACGTGTACTGCGTCGAGGTGGAGAACGCCCTGGCCGCGCACCCGGCGGTGGGCGAGGTCGCGGTCGTCGGCGTGGCCGACCCGATGATGGGCGAGAAGGTGGGCGCCGTCGTCGTCCCCCTGCCGGGCCGGGAGGTCGACGCGCAGGACCTGCTGGCCTTCGCCCGCGAGCGGCTGGCCGACTTCAAGGTGCCCCAGTACCTGTCGATCCGCAGCGAGCCGCTGCCCCGCAACCCCGGCGGCAAGGTGCTCAAGCCGCCGCTGCGCGAGCAGGGCGGTTGGCAGCCGGTCCGCTGAGGCCCCACCCCGTCCACCCGCCCGACGCACCCCGAGGAGACCTGTGCCCACCGTCGAGACCGTCCGTGGCCCCGTCGACACCGCCGACCTCGGCGCGACCCTCATGCACGAGCACGTCTTCGTCCTGTCGACCGAGCACGTGCAGAACTACGGGGCCGGGGCCTGGTGGGACGAGGACGAGCGCGTCGCCGACGCCGTGGCGAAGCTCGACGAGCTGAAGTCCCTGGGCATCGACACGATCGTCGACCCGACGGTCTGGGGCCTGGGCCGCTACATCCCGCGGGTGCAGCGGGTCGCCGAGCAGACCGACATCAACATCGTCGTCGCCACCGGGCTCTACACCTACGACGAGATCCCGCACCAGTACGAGCACCGCGGGCCCGGTCTCGCCCTGGACCTGCCCACCGATCCCATGGTCGACGACTTCACCCGCGACATCCGCGACGGCATCGCCGACACCGGGGTGAAGGCCGCGTTCCTCAAGTGCGTGGTCGAGGCCAAGGGCCTGACCCCGGGCGTCGAACGCACCCTGCGCGCCTGCGCGGCGACCCACCGCGCCACCGGGGCGCCGATCACCGTGCACACCTCCTCGCACGACCAGGCGGGCCGGCTGGCCGTCCAGGTGTTCGGCGAGGAGGGCGTGGACCTCACCAAGGTGGTCATCGGGCACGCCGGCGACAGCAACGACCTCGACTACCTCACCGGGCTGGCCGATGCCGGCTGCCTGCTCGGCATGGACCGGTTCGGGCTGGACATCTACAACCCCACGGACGCCCGGGTGGCCACGATCGCTGCGCTGGCCGAGCGGGGGTACGCCGACCGGATGGTGCTCGCGCACGACGCCAGCTGCTTCATCGACTAATTCCCCGACCCCGCGGCCCGGGCCGCGTTCCAGCAGGTCCAGCCGAACTGGAACTTCACGCACATCAGCAAGGACGTCCTGCCGGCGCTGCGCGACCGCGGGGTCACCGAGGAGCAGATCCGGCAGATGCTCGTGGACACGCCCCGGCGCTACTTCGAGTGACCCGCGCCCGTCCGGCCCGACCGCGGCCCCGTCCAGGGCACCGCCCCGAGCGGAGCGGGGGTGGGCAGGACGGGGTGCTCTTCAGCCGCCGGCGAGCGCGGCCAGGCGGTCGCCGACCTCCTGCGTGCGCACGGGGCCCTGCGGGTCCCGCGTGGAGAGGTCGAAGGCGACCGCGGCGTTGACCTTCTTCGCCAGGTCGGCGTGGCCCAGGTGCTCGAGCAGCAGCCCGACCGAGAGCACGGTCGCCGTCGGGTCGGCGACGCCGGTGCCGGCGATGTCGGGCGCCGAGCCGTGCACCGGCTCGAACATGCTCGGGTTGGTGCCCGAGGCGTCCAGGTTGCCGCTGGCGGCCAGCCCGATGCCCCCGGTCACCGCAGCGGCGACGTCGGTGACGATGTCGCCGAAGAGGTTGTCGGTGACGATGACGTCGTAACGGCCGGGGTCGGTGATGAAGAACATCGTCGCCGCGTCGACGTGCTGGTAGGCCACGGTGACGTCGGGGAACTCCGCCGACACCTCCTCGACCACCCGCGACCACAGCGACCCGGCGTGGGTGAGCACGTTGGTCTTGTGGATGAGGGTCAGGTGCCGCCGCGGCCGGGCCAGCGCCCGCTCGAAGGCGTACCGGACGACGCGCTCCACCCCGAAGGCGGTGTTGAGGCTGACCTCGGTGGCCACCTCCTGCGGGGTGTCCTTGCGCAGCACGCCCCCGTTGCCCACGTAGGGCCCCTCGGTGCCCTCGCGCACGCACAGCATGTCGATCGGCCCGGGGTCGGCCAGCGGGCTGCGGACGCCGTCGAACAGCCGGGCCGGGCGCAGGTTCACGTGGTGGTCGAGCTCGAAGCGCAGCCGCAGGAGCAGGCCGCGCTCGAGGATGCCCGGCGGCACCCCCGGGTCCCCGATCGCGCCGAGCAGGATCGCGTCGTGGCCGCGCAGCTCCTCCAGCACGCTGTCGGGCAGCAGCTCGCCGGTCCGCTGCCAGCGCTGGGCACCGAGGTCGTACGGGGTGCTCTCCACGTCGGGGGCCACCTCGCGGAGGACCTTGAGGCCCTCGGCCACCACCTCGGGGCCGATGCCGTCTCCGGGGATCACTGCCAGGCGCATGGGACCAGACCCTAGGTCAGCTGCCGGTGAGGTCCGCGGAGCGGGCCTCGCGCGCGCCGATCCGGCCGGCGATGTCGGCGAGCAGCTCGGCCGGCACCGGGTTGTCCACGGTCACCGCCATGAGCGCCTCCCCGCCCCGGGTGGTGCGGCTGACCTGCGCCCCGGCGATGTTGACCCCGGCCTCTCCGAGCGCGGCACCCACGGCGCCCACCACGCCGGGGCGGTCGGTGTAGACGAAGAACAGCAGGTACCCGGCGGGGTCGAGGTCCATGTCGAAGCCGTTGACGCAGACCAGCTTGGGGACCTGGTTCTTCCCGAAGAGGGTCCCGGACACGGTCACCTCGGTGCCGTCGGCCATCGCGCCGTGCAGCCGGACGAGGTTGCGGTAGTCGGGGCTCTCCACGTCGCTGGTCATGCCGACCTCGAGGCCGCGCTGCTCGGCGAACAGGGGGGCGTTGACGTAGGTGACCTGCTCCTCGACGACCTCGGAGAACACCCCCTTGAGCGCGGCCAGCTGCACCACCGAGGCGTCGAACTCCGCGATCTTGCCGCGGACGTCGACGGTGAGGGACTGGGCCAGGCCGCCGGCCACCGCGGTGAAGACCCGGCCCAGCTTCTCGGCCAGCGGCAGGCCGGGCCGCACGTCCTCGGCGACGACACCGCCCGCCTGCACGTTGACCGCATCGGGGACGAACTCGCCCTGCAGCGCCAGGCGCACCGAGTGCGCGACCGCGGTCCCGGCCTTGTCCTGCGCCTCGGTGGTGGAGGCGCCGAGGTGCGGGGTGACCACGGTGTTGGGCAGCCCGAACAGCGGGCTGTCGGTGCAGGGCTCGGTGGCGTACACGTCGAGGCCGGCCGCCCCGACCTGGCCCGAGCGCAGCGCGTCGGCCAGCGCGGCCTCGTCGACCAGCCCGCCCCGGGCGGCGTTGACGATGATGACGCCGCGCTTGGTGGTGGCCAGCTCCGCGGCGCCGATCAGCCCGAGGGTCTCCGGCGTCTTGGGCAGGTGGATCGAGATGAAGTCCGACTCGCGGAGCAGCTCCTCCAGCGACACCATGCGGACCCCGAGCTGGGCCGCGCGCCCGGGCTGGATGTAGGGGTCGTAGGCGATCAGCGTGACGCCGAACGCGGCCAGCCGCTGGGCCACCAGCTGCCCGATGCGACCCAGGCCGACGACGCCGACCACCTTGTCGGTGACCTCGACACCCATGAACGCCGAGCGCTTCCACACGCCCTGGCGCAGCGAGGCGTCCGCGGCCGGGATCTGCCGGGCGGCGGCCAGCAGCAGCGCGACGGCGTGCTCGGCGGCGCTCACGATGTTCGACGTCGGCGCGTTGACCACCATGACACCGCGCTCGGTGGCCGCCGTGACGTCGACGTTGTCCAGGCCGATCCCCGCGCGGGCGACGACCTTGAGGTTGGGCGCCGCGGCCAGGGCCTCGGCGTCGATCCGGGTCGCGCTGCGGATCATCACCGCGGCCGCGTCGGCCAGCGCGGGGAGGAGCGCCGCACGGTCGGCGCCGTCCACGTGGCGGATCTGGACGTCCCCGCCGAGCACCTCCAGCACGCTCGGGGCCAGTTTCTCGGCGATCAGGACGACGGGGGCGCTCGTGGTCACGGGACCACAGCCTAGGGCGGGCCCGCGCGGCGCCCGGTGCAGACCTCGGGGCGCACCGTCCGTACCCGGGCGGCTCCGAGGCGCCACCCCCCGCCGAAGGGTGGGGCGTGCTTGCCGCGACGGGCGACCTCGCCGATCCTGGCGCGCGCAGAGTCGGCGGAGGGCCGGCGCCTTGCGGAGGGGACCATGAGCAGCAGCGACAACGAGCACGGGTCGAGCGCGAGCGGCCAGCACGGTCAGCCGTCCTACGGCGAGCAGTACGGCCGGCCGCAGCAGTACGGCCAGACCTGGGGCGAGGGTCAGCAGCCGTCCCCCTACGGCCAGCAGGGCCAGGAGCAGCCCGGCTACGGGCAGCAGGGGTACGGGCAGCAGGGGTACGGGCAGCAGCCGGCCTACGGCCAGCAGTACGGCCAGCCGGGCCAGGACCAGCCGGGCCAGGACCAGCCGGGCTACGGGCAGCCGTACGCCCAGCAGTACGGCCAGGGGTACGAGCAGGGGTACGGCCAGCAGCCCGCCTACGGCCAGTACGGGCAGTACGGGCAGTCGGGGACCCCGGCCAAGCCGGGCGGGGTCGTCACCGCCGCGGTCCTCGGGTTCGTCTTCGGGGCGATCGGTGCCCTCTTCAGCCTGGTGTTCATCTTCGCGGGGGCGGTGTTCGGCAGCGCCGGTGACGACTTCGACGCGGAGCTGCCGGGGTTCGAGGGCGTCGCCGGCGCACTGGCCGGGATCGCCCTGGTCATCGGGCTCATCGCCCTGGTGTGGACCGTCGTCATGATCTGGGGGTCGGTGCGTGCGCTCACGGGGCGCAGCCGGGTGATGCTCCTGGTGGGCGGCTCCATAGCGCTGGCCTTCACCACGATCGGCCTGATCGGCAACCTGGCCGACAGCGGCGCGGCCGGGGCGGGCGGGATCATCACCAGCCTGCTGTTCTTCCTGGCCGCGCTGGCGATCGTCGTCCTGCTCTCGATGAAGCAGTCGGCCGCCTACTTCGCCGCGCACCGCGCCCGCCGCGGCCGCTGAGCACCAGCGCGCCCGACCCCGTCGCCGCCGGACGGCCCGACGGCCACGACCCCCGGAGGAACGCGATGTCCACCCCGAGCGGCCCCGACTTCTCGAAGGACGACCGCCCACCCCGGCAGCCCGGGTGGGACCCGGCCCCGCCGCCCCCGCCGGGGGGTTACGGCTCCCCCGCGGCCGGCGGCTGGCCGGGCTCCCCGACCGGCTCCGGCGGTGGCCCGGTGCGGCGGCCGGGGGCCGTCACCGGTGCGGCGGTCGTCGGCATCGTCTGGGGCGGGCTGGGCACCCTGTTCGGCCTCCTCGCGCTGAGCGTGGCCTTCGGCCTGGGCCTGCTCGTCGGCCTGGTCGTGCTCGTCTCGGTCGCCCTCTCCGTCGGTCTGCTGATCGGCGGCATCCGGGTGGTGCGGGGCGAGTCGCCCAGGCTGCTGCTGGTGATCAGCTACGTTGCGATCGGCATCAACCTGCTGTCGCTGGTCATCGCGCTGATGTCCGACGGTGGCTCGGCGGCCAACGGCCTGCTCGGCTTCGTCCTGCCGGGCATCGTGGTCGCGCTGCTGCTGCAGCCGTCGGCCCGGCAGTACTACGCGGCCCGCGGCATCAGCTACTGACGCGGTCCCCCGGGGCCCTCGCAGCCGGCCGGCCGCGGGGGCCCCGGTGCACCAGGGACCGCGGACGCGCACCGCGCCGGGATCCCCCCACGAGACGCCTGCGCGCCCCTACACTCCGCCGCCGGCCGCCAGCCGGGCGGTGACGAACGTGTGGAGGAGCCAGAGATGTCCAGCCCCAGCGGCCCCGACCTGACCAAGGGTGGCGCGACCCCGTCGCAGCCGGGCGGATCGGGTGCCGCGCCGCCCCCACCCGGCCAGCAGCGGGGCGGCGGCTCCCCGTACGGCGGCCCCCCGTACGGCGCGCCCCAGCACGGCGACCAGCCGTACGGCGCCCCTCAGCACGGGGCCCAGCCCTACGGTGCCCAGCCCTACGGTGCCCAGCCCTACGGCGACCAGGCCCACGGCGCCCCGCAGGGCGGGTGGGGCGGCTCCGCCGGTTACGCCCCTGCCCCGCCCTACGCCGGCCCCGTGCCCTCGGCGGCCACGATGAGCCCCGCGGACGCCGTGCGCAGCGTCCTCGCCAGGTACGCCGACTTCTCGGGCCGTGCGCGGCGGGCGGAGTACTGGTGGTTCGTCCTCGCCTACGCCGTCGCGTCGATCGTCGCGTCGATGATCGACGCGGTGCTCGGGTTCCCGGTCCTGGCGCTGGTGCTGGGCCTCGGCCTGCTCGTGCCGAGCCTGGCGGCCGCCGTCCGGCGCCTGCACGACACCGGCAGGTCCGGCTGGTGGCTGCTGCTCGCCCTGATCCCCTTCGGCGGGATCGTCGTGATCGTCTTCCTGGCGACGGAGGGCCAGCCCGGCCCCAACCGGTACGGCCCGTCGACGAAGCACGCGGCCGGCGGCTGGGGTACCGGCGGCTACTGAGCCGGCGCACGGACGCGAACGGGCCCCCACCGCCGAGGTGGGGGCCCGTTCGCGTCCCGGTCGGTCAGCCGCGCGCGGCGGTCCCGGTGTAGTCGTCGGAGGCCGACACCCAGCTCATCAGGCCGCGCAGCTTGCGCCCCGTCTCCTCGATCGGGTGCGCCTCGGCCTCGGCGCGGCGGCGCGTGAAGTCCGGCGCACCGGCGTCCTGGTCGGCGATGAAGCCGGCGGCCCACGAGCCGTCCTTGATCGCGGCCAGGACCTCCTTCATCGACTCCTTGACGCGGGCGTCGATCACCTTCGGACCGGAGGTGTAGTCGCCGTACTCGGCGGTGTCGGACACCGACCAGCGCTGCTTGGCGATGCCGCCCTCGTACATGAGGTCGACGATCAGCTTGAGCTCGTGGAGGCACTCGAAGTAGGCGACCTCGGGCTGGTAACCGGCCTCGGTGAGGGTCTCGAAGCCCGCGGTGATGAGCGCGCTGGCGCCACCGCAGAGCACGGCCTGCTCGCCGAACAGGTCGGTCTCGGTCTCCTCGGCGAAGGTCGTCCTGATGACCCCGGCCCGGGTGCCGCCGATGGCCTTGGCGTAGGACAGCGCCAGCGGCAGGGCCTGCCCGCTGGCGTCCTGCTCGACGGCGACGAGGCACGGCACGCCCTTGCCGTTCTCGAACTCGCGGCGCACGAGGTGGCCGGGGCCCTTGGGGGCGACCATGGCGACGTCCACGCCGGCCGGGGGCTTGATGTAGCCGAACCGGATGTTGAAGCCGTGGCCGAAGAACAGCGCGTCGCCGTCCTGCAGGTTGGGCTCGACCGACTCCTTGTACAGGTTCCGCTGCACGTGGTCGGGCGCCAGGATCATGACCAGGTCGGCCTCGGCGGCGGCCTCGGCCGGGGTCACGACCCGCAGGCCCTCGGCCTCGGCCTTGGCGCGGCTCTTCGAGCCCTCCGGCAGCCCGACGCGGACGTCGACGCCCGAGTCGCGCAGCGACAGCGCGTGCGCGTGCCCCTGGCTGCCGTAGCCCAGGACGGCGACGGTCCGCCCCTGGATGATCGAGAGGTCGGCGTCGTCGTCGTAGAAGATCTCGGCGGCCATGCGGTGGTGCTCCTTCGGAGGTGAGGTGGGCGTGCGGCCCGGTCCCGGGTCCCGCCCCGAGCGCAGCGAGGGGTGGGGGGGACGGGTCCTTTCAGGCGGTGCGGTCGACCGGGCGCAAGGTACCGGCGCCGGTCATCGACCCGGACATCGACCTGGGCCCCCGGCCGAGGGCGACGGTCCCGGACTGGGCCATCTCCTTGATGCCGAGCGGGGCCAGGACGGCGAGCAGCGCCTGGAGCTTGTCGGGGGTGCCCGTCGCCTCCAGGGTCACCGTGTCGGTGTTGACGTCGACCACCCGGGCGCGGAAGAGCTCGGCGGTCTGCAGGACCTGGGTGCGGTCGGCCATGGGGGCCCGCACCTTCACCAGCAGGAGCTCCCGCTCCACCGCGGCCGGGGTCTCCAGCTCGACGATCTTGATGACCTCGACCAGCTTGTTCAACTGCTTCGTGATCTGCTCGAGCGGCGCGCTCTCCGCGTCGGCGACGATCGTCATCCGGGACAGGTCGGGGTTCTCGGTGGGCCCGACGGCGAGGGACTCGATGTTGAAGCCGCGGCGGCTGAACAGCGCCGAGACGCGGGCCAGCACACCGGACTTGTTCTCGACCAGCACCGACAGCGTGTGCCGTGTCATTGCGCAGGGTTCCTTTCGGGGTGGCGACGGAGGCCGGGGGCGGCCCTCGGGACGGGGCGTCCTGCTAGACCTGGCCCTCGCCGAAGACCGGGCGGATCCCCCGCGCGGCCAGGATGTCGTCGTTGCTGGCGCCCGCGGCGACCATCGGCCAGACCTGGGCGTCGTGCCCGACGACGAAGTCGATGACCACCGGGGCGTCGTCGATCGCCATGGCCTTCTCGATCACCGCGTCGACGGCGTCCTTGCTCTCGCAGCGCAGCCCGACGCAGCCCAGCGCCTCGGCCAGCGCCACGAAGTCCGGGATGCGCACGGGCTTGGGCTTCCCGTCCTCGCCCACCGGGTGCAGCTTGGTGTTGGAGTAGCGGCCCTCGTAGAAGAGGGTCTGCCACTGCCGGACCATCCCGAGGTTGCCGTTGTTGATGACGGCGACCTTCACCGGGATGCCCTCGATGGCGCAGGTGGCCAGCTCCTGGTTGGTCATCTGGAAGCAGCCGTCGCCGTCGATCGCCCAGACGGTGGTGTCGGGGCAGCCGTACTTCGCCCCCATGGCGGCCGGGACGGCGTAGCCCATCGTCCCGAGGCCGCCGCTGTTGAGCCAGGTGCCGGGCTTCTCGTAGGAGATGAACTGCGCGGCCCACATCTGGTGCTGGCCGACGCCGGCGGCGTAGATGGCGTCCGGGCCGGCGATCGCGCCGAGCCGCTCGATGACGTACTGCGGCGACAGGGCGCCGTCCTCGGGCCAGTCGTAGCCCAGCGGGTAGCGCTCCCGCCAGCTGTCCAGCTGGGTCCACCACGCGGCGAGGTCCGGCGTGCGGCCGGCCTCGTGCTCGGCGCGCAGCGCCACGACGAGCTCGGCGATCGTCTCGCGGGCGTCGCCCACGATCGGGACGTCGGCCTTGCGGTTCTTGCCGATCTCGGCCGGGTCGATGTCGGCGTGGACGACCTGCGCCTCGGGGGCGAAGGAGGACAGCCGGCCGGTGACCCGGTCGTCGAAGCGGGCGCCGAGGGCGACGAGGACGTCGGCCTTCTGCAGCGCGGTCACCGCGGCCACCGTGCCGTGCATGCCCGGCATGCCCAGGTGCTGCGGGTCGCTGTCGGGGAAGGCGCCGCGGGCCATGAGCGTGGTGACCACCGGGGCACCGGTGAGCCGGGCCAGCTCGGCGAGCTCCTCGGTGGCCGAGGCCTTGAGCACGCCGCCACCGACGTACAGCACCGGCCGGCGGGCCGCGGCGATCAGCGCGGCGGCCTCGCGGACCTGCTTGCCGTGCGGGCGGGTGGTGGGCCGGTAGCCGGGGAGGTCCATCCGCGGCGGCCAGGTGAAGTCCGTGGTGGCCTGCAGCGCGTCCTTGGAGATGTCCACCAGGACCGGGCCCGGGCGGCCGGTGGCGGCCAGGTGGAAGGCCTCGGCGATCCGCTGCGGGATCTCGTCGGCGTCGGTGACCAGGAAGTTGTGCTTGGTGATCGGCATCGTGATGCCGCGGATGTCGGCCTCCTGGAAGGCGTCGGTGCCGATCGAGGCGCTGGGCACCTGGCCGGTGATGGCCACGACCGGGACCGAGTCCATGTGCGCGTCGGCCAGCGGGGTGACCAGGTTGGTCGCGCCCGGGCCGGAGGTGGCCATGCAGACGCCGACCCGCCCCGTGGCCTGGGCGTACCCGGTGGCCGCGTGCCCGGCGCCCTGCTCGTGCCGGACCAGCACGTGCCGCACCGCGGAGTCGAACAGCGGGTCGTAGGCGGGCAGGATCGCCCCGCCCGGGATGCCGAACACCACCTCGACGCCCACGGCCTCGAGCGCGCGGACCAGGCTCTGCGCCCCGGTGATGCCGGTGGCCGGCTCGGCGGCGGCCGCGGCGAGCGAGCGGGCGGTCGTCTC
This sequence comes from Geodermatophilus sp. SYSU D00758, assembly GCF_054049955.1. NCBI lineage: Bacteria > Bacillati > Actinomycetota > Actinomycetes > Geodermatophilales > Geodermatophilaceae > Geodermatophilus > Geodermatophilus sp. SYSU D00758. The sequence goes on from NZ_JBJGYK010000021.1 coordinate 40,151, forward strand.
GACCCCCGTCAGCGCGGCGGCGGCCTCTCGGGTGGCGGACTCGCCCGGGGTGGTGCTGTTCATCTCGACGTCTCCTGGGCCCTTCGGGGGCCGTCGTCCTGGTCCCCCCGTGGAGGGGCCGTCGGCTGGGGCGGCGGTGTGCGGCTCGGCTGCCTGCGGGCGCGGGCTCTGGTCCGTCCGCCCGGGGGTGCACGGGGCCCGCAAACGAAAAACCCCTCGTGCCGCAGGCACAGAGGGGTGACGCGCGTCGGTCGGGAGGACCGGCGCGCTAGGCGACTACGAGGAGCGGGCAGGCCGGGCGCACGGGACCACTGTGCGCCCGGCGCGCCCGGACGTCAACCACCGCGTCCCACCAGCTGGACACCCGGGCCCTCGTGCGTGGGACGGAACCCCGGCGCCGGGACGGCGGGGTCCAGGACGGCGGCGTCCAGGACGGCGGCGGCGAACCCGTCGAGCACCGCGGGCAGCTCCGCGGCGGGCACCGGCCGGGCCAGCAGCCAGCCCTGCAGGAAGCGGCAGCCCAGCGACCGGAGGGCGGCCAGCTGGCCCGGCGTCTCGACGCCCTCCGCGACGACGTCCATGCCGAGCGTCCGGCCGAGGTCCACCACGCCGGCGACCAGCGCCCGGGTGCGCGGGTCGGCCTCGATGTGCGCGACGAACGCCCGGTCCATCTTGAGGACGTCGACCGGTACCCGGGCCAGCCGGGCCAGCGTCGAGTACCCCTTGCCGAAGTCGTCGAGGGACAGGACGCACCCGAGCTCGCGCAGGGCGGCGATGTCCCCGTCGATGCGGTCGTCCCCGCCCATGAGCGCCGACTCGGTGATCTCGAGCATCAGCCGGTGCGGCGGCAGACCGGAGGCGGCGAGGGCGTGCGCCACGTCGGCGACCAGGCACCCGGCCTGCAGGTGCCGGACGGAGACGTTCACCCCGAGCTGGAGGTCCCGGCCGGCCGCCAGCAGCGGGGCGACCACGGCGGTCGCCGCGCCGAGCACCCAGCGCTCGAGGGCCACCACCAGGCCGTCGTCCTCGGCGAGCGAGACCAGCTCGTCGGCCGGGACGGCCCCCAGCACCGGGTGCTGCCAGCGCACCAGGGCCTCCACCCCGAGCACCCGGCGCTCGTGCACGCCGACGACGGGCTGGAAGACCAGCCCCAGCCGGCCGCCCTCGATCGCGCCGGGGAGGTCCTGGGCGAGCCGGGCGCGGCGGGAGACCGCGCGGTCCAGGGCCTCGCCCGAGGTCCGCACGCAGTTCTTGCCCGCGGCCTTGGCGGTGCGCAGGGCCAGGTCGGCCCGCCGCACGGCCTCGGTGGGGTCGTCGCCGGGCACGATCTCGGCCAGCCCGACGCTGCCCGAGACGGGGAAGACCGGTCCCGGCTGCGGGCTGCCGTCCGGCGCGGTCGGCCGGTGCGCCTGGTCCAGCACCAGCACCAGCCGCTCGGCCAGGCCGGCGGCCTCCTCCCGGTCCGCCGGGACCAGCAGCGCGAACTCGTCGCCGCCGAGCCGGGCCACGACGTCGTCCTCCCGCGCGGCGGAGCGCAGCTGGTCGGCGACCGCGGCGAGCAGCCGGTCGCCGGCGTCGTGGCCGGCCACGTCGTTGACGGTCTTGAAGCCGTCGAGGTCCACCAGCAGCAGGCACCCGGGGTCGGGCCGCAGCACGGCCTCCTCCAGCGCGGCCATGAACCGGGCCCGGTTGGGCAGGCCGGTCAGGAAGTCGGTGAAGGCCAGCCGCTCGAGCTCGCGCTGCGTGCTGCGCCGGTCGCTGACGTCGCGCAGGTGCAGGACCACGCCGTCGCCGCGGCCGGCGGGAGCGGCGCCGGAGACCTCCAGGTCCCGCCAGCGGCCGGAGCGGGAGCGCAGCCGGACCGTCGCCGGCAGCCCGGGCACCGGCGCACCGGCGGCGACCGCCGCGCGGACCCGGCGGACCAGCCCCCGGTCGCCGGGGTGCAGCAGCGCCTCCAGCGCGCGGGCGGCGAGGTCGGGCTCGGTCCAGCCGAGCTGGTCCTCGACGGGCCCGGAGACCCAGCCCACCCGGCCCCCCTCGTCGAGGACGACCGTCACCGCGTCACCGCTGTCCAGCAGCGCGCGGAAGTAGCTCTCGGTGCGCTGCAGCCGCCGCGTCACCCGGCGGTTGTCGGCCGCCCACAGCGCCGCGCGCAGCGCGGAGAGGACGACGAGGAGCGCCGCGGCGGCGGCCTCGTGCGGCGCCGGGAGCCGGCCGGCGAGCGCGTGCAGGACCAGCAGCAGCAGGGCCGCGTGGGCCAGCCCCTCGGCGACGACCACGCCGCGGAGCGGCACGGCCACGTCGCGGCCCACGGCCGGTGGCCGCGGGGGGTCGGCGGCGGACCCGGCCACCGTGGCGGCGAGCATGGCCAGCCACAGGACGGCGGGCAGCGCGGCCGGTGCGGCACCGGCCGACGCCAGCGCGTCGGCGGTCGCGGCAGCGGCCATGGCGGTGCAGCCGGCCAGCACCCAGCCCGCCGCGCGGCGGCGGGGCGGGGCGACCGCGGTGACCGCGACCAGGCCCACCCCGCAGAGGACCGCGCCGAGGAACGGGTAGGAGGCGACCACGCCCCGGGGCAGCTGGTCGACCGTGGCGAGCACGTCGGCGAGCAGCAGGGAGCCGATCAGCACCACGGCGACGGTGAGCACCGCGCCGTCGAGGGCCACCCGCGACCCCAGCCCGCGCCGGCGCCGCGGGAGGAGCAGGGCCACGGCCACCACCGGGGCCGGGACGCCGGCCAGCGCGAGCAGCCCGCCCAGCACCGGCGGGGTCCCGGCCGCGGCCAGGACCTGCCCGCCGGCCAGGAGCACGCCGCCCAGCGCCAGCAGCCGCCACGGCAGCCCGCGCCGGCCGGGCATGCCGGCACCGGTGCGGTCGAGCACCGCCGCGGCGGCGAGCGCGCCCGCCGCCACGCAGAGCGGGACCAGCCCGGAGGTGGGCGCGACCGCCGCGAGCAGCACGGCGGCGACGGCCAGGACCCCGAGCAGGGCGAGGACCGCGGTCGTCCCCCGCGGCCGGGCCGGGAGCGCGGCCGGGCTGCCCATCACCGCGACCCGACCAGCCCGGGCCACAGCACCCCGGCCCCCGTGTCGAGCAGCGCGGCCAGGGCGGTCGCGGTCATGGGCCGGGCCAGCAGGAAGCCCTGGGCGAAGCCGCAGCCCAGCCCCTGGAGCGCGCCCAGCTGGGCAGGGGTCTCCACGCCCTCGGCCACCACGTCGAGCCCCAGGGCGCGGCCGATGGCCACGACCGACTCGCACAGCGCACGGGCCTTCCGGTCCCGGTCGACCCGCGAGACGAAGGAACGGTCGAGCTTGAGCACGTCGATGGGCAGCCGGGTGAGGTGGGCCAGCGACGACTGCCCGGTGCCGAAGTCGTCGAGGGCCACGTGCACGCCCATGAGCCGCAGCGCCTCGACGTCCAGCCGCACGTACTCGCCGTCGGCCAGCACGGTCGCCTCGGTGATCTCGAGGATCAGCCGCTCGGGGGCCAGGCCCGTGCAGCGCAGCGCCTCCGCGACGTCGCCGACCAGGGTGCGGGCGGCGACGTGCGAGGCGGAGATGTTCACCCCCAGGCGCAACGGTGGCCCGTTCCCCGGCAGCGCCGTCGCCGCGGCGGCGGCCTGGTGCAGCGCCCAGCGCTGGAGGTCGCCGATCACGCCGGCCCGCTCCGCGATGGGCACGAACTCCGCCGGAGGCACCTCCCCCAGCTCCGGGTGCTGCCAGCGCAGCAGCGCCTCGACCCCGACCACCCGGTGCTCCTCCAGGGAGACGACCGGCTGGAACAGCACGGACAGCTCACCGCGGGTCCAGGCGCCGGGCAGGTCGTCGCGCAGCCGGGCGCGGCGTTCCTCGGCGCTGCTCAGCGCGGGGCGGTAGCGGCAGGCGGTGCCCGGGCCCGACGCGGCGGCCGCCCGGACGGCGAGCTCGGCGCGGGCGAGGACCTCGGTGACCGACACCCCGGGGTCCAGCTCGACGACGCCCACGCTGGCACCGAGGTCGAACACCCCGGCCGCGGTGGGGATCGGCTGCTCCAGGACCGCCAGGCAGCGGTCGGCGAGCAGGTCGACGGTGCGATCCGGGCCCTCGGAGAGGACGGCGAACGCGCCGCCGCCGACCCGCGCCACCGCGTCGTCCCCGCGCACGGTGGCCCGCAGCCGCCGGCCGACCTCGACGAGCACGGTGCTGACCACGTCCCGGCCGGCGTGCTCGCGCACCTCGTCCAGGCCGTGCAGCTCGACCAGCAGGATGCTGGCGCACGTCCGGTCCGCGCCCCGCGCGGCGGCCGCCCGTGCGGCGGCGCTCCCCCGCTCGGCAGGTCCCCGCCGGCCGGTGGCGAGCGCGTCCCCCACCAGCCGGGTCCAGCCGGCCCGGTTGGGCAGGCCGGTGACCGGGTCGGTGAAGGCCACCTGCTCGAGGTCCCGCTCGCGGGCCAGCCGCTCGGTGACGTCGCGGCAGTGCAGCACCACGGCGCCGACGTCGGCGTCGCGGGTCAGGTCGGAGACGTTCGCCTCCAGCGCCCGCCACGTGCCGTCGGCCGCCTGCAGCCGCAGGACCAGCGGGGTCGCCGTGCCGGCCGCGCCGCCGGGCCGCAGGGCGCGGCCCACCGGGAGGACGTCGTCCGGGTGGACCAGCTCGAGCAGGTGACGGCCGGTCACCGCCGGTGCGGCCGCGCCCAGGGACGCGGCCAGGCCGGGGGCGGCCCAGGTGACGCGCAGGTCCCCGTCCAGGATGAGCACCGCGTCCCCGCTGGAGTTGACCAGGGACCGGAAGTAGGCCTCGCTGCGCCGCAGACGTGCCGCCAGGGACTGGTCGTCGCGGGTGGTCACCCAGCGGTGCACGACGGCGAGCAGGACGCAGAGCACGGAGCCGGCCACGTCGGTGACACCGGGCAGCCGGCCGCTGAACACGGCGACGGCCGGGACGACGACCGCGACCACCATCGCCACGTGCGGCAGCAGCTGACCGAGCTGCGTCGGGCGGGTCGCGCGCCCGGACGGGCGGGTGCCGGGATCTCCGCCCGCGCCGCTGTCCAGCAGCACGGCCGCGCCCAGCGAGACCAGGCCCCCGACGACGAGGAAGCGGCTGACGTCCTCGACCGCCCAGGCGCCGTACAGCGCCGCGGAGGTGGCCAGGGCGCGGCCGGTCACCAGCAGCGCCGCCCCGCCGAGCAGGGCCAGCGCCATGGGCTGGCGCCGCTCCTCGACGCTGCCCAGGACCACCAGGGCCGCCGCCATGGCGGCGGAGGTGACGAGCACGGCGGCGGCCAGCAGGAGGCCCGTGCCGGCGCCCAGGGAGGGCCAGCTGCGCCCGGGGCCGACCACGAGCAGCTGGACGACGACGAGGCAGGCGACCCAGAACAGGGCCAGCTCCACCACCGCGCGGCGGCCGCCGCCGAGTCGCCGGCAGCTGACCAGGGTGAGCAGGCCAGCGACGGCGAGCAGGTAGCCGGGGACGGTGGGCAGCCACCGCAGGACGACGGCCTGCACCGGGTCGGCCGGCTGCACCACCGCGGTGAGCCCGTACCCGGCGACCGGGAACAGGGGCGCGACCGCGATCAGCCGCCAGCCGCGCGCGCCGGCCTGGCGCCGCCGTCCGACCGCCCAGACGAGGGCCGCGGTCGCCACGCCGAGCGCCGCCACCGCGAGATCGGCCGGCCGGCCCGGGCCGAGCGTGGCCGCCGGCACCGCGCAGGCGAGCCCGGCGGGCACGGCGCTGCCGAGGAGCCACCACCTGAGCCTGTCCACACCCCGGGCTTCGGCAGGCCGCGGCCGGCGGCACAGCCGACGGGGGCCGGGGCTCACCCGATGGGGTGGGCCCCGGCCCGGCCCCCTCGCAGGGGCCCGCCCCGAGCCTGCGAGGGGTCGCGCGGCCCGTCCCGGGCACCGCCCCGAGCCTGCGAGGGGTCGCGCGGCCCGTCCCGGGCACCGCCCCGAGCCTGCGAGGGGTCGCGCGGCCCCGTCCAGGGCACCGCCCCGAGCTTGCGAGGGGCGGGGAGGACGGGGTCCTTCCAGGGGTCCTTCCGGGGTCCTTCCGGGGGTCCTTCCACGGCGGGGGGCGAGGGGTCCTCTCTCAGCCGCAGATGGCGCCCTGCGCGGCCGAGCCGACCAGCCTGGCGTACTTGCCCAGCACCCCGGTGGTGTAGCGCGGGGGCAGTGGCTGCCAGCCCTGGCGGCGCCGGTCGAGCTCCGCCGGCTCGACCAGCAGGTCGAGGGTGCGCGCGGCGAGGTCCAGCCGGATCCGGTCGCCGTCCTGCACCAGCGCGATCGGCCCGCCCTCGGTGGCCTCGGGGGCGACGTGGCCCACGCACAGGCCCGTCGTCCCGCCGGAGAACCGGCCGTCGGTCAGCAGCAGCACGTCCTTGCCGAGGCCGGCGCCCTTGATCGCGCCGGTGACGGCCAGCATCTCCCGCATGCCCGGGCCGCCCTTGGGGCCCTCGTAGCGGATGACGACGACGTCCCCGGCCTGCAGCGTGCCGTCGGTGACGGCGTCCATGGCCCCCTGCTCGCCGTCGAAGACGCGCGCGGTGCCCTCGAAGACGTCGGCGTCGAAGCCCGCGGACTTCACCACCGCACCGTCCGGCGACAGCGAGCCGCGCAGGATGGTCAGGCCCCCGGTCCGGTGGATCGGGTCGGCCATCGCGTGGATGATCGCGCCGTCGGGGTCCGGCGGGGCGATCTCGGCCAGGTTCTCGGCCATCGTCCTCCCCGTGACGGTGAGCGCGTCGCCGTGCAGCAGCCCCGCGTCGAGCAGCGCGCGCAGCACGACGGGGACGCCGCCGACCCGGTCGACGTCGGTCATGACGAACCGGCCGAAGGGCTTCACGTCGGCCAGGTGCGGCGTCCGGTCGCCGATGCGGTTGAAGTCCTCGAGGGTGAGGTCGACCCGCGCCTCGTGGGCCATCGCCATGAGGTGCAGGACGGCGTTGGTCGACCCGCCCAGGGCCATGACCACCGTGATCGCGTTCTCGAAGGCCTCCCGGGTCATGATCTGCCGCGCGGTGATCCCCTTGCGCAGCAGGTTGACCACGGCCTCCCCGGAGGCCACCGCGAAGGCGTCGCGCCGGGAGTCCGGCGCTGGCGGGGCGGCGCTGCCGGGCAGGGCCATCCCGAGCGCCTCCGCGACGCTGGCCATCGTGTTGGCGGTGTACATGCCGCCGCAGGAGCCCATCCCGGGGCAGGCGGCCTTCTCGATGGCGTCCAGCTCCTCGCGGCTGATCAGGCCGCGGGCGCAGGCCCCGACGCCCTCGAAGACGTCGATGATCGTGAGGTCGCGGTCGCCGAGCTTCCCGGGCAGCGTGGAGCCGGAGTAGAGGAAGACGCTGGCCAGGTCCAGCCGGGCGGCGGCCATGAGCATGCCCGGCAGGGACTTGTCGCAGCCGGCCAGCAGCACGGTGCCGTCGAGGCGCTCGGCGAACACCACCGTCTCCACCGAGTCGGCGATGACCTCGCGGCTGACGAGGGAGGCGCGCATGCCCTCGTGGCCCATGGAGATGCCGTCGGACACCGAGATGGTGCCGAACTCGAGCGGGAAGCCGCCGGCGGCGTGCACGCCCTCCTTGGCCCGCTTGGCCAGCCGGTCCAGGGACAGGTTGCAGGGGGTGATCTCGTTCCACGACGACGCGACGCCGACCTGCGGCTTGTCCCAGTCGTCGTCGCCCATGCCGACCGCGCGCAGCATCGCGCGGGCGGGGGCCCGGGTGATGCCGTCGGTGACCTCGCGGCTGCGGGGCTTGACGTCGGCGGCGGTGGTGCGGGGGTCCTCGACGGTCGTCACTCGTTCTCCTCGCTGGCGCTCGCCGACGTCGCGCCGACGGGCCGTGCTCTCGTTCCTGCGAGAGGGCGCGCCCGCGCGCCCCCCGCGAGGAGGGTAGGCGCGCCGGACGGCGTCCCCCAGACGCCGGTGATACTGGTACCGACACCACCACGCGCCCGGAGCCGCCCGTGCCCACCCCCGCCCGCCGCGAGCTGGCCGAGTTCCTGCGCTCGCGCCGCCGCCAGGTCGACCCCCGGTCGGCCGGGCTGCCCGCCGGGGGCGTGCGCCGGACCCCCGGACTGCGCCGCGAGGAGGTCGCGCTGCTGTCGGGGGTGAGCCACACCTGGTACACGTGGCTCGAGCAGGGGCGCGACATCCACCCCTCCCGGCAGGTGGTCGACGCGCTCGCCCGGACGCTGCGGCTGTCGGCCGCCGAGCACGAGTACGTGCTGCGGCTGGCCGGCCACGACGGCGCCTCCCCGGCCGGCGCGGACGACGGCATGCCCGCCCACGTGCAGCGGCTGCTCGACGCCCTCGGCCCCTCCCCCGCCTACGCCATCACCGCCGGGTGGTCCATCGTCGGGTGGAACCGCGCCTACGAGCGGCTCTACCCGGGGGTGGCCGCCGTGGCCCCGGCCGACCGGAACCTGCTGTGGCTGGTGTTCACCGACCCGGCGGTGCGCCGGCTGCTGGCCGACTGGCCGGGCGACAGCCGGCGCTTCCTCGCCCAGTTCCGCGCCGAGGTCGGGCCCCGGCTGGCCGACCGGGAGGTCACCGACCTGGTGGCTCGCCTGGAGGCGGCCAGCCCGGAGTTCCGCGCCGGGTGGGCCAGCCACGACGTCGACCGCTTCAGCTCCGCCGAGCGCCGCTTCGAGCACCCCGAGGTCGGCACCCTCCTCCTGGAGCACCACCAGGTGACGCCGTCCGACGCCCCGGGCCTGCAGCTGGTCGTCTACACCGCGGCCGAGGGCGGCGACGCCGCGGCCAAGCTCACCGCGCTGGCCGGTGGAGCCGCACCCCCGGGCTGGGAGACTCGGCAGGCGTGGCCCTCCCTGCCCGACTCCGGATGAGCCGGACCGCCCTGCTGCCCGTCGTCGTCCTCGCCGTCTGCACCGTCCCCCTGGCCTCCGCCGCGCCCTGGGCCCTGGTCGTCCTCGTCGTCCCGCTGGTGGCCGCCGCCTGGGTGCTGCGGACCGGTGTCGACGTCACCACCGACGGCATCACCGTCCGCTCGCTGGCCGGGCACCGGCACGTGCCCTGGGCCCAGCTGGCCGGCATCCGCGTGGGCGACCGGGGTGCGCTGTGGCTGGTGACCACCCGCGGCACGCAGCTGCGCCTGCCGGTCCTGCGGGCCGGGGACCTGCCCCGGCTGTCCGCCCTCTCGGACGGCCGCATCCCCGACCCGGCGGCCTGACAGCGGCACCCGGTCCCGGGTGGGCTCCGCCCCGCCGGCACGCCGCCGGCCCACGATCGGGGCACCGGTCGTCCCGGGGGCTCGGAACCCGATCCCGGGCCGTGCCGCACGTACTGTTGCCGGGGTGAGCCGGCGGTGCGTGCGAGGGGCCTCCCGGGGGGTGGCCGCCGCGCTGCTCGCCGTCCTGCTGGCCGGCTGCGGCTCGGACGGCTACGAGGCGGCCGGCCCGTGGCAGCCCCTGCCCGAGGACCCGCCGCCGCAGGTCGGCCCGCCGGCCGAGACCACGCCGCCCCCGCAGCCGGGCCAGCCCGCCGACCCGAACGCCGAGGACCAGGGCGGGGACCCCAACGTGGTCGCCTCGGGCCTCGTCGTCCCCACCGGCCTCGTGGTGCTGCCCGACGGCACCGCCGTCGTCGGCGAGCGGGAGACCGGCCGGCTGCTGCAGGTCTTCCCCGACCGCTCCCCCGCCCGCGAGCTCATGACCGTGCCGGGCATCGACACCGCGGGGGACGGCGGGCTGCTCGGGCTGGCGCTGTCGCCGACCTTCGACCAGGACGGCCTCTTCTACGCCTACGTCTCCACCCCGACGGACAACCGGGTGGTCCGCTTCCCGATGGGCGGCACGCCCAACCCGGTGCTCACCGGCATCCCGCGCGGCGAGGTGCACAACGGCGGCGGGCTGCTGTTCGCCCCCGACGGCACGCTGTACGTCGGCACCGGGGACGCCGGGAACCCGGCGCTGGCCCAGGACCCCGCCTCCCTGGGCGGGAAGGTGCTGCACGTCGACGTCTTCGGCCGGCCGGTGGGCGGGGACCCGGTGCACAGCCGCGGCCACAGCGACGTCACCGCGCTGTGCCTCGGCGGCGACGAGACGCTGTTCGCCACCGACGAGTTCGCGCAGGGGCCCGACGAGCTCAACGCCGTCCGGCCCGGCACCGACCACGGCTGGCCGGCCCCGGGGCCGGACGCCACGGCACCGCTGCTGGAGATCGAACCGGCCGCCGGTGGCCTGGGCGGGTGCGCCGTCGCCGGCCGCACCGTGTACCTCGGGGCCCTCGACGGCCGGCGGGTCCACGTCGTCCAGCTCGACGGCGGCGGCGCCGTCGAGGGCGAGCTCGAGCAGTTCCTCGCCGACCGCTACGGCCGGCTGCGCACCGTCGTCCTGGACGCCGAGGGCGCGCTGTGGATCACCACGTCGAACCGCGACGGGATCGGCAGCCCCGCCGAGGACGACGACAAGGTGCTGCGGATCCTGCCGCCGGGTGGGGCCAGCGACTCCCCGCTGTGACATCACGGTCCTGCGGACCGCCCGGAGACATCACGGTCCTGCGGACCGCCCGGAGACATCACGGTCCTGCGGACCGCCCGGAGACATCACGGTCCTGCGGACCGCCCGGATCCCGTGCCCGCCCGGCGGGGAGCCTCCGGGCCCGCTCGCCCGGCCGGCGACCTCGCCGCGGGGCCGCCGTCCTCGCGGCGTACCGCGAGGACGGCGCCCCGGGGGTGAGGACGGGCCGCCCCGACCGCGCGCGGCTCAGCCGAGCACGCGCTCCTCGAGCATCCGCTTGACGGTGGGCGCGTCGGCCTTGCCGCGGGTCGCCTTCATGACCTGGCCGACGAGCGCGCCGAGGGCCTGGACCTTGCCGCCGCGGACCTTCTCCACGACGTCGGGCGCGCCGGCGATCGCGGCGTCGACCGCGGCCACGAGCTCGTCGGACTCCCCCATGACCGCCAGCCCGCGGGCCTGCACGACCTGCGCGGGATCGCCTTCGCCGGCCAGGACCCCGTCGAGCACCTGGCGGGCCAGCTTGTCGTTGATCGTCCCCTCGCCGACCAGCCGGGCGAGCTCGGCCACCTGCGCCGGGGTGACGGCGAGGTCGGCCAGCTCGACGCCGGTGTCGTTGGCCCGGCGGGCCAGGTCACCGAGCCACCACTTCCGGGCCTCCGCGGGGGTGGCCCCGGCGGCGACGGTCTCCTCGACCAGGCCGAGCGCCCCGGCGTTGACCAGCCAGGTCATCTCGGTGGCCGACAGCTGCCACTCCCCCTGCAGCCGCCGGCGCCGGGCCGCCGGCAGCTCGGGCAGCTCGGCCCGGAGCCGCTCGACCCAGTCGGCGTCCGGGGCGACCGGCACCAGGTCCGGCTCGGGGAAGTACCGGTAGTCGGTGGCCTCCTCCTTGCTGCGCCCGGGCGAGGTCGACCCGGTGTCCTCGTGGAAGTGCCGGGTCTCCTGGAGCACGCGGCCGCCGGCGTCGAGGACCGCGGCCTGGCGGCGCATCTCGTAGCGGACCGCCCGCTCGACGCTGCGCAGCGAGTTCACGTTCTTCGTCTCGGTGCGGGTACCCCACTCGAGGCTCCCGATCGGCGCCAGCGAGGTGTTCACGTCGCAGCGCAGGCTGCCCTGCTCCATCCGGACGTCGGAGGCCCCGAGCGTCTGGATGATGTCGCGCAGCTCGGTGACGTAGGCCCGGGCCACCTCGGGGGCCTTGGCGCCGGCGCCGGCGACCGGGCGGGTGACGATCTCCACCAGCGGGATGCCGGCGCGGTTGAAGTCGACCAGCGAGTGGTCGGCACCGTGGATCCGCCCGGTGGCCCCGCCGACGTGCAGGTTCTTGCCGGTGTCCTCCTCGAGGTGCACCCGCTCGATCTCCACCCGGTAGGTCTCGCCGTCGACCTCGACGTCGAGGTGACCGGCCGTGCACAGCGGCTCGTCGTACTGGCTGGTCTGGAAGCCCTTGGGGATGTCCGGGTAGAAGTAGTTCTTCCGCGCGAAGCGGCACCAGGAAGCGATCCGGCAGCCCAGGGCCAGGCCGATCCGGATGGTCGCCTCGATCGCCGCGGCGTTGGCCACCGGCAGCGACCCGGGCAGGCCCAGGCACACCGGGCAGGTCTGGGTGTTGGGCTCGGCGCCGAAGGTGGTGGCGCACCCGCAGAACATCTTCGACGCGGTGCCCAGCTCGACGTGGGTCTCCAGCCCGATCACCGGCTCGTAGCGGGTGAGGACCTCGTCGAAGTCGACCAGCCGGTCGCCGGTCTGCGTGACGGTCATGGGCGCTTGCCCTCCTTCGGGCCGGTGCGGCCGGTGAACCACGCGCCGAGGGCGGTGAGCACGCCCAGGACGATGAAGACGGCGAAGAACGCCTCGCCGGTGACGAGCCAGCCGACCAGGCCCACCAGGACGACGAACGCCGTCAGGGCCCAGGCGGCCTTGAGGGCGCCGTTCACGAGGCCACCGGGCGCCGGTCGAGCTCGTCGAGCAGCCGGTGCCCGCGGGCGTCGTCCAGGGCCGCCTCGACGGCCGCGGCGACCCGGTAGCAGCGGTCGTCGGCCAGCGTCGGGGCCATGACCTGCAGCCCGACCGGCAACCCGTCGGACAGGCCGGCCGGCACCGAGATCGCCGGCACGCCGGCGAGGCTGGCCGGCAGCGTGCACAGGTCGGCGGCGTACATGGCCAGCGGGTCGTCGACGCGGGCGCCGATCGGCCAGGCCACGGTGGGGCTGGTCGGGCTGACCAGGACGTCGACGTCCTCGTAGGCGGCGGTGAAGTCGCGGCTGATGAGGGTGCGCACCTTCTGGGCCTGGCCGTAGTAGGCGTCGTAGTAGCCGGCCGACAGCGCGTACGTGCCCAGGATGATCCGCCGCTTGACCTCCGGGCCGAAGCCCTCCTCGCGGGTCAGGGACATGACCTCCTCGAGCGACCGGGACCCGTCGTCCCCCACCCGCAGGCCGAACCGCATGCCCTCGAAGCGGGCGAGGTTGGACGACGCCTCGCTCGGGGCGATCAGGTAGTAGGCCGGCAGGGCCAGGTCGAAGGCCGGGCAGGAGATCTCGCGGACCTCGGCACCCAGGCGCTCCAGGAGGGCCACCGCCTCCCGCACCCGCGCGAGGACGCCCGGCTCGTAGCCGTCGGTGTGCCCCTCGCCGCCGAGCTCGCGGACCACGCCGACGCGCAGGCCGGCCAGGTCCCCGCCGGCGCCGCGGCGGGCGGCCTCGGCGAGCACCGGGACCGGTGCGTCGATGCTCGTCGAGTCGCGCGGGTCGTGCCCGCCGATCGCCTCGTGCAGCAGCGCGGCGTCGAGCACCGTGCGGGCCATCGGGCCGGCCTGGTCGAGGCTGGAGGAGAACGCGATCATCCCGTAGCGGGAGACGCCGCCGTAGGTCGGCTTGTGCCCCACCAGGCCGGTGAGCGCCGCCGGCTGGCGGATCGACCCGCCGGTGTCGGTGCCCAGCGCCCAGGGCGCCAGCCCGCCGGCGACCGCGGTCGAGGACCCGCCGGACGAGCCGCCGGGGACCCGGTCGGGGTCCCACGGGTTGCGCGTCGGTCGGTACGCGGAGTTCTCGGTGGAGGAGCCCATCGCGAACTCGTCCATGTTCGTCTTGCCCAGCAGGACGGTCCCGGCCGCCTTGAGCCGGGTGGTGACCGTCGCGTCGTAGGGCGGGCGCCAGCCCTCGAGGATGCGCGAGCCGCTGGTGGTGGGGACGCCCTCGGTCACGAAGACGTCCTTGAGCGCCACGGGCACCCCCGCCAGCGGGCCGAGCTCCACCCCGGAACCCCGGGCGGCGTCGATCTCCGCCGCCCGGGCGAGCGCCGCGTCGCCGTCGACGTGCAGGTAGGCCCCGAGGCCGGCGTCGCGCTCGGCGATCCGGTCGAGGAAGGCACGGGTCAGGTCGACCGAGGTCAGCTCGCCGGCCGCCAGGCGGCGGCCGAGCTCGACGGCGTCGAGGGTGGTCGGGTCGGTGTCCACCGGGGTCACTCCTCCTCGCCGAGGATCTGCGGCACGCGGAACCGGTCGTCCTCGGCCGCGGGGGCCTGGGCGAGGACGACGTCACGCGGCAGGCTCGGGGTCACCACGTCGGGTCGCGACACGTTGGTCAGCGGGACGGCGTGGGTGGTCGGCGGGACGTCGGCGACGTCGGCGCGGCCCACCTGCGCCACCGCGTCGAGGACGGCGGACAGCTGGCCGGCGAAGGCGTCGAGCTCCTCCTCGCGCAGCGACAGGCGGGCCAGGCGGGCCAGGTGCGCGACGTCCTGGCGGCCGAGCCCGGCGGTGTCATGGCGCCCGGGTCCGGCGGTGTCACGGCGCCCGGGTCCGGCGGTGTCACGGCGCCCGGGTCCGGCGGTGCCACCGCGGTCGTCGACGTCCTGGGGGGCGGGGCTGCTCACAGCGGCAGGGACTCCACTTCGACCGGGGACGGGCGGCCCTGTCCGGGCCGGAGGACCAACCTCGCCACTGTACGTGGGACCGGTCGCCCGCCCGTCCCGGCGGAGGGGCACCTCGACCGGCGGAGCGGCGATGGGGGAAGCTGGTCCGACCGCGATCGACGGAGATCGGCCCGCACCCAGAGCGCTTCCCGCGGAGGGACCGTGTCCTACCTCCTCCGGCTGGTCGTCCCCGACCGGCCCGGCATCCTCGGGGCCGTCGCGACGGCGCTGGGCCTCGCCGGGGTCGACATCGTCTCGGTCGACGTGCTCGAACGCGGCGGTGGCGTCGCGGTCGACGACATCGTGGTCGACCTGCCCCCGGACCGGCTCCCCGACAGCCTCATCACCGCCGCGCACGCGGTGGAGGGCGTCCAGGTCGAGTCGCTGCGCCCCTTCGCCGGGCCGCTGGACACCCACCGCGAGCTCGACCTGCTCGAGGCGCTGTCCCGGGCGGCCACCACTCCTCCCAGCACGCTGCCGGTCAAGGTGCTGGCCGCCGAGCTGCCGCGCGTCTTCCACAGCGGGTGGGCCGCCGTGCTGCACGGGACGGCGGACTCCCCGTGCGAGGTGCTGGCCGCCTCCGACGCCGCCCCGGCCCTCGACGGCATGACGCTGCCCTGGCTGCCGCTCGAGACCCCTCGGCTGCTGCCCAGCGAGGACGCGTGGCTGCCCGAGCGGTGGCGGGAGATGGCCATCGAGATGATGGCCGCCCCGTTCGGCAGCCCCTGGACGGCGGTGCTGCTCGGCCGCTCCGGTGGACCGGCGTTCCGCCGCTCGGAGCTGCTGCGCTTGGTCCACCTGACCGGGATCGCCGCCGCCGTCGCCCACCTGCCCCCCGACTGAGAGAGGACCCCCTTCCTCCCCACCCCTCGCAGGCTCGGGGCGGGCCCCTGGAAGGGGACCGTTCCGGTCCGTCACCCGCTGGGGGGCCCCGGGACGGGGGCCGCTGCTACTGCTCCGCGGGCTCGCTGCCGTCGCCGACGGTGGCCACGGCGCGGGCGGCCTCCGGCCCCTCGTCGAGCAGGACGCGGAACCCGTCGTCGTCCAGGACCGGCACCCGGACCTGCACGGCCTTGTCGTACTTGCTGCCCGGGTCGGCGCCCACGACGACGAAGCCGGTCTTCCTGCTCACCGAGCCGGTCACCTTGCCCCCGCGCTCCTGGATCGCGGCGGTGGCCTGGTCCCGGCTGAAGTCCCGCAGCGAGCCGGTGACCACGACGGTGACCCCGGTCAGCGGGCCGGGCCCGGTGTCCTCACCCTCGTCGGCCATGCGGACCCCCGCGGCCCGCCACTTCTCGACCACCTCCCGGTGCCAGTCCACGGCGAACCAGTCGCGGACGCTCGCGGCGATGGTGGGCCCGACGCCGTCCGCGGCGGCCAGCTCCTCCTCGCTCGCCCCGGCGATGCGGTCGAGCGAGCGGAAGTCGCGGGCCAGGGCCTGCGCCGCCGTCGGGCCGACGTGCCGGATGGAGAGGGCGACCAGCACCCGCCACAGCGGGACGTCCTTGCGCGTCTGCAGGTTGGCCAGCAGCTTCTGGCCGTTGGCCGACAGGGCGCCGTCCTTCCTGGTGAAGAACGCGGTGCGGCACAGCGCGTCCCCGTCGAGGGAGAACACGTCCCCCTCGTCCTGCAGCAGCCCGCCCTGCAGCAGTGCGACCGCGGCCTCGTAGCCGAGGTTCTCGATGTCGAAGGCGCCGCGACCGGCGACGTGGAAGACCCGCTCCCGCAGCTGGGCCGGGCACGACCGGGCGTTGGGGCAGCGGATGTCGGCGTCCCCCTCCTTCTCGTACCGCAGCTCGGTGCCGCACTCGGGGCAGTGGGTCGGCATCGTGAAGGGCCGCTCCCCGCCGGTGCGGGCGGCGACCACGGGGCCGAGCACCTCGGGGATGACGTCGCCGGCCTTGCGGATGACGACGGTGTCCCCGATCAGCACGCCCTTGCGCTGCACCTCGGAGGCGTTGTGCAGCGTGGCCAGCTGCACGGTGGACCCGGCGACCTTGACCGGCTCCATGAAGGCGAACGGGGTGACCCGGCCGGTGCGGCCGACGTTGACCCGGATGTCGAGGAGTTTCGTGGTCGCCTCCTCGGGCGGGTACTTGAAGGCGATCGCCCAGCGCGGCGCGCGCGAGGTCGAGCCCAGCCGCCGCTGCAGCGCGACCTGGTCGACCTTCACCACGACCCCGTCGATCTCGTGCTCCACCGAGTGCCGCTGCTCCCGGTAGCGCTCGACGTAGGCCCACACCCCCTCGAGGTCGTCGACGACCTCGTACCGGTCGCTGGTCGGCAGGCCGAGCTCGTGCAGCCGCGCGTAGGCCTCGGACTGCCGTTCGGGCCGCCAGCCGTCGTGCGCGCCCAGGCCGTGGACGACCAGGCGCAGCGGCCGGGAGGCGGTGATGCGGGGGTCCTTCTGCCGCAGCGAGCCGGCCGCGGCGTTGCGCGGGTTGGCGAAGGGCGCCTTGCCCTGCTCGACCATGCTCGCGTTGAGGTCGGCGAACGCCTCGACCGGGAAGTAGATCTCCCCGCGGACCTCGAGCCGCGCGGGCAGGTCCCCGCCGGTCAGCTGCTGCGGCACGTCGCGCATGGTGCGCACGTTGGCGGTGACGTCCTCGCCGGTGACGCCGTCCCCCCGGGTTGCGGCGCGGACCAGCCGGCCGTGCTCGTAGAGCAGCGCCACCGCCAGGCCGTCGACCTTGAGCTCGCACAGGTAGCGGGCGCCCGTGCCGACCTCGCGCTCGACCCGCGCGGCCCACGCCGACAGCTCGTCGCTGCTGAACGCGTTGTCCAGGCTCTGCATGCGCTCGAGGTGCTGCACCGGTGCGAAGGTGGCGGCGAACCCGCCGTTGACCTTCTGGCTCGGCGAGTCGGGGGTGACCAGCGCCGGGTGCGCCGCCTCGATGGCCTTGAGCTCGGCCATGAGCTCGTCGTACTGGCCGTCGCTGACCAGCGGGGCGTCCTGGACGTAGTAGGCGAAGGCGTACCGGTCCAGCTCCTCGGAGAGGTCGCGGTGCCGGGTGCGCGCCTCGTCGGGGACCTCGGTGAGGTCCTCGCGGTCGGCCACGGGCACGACCGACGGCTCGTCCAGGTCGACGGCTTCCGAAGTCACGGCCGAACGGTAGCCCGCCGGTAGGACGGCGAACCGGCACGTCGCCCGGTCGGGTCGGCTCAGTCGGGCACGAGGTACCGGGCGGCCTCGCGCACCGCGGTCATGGCCTGCCGGGCGTAGCCAGGGGTGGCCCCCGCGAGGCCGCAGGCGGGCGTGAGCGTGACCGCGCCGTGCAGCTGCTCGGCCGGGAAACCGAGCTCGCGCCACCACGCCTGCAGCCGGGACGCCGTGGCCCGCGGCGCGGGCAGGGTCGCGTCGGTGCCGGGGACGACACCGGGCAGCAGGTGGACGCCGGCCTCCACGGCCGCGCCCAGGGCGTCGAGGTCCTGCACCAGGCCGTGGTCGAAGGACAGGCCCGCGGCGCCGGCGGCCCGCAGCAGGTCCAGCGGGGCCCGGCTCGCGCAGCAGTGCACGACCACCGGGCCCGGGAGGTCCGCGACCACGGCGGCGAGCTCCTGCTCGACCACCGCGGCCTCGACGGCGGGCAGCTTCCCGAAGCCGCTGGCGGTGGGCAGCGCCCCCTGGAGGACGGCGGGCAGCGACGGCTCGTCGAGCTGGACGACGACGCGGGCCCCGGGGACGCGGGCGGCCACCGCGGCGAGGTGCGCGCGCAGCCCCTCGGTCAGGGACTGGGCCAGGTCGCGCCGCGCGCCGGCGTCGACGACCGCGCGGTCGCCCCGGGTCCGCTCGAGCCCGGCGGCCAGCGTCCACGGCCCGGTGGCCTGGACCTTGAACGGGCCGGTCCAGCCCTCCGCGACCTCGTGCAGGGCGTCGAGGTCCCGGGCCAGGAACTCCCGCGCCCGGCGCTGGTCCACCCCGCCGCGCGGCACCAGCCGCCACCCGGCCGGGGTCAGCTCGACGGCGAGGTCGACCAGGAGGGCGGCACTGCGGCCGATCAGGTCGGCGCCGGGGCCGCGGGCCGGGAGCTCGGGCAGGTGGGCGAACCCCGGGAGCTCACCGGTGACCACGCGCAGCGCCTCGACCGGGTCGGTGGACGGCAGGGAGCCGACCCCGGTGGCGGGCCCCCAGGTGAACCCCACCGGGGTCGGCTCCTCCTCGGGCGAGGGGCCGGCCGGGGGGACGGGTTCCGTCGGCGGGACCGGGTCGATCGGTGGGGCCACGACGGCGACGGTAGTCCGCCGGCCGCCGTCGCCCGCACCGGTCACCCGCGGCTCTCGGGTGGGCGAGCAGCCACCGCGGAGCGTCTCGCCGACCGGGTGGTGTGCGGTCGGTGCGCAGCTCGCCGCGGATCGTGCGCCGCGGCTGCACATCACCGACCCGGTCACGACCCGGGCCGGCCGCCCCACCGTGCGGTGACCTCAGGAGGTGCCGAGCACGGCTCCCTGGCCGAGCACGAGGTCACCGCGCTCGGCGTCCGGGGCGTAGAGGACCGCGGACTGCCCGGGGGCGACGCCGCGCTGGGCGGTGTCGAGCTCGATGGCCAGACCGCCCTCGGGTGCGGGCCGCACGGTGCACGGCACCGGGGTGCCGTGCGCCCGGAGCTGGACCTCGGCGCGCAGGGGCAGCGAGGGTGCCGCCGCGGTCCAGGTCGGGGCCGCGGTGCGGACCTCCCCCACGCCGGCCAGGTCGGCGGTGCCGATGGTGACGGTGCGGGAGACCGGCTCGATACCCAGGACGTAGCGCGGCCGGGAGTCTCCCGCCGCCACGCCGAGCCCCCGGCGCTGCCCGACGGTGAAGCCGTAGGTCCCCGAGTGCGTCCCGACGGTCGCGCCCGTCCCCGCGTCCACGACCGGGCCGGGCTGCTCGCCCAGCCGGCGCGCCAGGAAGGCGCGGGTGTCGCCGTCCGGGATGAAGCAGATGTCGTGCGAGTCCGCCTTCGCGGCCACCGCGAAGCCGCGGTCGGCGGCGATCTCCCGCACCCGCTGCTTGGTCGTGCCCCCGAGCGGGAACAGCGCGCCGGCCAGCTGCTCCGGCCGGAGGACGGCGAGCACGTAGGACTGGTCCTTGGCCGCGTCGACCGAGCGCCGCAGCAGCCCGTCGGCCAGCCGGGCGTGGTGACCGGTCACCACCGCGTCGAAGCCCAGCGCCTGCGCCCGGTCCAGGACCGCCGCGAACTTGATCCGCTCGTTGCACCGCAGGCAGGGGTTGGGCGTGCGGCCGGCCGCGTACTCGGCCACGAAGTCGTCGACGACGTCCTCGGTGAACCGCTCGGCGAGGTCCCACACGTAGAAGGGGATGCCGAGCTCGTCGGCGACGCGGCGGGCGTCGTGGGCGTCCTCGACGCTGCAGCAGCCGCGCGCGCCGCTGCGCAGCGCCCGGCGGTCGGGCGAGAGGGCCAGGTGCACCCCGGTGACGTCGTGACCGGCGTCGACCGCCAGCGCCGCGGCGACGGCGGAGTCGACGCCCCCGCTCATGGCCGCGAGGACCCTCATCGCCGGTTCATCCCCGCGCGGCGGGCCCGCTCCACGACCGGGCCGATGACCTCCAGCACGGCGTCGACGTCGGCGTCGGTGGACGTCGTCCCGAGGCTGAACCGCAACGAGCTGCGGGCGCGGTCGGGGTCCGCCCCCGTGGCCAGCAGGACGTGGCTGGGCCGGGCGACCCCGGCGCTGCAGGCCGAGCCCGTCGAGCACTCGACCCCGCGCGCGTCGAGGAGCATCAGCAGGGCGTCCCCCTCCGCGCCGGGGAAGGACAGGTGGGCGTTGCCGGGGAGGCGTCCGGGACCGCCGGCGACCTCGTCGTCCAGCGGCGCACCGTTGAGCTGGGCGTCGGGCACCTGCGCGACCACGCCGGCGACCAGCCGGTCGCGGAGGTCCCGCAGCCGCGTGGCCCGGTCCTCCCGGCCGGCGACGGCCAGGCAGGTGGCCACCTGGAGGCCGACGATGGCCGCGACGTCCAGGGTGCCGGAACGGACGTCGCGTTCCTGCCCGCCGCCGTGCAGCAGCGGCATGCACTCGGCGTCCCGGCGCAGCAGGAGGACCCCGGCGCCCACCGGCCCGCCGAGCTTGTGCCCGGTCATGGTGAGGGCGTCGACGCCGCTGGTGCCGAAGTCCACCGGCACCTGGCCGACCGCCTGCACGGCGTCGGTGTGCAGCGGCACCCCGACCTCGTGCGCCACGGCGGCGAGGGCGGCGAGGTCGCTCACCGTGCCGATCTCGTTGTTGGCCCACATGACGCTGGCCACGGCCACGTCGTCGCCGTCGCCGAGGGCGGCGCGCAGGGCGTCGGGGGTCACCCGCCCGCTGGGCTCGACGGGCACCCAGGTGAGGTCGGCACCGGCGTGCTTGGCCAGCCACTCGGCGCTGTCGAGGACCGCGTGGTGCTCGGCCGGGCTGACCACCAGCCGCCGGCGGCGGGAGTCGGCCTCCTGGCGGGCCCAGAAGATGCCCTTGACGGCCAGGTTGTCCCCCTCGGTGCCGCCACCGGTGAAGAGGACCTCGGAGGGCCGGGCACCGAGCGCCTCGGCCAGCCGCTCGCGCGCCTGCTCGGCGACCCGGCGGGCGGCCCGCCCGCTGGCGTGCAACGACGAGGCGTTGCCCACCCGGCCGAGCTGCTCGGTCATCGCAGCCAGGACCTCGGGGAGCAGCGGCGTGGTCGCCGCGTGGTCGAGGTACGTCATGACGCCGCCAGGGTAGTCCGGGCGGCCCGGTCGTCGGCCGGGACGGCCGGGACCGCGGTCCGCGGTGACACGGCCGCGCCCATGGCGGCCAGCGAGGCGAGGACGGCGGCGGACACGGCCACCGCCGCGGCCGGCGGCAGCAGCCCCGCGGTCGCCGCCCCGACCAGCACCCCCACCAGCCCGACGCAGAGCGCGGAGGCGGTGACGTCGGCGATCTGGAACGCCGCCGAGTCCGCTCCCCGGCGGTGCTCCGGTGACTGCTCGAGCAGCAGCACGCCGACGCTGGGCATGCCCAGCCCCATGCCGAGCCCGGCCACCGCCCAGGTCAGGTAGGCCGGCCACCCGCCGACCCCCGGCACCGCGATCAGCGCGGTGCCCGCGACGCCGACGGCCAGCAGCACGAACCCGATCCGCAGCAACCGGGCGCGGGGGATGCCGGGGTGGCGCCCCTGCACCTGGGAGGCCACCGCCCAGCCCACCGCCCCGGCGGTCAGCGGGATCCCCGCCGCGGTCGGCCCGTAGCCGTGCAGCTGGGTCAGCGACAGCGGCAGCAGCACGTCCATGCCGAAGAACGCACCGGCCAGCAGGCCGCGTGCGCCGATGACCGCCGGCAGCCCCGGCCGGGCGCGGACGACGCCCGCCGGCAGCAGCCGGCGCAGCCCCGCGGCCAGCGCGAGGACCCCGGGGACGGCGACCAGCAGGGCCGGCCGGTCCAGCCGCTGGCCGGCCAGCTGCAGCACCGCGATGCCGAGCCCGGCGAGGGACGCCCACACCGCCCGCCCGCCGCGCCGACCCCCGGGGGCGTTCCCGGCGGGGCGGAGGCCGCGCAGCGCCGGCCGGACGAGCAGCACGCTCAGCGCGGCCAGCGGCAGCAGGCCGAGGAACACCCACCGCCAGCTGGCGTGGGTCGTCAGCAGCCCGGCGACCAGCGGGCCGACCAGCGCCGGCAGCACCCAGGCCGCCGAGATGGCGCCGAACAGCCGCGGGCGCAGCTCGGCGGCGTAGGCCTGCCCGGCCACCACGTAGAGGGCGACCGCGACCAGGCCGCCGCCGAACCCCTGCACGGCGCGGGCGGCGACGAGCACGGCCATGCCCGAGGCCGCCCCGGCGCCCAGCAGGCCCGCCGCGAACACCGCGACCCCGCCGACCAGCGCCGCCCGCGGCCCACGCCGGTCGCCCACGTCGCCGCCGACCACCATCCCGACGACGGACGCCACGAGGTAGGCGCTGAACGGCCACCCGTACCAGGCCAGCCCGTCGAGCTCGGTGACCGCCGTGGGCATCGCCGTCCCGACCGCCATGGCCTCGAACGCCACGAGCGTGACCAGCAGCAGCAGGCCCGCCGTCGGGAGCCGGTGCTGACGATCCAGGATCCCGCTCGTGCCCACGTCCCCGCCAACCGCGGACGGCCGCGGCACCTTCCCCGGAGACGCGTCGAGCGCCGCCCCCGGAGGGACGGCGCTCGACGCCCGGCCTCGCTGCGGCCCGGCCCCGTCCTGGGCACCGCCGGGAGTGTGCGAGGGGCGGGGAGGACGGGGTCCTTCTCGAGGTCCTCCTACTTGCGGGCGGTGATCTGCTCGGTGGCCTGCGGGACGACGGTGTTCAGGTCGCCCACGACACCGAAGTCGGCGAGCTCGAAGATCGGCGCCTCGGGGTCCTTGTTGACCGCGACGATGGTCTTCGAGGTCTGCATGCCGGCCCGGTGCTGGATGGCCCCGGAGATGCCCACCGCGATGTAGAGCTGCGGCGAGACGGTCTTGCCGGTCTGCCCCACCTGGAAGGTGTGCGGGTAGAAGCCGGAGTCCACCGCGGCCCGGGAGGCGCCGACGGCCGCGCCGAGCGAGTCGGCCAGGCCCTCGATGACCGAGAAGTTCTCCGCCGAGGCGACGCCGCGGCCGCCCGAGACCACGATGGAGGCCTCGGTGAGCTCGGGGCGGGAGGACTTCTGCTCCACCACGCGGTCGAGCACCTTGGTCTGCTTCGCGGCGTCCGAGAGGGAGACGGCGACCTGCTCCTCCTCGGCCGCGCCCGGGGCGGGCTCGGGGGTGACCGAGTTGCCGCGCACCGTGTAGATCGGCGTGCCGGTGGTGACCTTCGAGTGCACGATCGTCGCGCCGGCGAAGGCGACCTGGGTCGCGGTGCCGTCGGCGGCGATCTCGGTGACGTCGGTCAGGAACCCGCTGCCGGTCCTGATGGCCACCCGCCCGGCGATCTCCTTGCCCTCCGGGGAGGACGGGATCACGACCGCGGCCGGCTGCTTGTCGGCGACGAGCTGGGCCAGCACCTCGGCCTTGGGGGCGACCAGGTACTGGTCGACCTCCTCGGACTCGGCCACGTAGACCTTCTGCGCGCCGTACTCGGCCAGGGCGTCCTTCACCGCGGCGGCCGTGCCGGGGGCGCCGACGACGACCGCCGACACCTCACCGAGCGGCCGGGCGGCGGTCAGCGCCTCCAGCGTCGTCTTGCGCACCCCACTGCCGGTCGGGTTGCCCTCGACCAGGACCAGGACCTCTGCCATGACTGCTGATGTCTCCTTCGACGATTGCCGGGTCGGACGGGTCCGAGCCGGTGCTCAGACGACCTTCTGGCTGGCGAGGAACTCGACCAGCTTGGCCGCGCCGTCGCCCTCGTCGACGACCTTGACCCCGGCGCCCTTCGGCGGGCGGCCGGTGAAGTCCAGCACCTGGCTGGTCGCGGTCGCCAGCCCGACGCTGGAGGGGTCCACCCCGAGGTCGGCCAGCGACTTCTTCTCCACCGGCTTCTTCTTGGCCGCCATGATCCCCTTGAACGAGGGGTAGCGCGGCTCGTTGATGGTGTCCCAGGTGGACACGATCGCCGGCAGCGGCGCCTCGAGGGCCCAGTAGCCCCCGTCGGTCTGCCGCTCCACCTTGGCGACCCCGCCCTCGACGGTCAGCTTGCGGGCCCCCGACAGCTGCGGGATGCCCAGCCGCTCGGAGAGCAGCGCCGGCATCACCGACAGCTGGCCGTCGGTGGACTCCGCGCCGCAGAGCACGATGTCGTAGGACATCTGCTGCAGCGCCGCGGCGAGCACCGCCGAGGTCTGCACCGCGCAGGAGCCGTGGATGGCGTCGTCCACCACGTGGACGGCCTTGTCCGCGCCCATCGACAGCGCCTTGCGGATCGCGTCGGAGGCCGACTCGGGCCCGACGGTCAGCACCGTCACCTCGCCGCCGTGGGCCTCCTTGAGGACCAGGGCCTCCTCGATCGCGTACTCGTCGATCTCGTTGACGACGTTGTCCGCGCTGCCCCGGGCGACCGTGTTGTCCGACGGGTCGAGGTTGCGCTCGCTCCCGGAGTCGGGGACCTGCTTGACCAGAACGACGATGTCCATCGTCAGACCTACCTCCGCGCTGGGGTGTCTGGTTGCGGGTCGGCGCCCGCCTGCCTCGATAGTGGAGGTTACCGCCGGGTAACGGAGGGCCCACCCCGGCCCGGGGTGACCCCGGTCACCCCGGGCGCCCCACCACGGCGCGTGCACGGGCGGTTGCGCCCGGGCGTGCCCGGCACCGCCCGGTCGGCGGTCAGCGGCCGGTGAAGGCGGCCTTCCCCGGGCCGTTCTCGAGGAACGAGCGCATGCCGGTGTCCTGGTCCTCGGTGTCGAACAGCTCGGCGAACAGCCGGCTCTCCAGGCCCAGCCCCTCCTGCAGCGGGAGGTCCAGCCCCTCGTCGACGGCCCGCTTCGCCGCGGCCAGCGCCAGCGGCGGGCCGGCGGCGAACTTGCGCGCCATGGCGACCGCGGTGGACGCCACCTCGTCGTCCGGCACGACGGCGTCGGCCAGGCCGATCTCCAGCGCCTCCTCGGCGCCGACGTGCCGGCCGGTGAAGATCAGGTCCTTGGCCCGTGCCGGGCCGACCAGCCGGGCCAGCCGCTGCGTGCCGCCGGCGCCCGGGATCACGCCGAGCAGGATCTCCGGCTGCCCGACCTTGGCCGAGGTGCCCATCACCCGGAAGTCCGCGCACAGCGCCAGCTCGTAGCCGCCACCGAGGGCGTAGCCGGTGATCGCGGCGATGACCGGCTTCGGGATCTTCGCCACCCGCGTGAAGGAGTCGGTCAGCTCGCGGCCCCAGGCCACCATGGTGCGGCCGTCCAGCTCGGCCATGGCCTTGATGTCGGCGCCGGCGGCGAACACCCGCTCGCCGCCGTAGATCACCACCGCCCGGACGTCCTCGCGGGCACCGGCCTCGATGGCCGCGGCCCGCACCTCCATGTGCAGCTGCTCGTTGATCGCGTTCATCTTCGGCCGGTCGAGGCGGATGGTGCCCACCCCGTCGGCCACCTGCAGGGTCACGAACTCCGGCGCTGCCATGGGGCCCTCCAGCGGGTGGACGACGTCGTCGTCCGCACCCTAGAGGACCCCCTGCCCCCCACCGCTCGCCCGCTCGCGGTGGCCCCCTCCCGGGTCGCGCCCCGAGCCTGCGAGGGGCGGGGAGGAGGGCGGCCCTGCTGCAGGGCCCGCCGCGAGCCTGCGAGTGGCGGGGGGCAGCAGGGTCCGTTCCTCAGGCCGCGCGGTGGGCGGTGTAGCGACCGTCGCGGCGCTCCACGTCCAGCCGCAGGCCGAAGGTCTCCGACAGCGCCTCGGGCACCAGGACCCGGCCGACCGGCCCGGCGGCCACCACCCGGCCCTCGCGCAGCAGCAGCGCGTGGGTGTACCCGGGCGGGATCTCCTCGACGTGGTGGGTGACCAGCACCTGCGCCGGGGCGTAGTGGTAGCGGGCGAGGTCGGCCAGCCGGCCCACGAGGTCCTCCCGCCCCCCGAGGTCGAGGCCGGCCCCGGGTTCGTCGAGCAGCAGCAGCTCCGGGTCGGGCATGAGCGCGCGGGCGATCTGCACCCGCTTGCGCTCCCCCTCCGAGAGGGTGCCGAACGGGCGGTGGGCGTACTGCCCGACGCCCCACTGCTCCATGAGCACCGCCGCGCGGGTCAGGTCGTGCACGTCGTAGCGCTCGCGCCAGCGGCCGACGACGGCGTACCCGGCCGAGAGGACGACGTCGCCGGTGCGCTCGCCGGGCTCGATGCGCAGGGCCAGGGCCGCGCTGGTCAGCCCGATCCGCGGGCGCAGCTCGAAGACGTCGACCGCGCCGAGCGTCTCGCCCAGGAGGTGCACCTCACCGCGGGTGGGGTGCATGTGCGCCGCGGCCAGCTGCAGCAGCGTCGTCTTCCCCGCGCCGTTGGGGCCCAGCACCACCCAGCGCTGGTCGGCCTCGACGGTCCAGTCCACGCCCTGCAGGAGGTGCGTCCGCCCCCGGACGACGTCCACCCCGCGCATCTCGACGACCGGCTCGCTCGACACGGGCCCATCCAACCAACCCGGATCCGTTCCGCCCGTCCTGCCCCCCGGCACGGCCCCGCCGGGGCAGGATCGCGGGGTGTACGTGAGCAGCCCGGACGACGCCGAGGTCTGGCCCGGCTCCCCCGCACCGCTGGGAGCCCACTGGGACGGGACCGGCACCAACTTCGCCCTGTGGTCGGCCGGTGCGCAGGCGGTGGACCTGTGCCTGTTCGACCGCGACGGCACGGAGCACCGGCACCGGCTCACCGAGACCACCCACCAGGTCTGGCACGGCCGGCTGCCCGGCGTCGGCCCGGGGCAGCGCTACGGCTACCGGGTGCACGGCAGCTACGACCCCGGGGCCGGCCACCGGTACAACCCGGCCAAGCTGCTGCTCGACCCCTACGCCCGCGCCGTCGACGGCGACCTCACCCTCCACCCGGCGCTGTTCGGCTACCCCGAGGGCGCGGTGGACGCCACCACCGCCGACCCGCGGGACTCGGCGCCGTACGTGCCACGCGGCGTGGTCATCCACGACTCGTTCCCGTGGGACGGCGACCGGCCGCCGAGCACCCCGTGGTCGGACACCGTCATCTACGAGGTGCACGTCCGGGGCGCGACCATGGCGCACCCCGACGTCCCCCCGGCCCTGCGCGGCACCTACGCCGGGCTGGCGCACCCGGCCTTCGTCGAGCACCTCCGGTCGCTGGGCGTCACCGCCGTCGAGCTGCTGCCGGTCCACCACTTCGTCAGCGAGCCGCACCTGCTGCGCCGCGGGCTCACGAACTACTGGGGCTACAACACCCTCGGCTACTTCGCCCCGCACGCCGCCTACAGCTCGGCCGGCACCGCCGGGCAGCAGGTCACCGAGTTCAAGGCCATGGTGAAGGCGCTGCACGCGGCCGGCATCGAGGTCGTGCTCGACGTCGTCTACAACCACACCGCCGAGGGCGACCAGACCGGCCCGACCCTGTCGTTCAAGGGCATCGACAACCCCGGCTACTACCGGCTGGGCGGGGAGAACCCGTCCCGGTACACCGACTACACCGGCTGCGGCAACACCCTCGACGTCCGTCGTCCCCCGGTGCTGGCGCTGCTCATGGACTCGCTGCGCTACTGGGTCACCGAGATGCACGTGGACGGGTTCCGCTTCGACCTCGCCGCGGCGCTGGCCCGGTCGATGCACGACGTCGACCGGCTCTCGGCGTTCTTCGACGTCGTCCACCAGGACCCCGTGGTCAGCCGGGTGAAGCTCATCGCCGAGCCCTGGGACATCGGCGAGGGCGGGTACCAGGTGGGCAACTTCCCGCCGCTGTGGACCGAGTGGAACGGGCGCTACCGCGACACCGTCCGCGACGTCTGGGCGGGCGCGCACGTCGGCGTCCGGGACCTCGCCTACCGGCTCACCGGCTCCTCGGACCTCTACCGCTCCGACGGGCGCCGGCCGTTCGCGAGCATCAACTTCGTCACCGCCCACGACGGCTTCACCCTGGCCGACCTGGTGACCTACGAGCGCAAGCGCAACGAGGCGAACGGCGAGGACAACCGGGACGGCGAGAGCCACAACCGGAACTGGAACGGCGGGGTGGAGGGCCCCACCGACGACCCGGAGGTCCTCGCGGTCCGGACGCGGCAGGTCCGCAACCACCTGGCCACGCTGCTGCTGTCCACCGGCGTCCCGATGCTGACCGCCGGCGACGAGCTGGGCCGCACGCAGCAGGGCAACAACAACGCCTACTGCCAGGACAACGAGCTGTCCTGGATCGACTGGCGCTCGGTCGACGAGGACCTGCGGGCCTTCGTCACCCGGCTGGTCGGGCTGCGCCGGAGCTCACCGGTGCTGCGGCAGGAGGCGTTCTTCGACGGGCACGAGATCCCGGGCACCGGGGGGACCCGGGACCTCGCCTGGTTCCACCCGCGCGGCGACCAGCTGGGCACCGGGGACTGGTTCGACACCGGGCTGCAGACGCTCGGCATGTACCTCGACGGACGCGGGATCCGGCACCGCGACGAGCGCGGCCGCCCGGTCGAGGACGACTCCTACCTGGTCTGGGTGCACGCCGGGCCCGCCCCGGTGACCGTGCACCTGCCCGGGCCGCCGTGGGCCGACGGCTACGAGCTCGTCGTCTCGACGGAGTACCCGACGGGGGCCCCGCCCCGTCCGGCGGTCGTCGCGCCCGGCGCGGTGCCCATGGGCGCGCGCACGGTCTGGCTGCTGCGGGTGCTGCGCCGCCCCTGAGCGGGCGTGCGCGCTGGTCCCGCGGGTGCGTCCGGGCCGGTGCGGCACCAGCGGGTGCGGGGAGGTCGTCGCCGGCGACCGGCGGGCGACGACTTCCCCGCAGTCGCGCAACGGGTCCTGGCCGCGGTGCGGTGCCGTCGAGGAGTGGGGCCCGGAGGGTCCCGCGACGAGTGCGGCGGCAGGGCTCAGCGCGAGCCGGGGACGGCACCTGGCCGCGGTGCGGTGCCGTCGAGGAGTGGGGCCCGGAGGGTCCCGCGACGAGTGCGGCGGCAGGGCTCAGCGCGAGCCGGGGACGGCACCTGGCCGCGGTGCGGTGCCGTCGAGGAGTGGGGCCCGGAGGGTCCCGCGACGAGTGCGGCGGCAGGGCTCAGCGCGAGCCGGGGACGGCACCTGGCCGCGGTTGGAGGCCGGTAGGCCGACCGATCACTCAGTCCTGGGGCTGCTCGAAGGTGATGACCGTCCAGCCGAGCAGGAGGCGGTCACCGTCGGAGAGCGGGTGGGCGACACCGGGCTCGAGCTGGGTCCACTCGGTGGCCTCCGGACCGGCGACGTGGGTGCCGTTGAGCGAGCCCAGGTCGACCAGCGAGACCTCGCCGCCGCTGCGCTGGACGGCCGCGTGCGCCGAGGAGAGCACGTTCTGGGTGTCGGCGATGGGCACCGGGCGCGCCGACCCGCTGGTGACCAGCTCGTGGTTGTCCGGCCGGCGCCCGAGGACGAGGTCCTCGTCGACGGTGACGACCAGCCCGTCGTCGAAGCGCAGCACGGGGGCGGCCGGCTCCTCGGGCTTCCAGAAGGCCGTGGCCTCGCCGCCGTCGGGGTCGGCGGCCTGGGGGGTGGCGGCACCGAACCCGCCCGAGCCGGCACCGAACCCGGTGGAGCCGGCGGACTTGCCGAAGCCGGAGTCCGAGCTGGCGGTGAAGGACGACGGCGCCGCGGCGGCCTGCGGGGCCGGGGCCGCGGAGGGGTGCGCCGCAGCGGCCAGGTGCAGCATGGCGCCCGAGCCGGGCACGGTCCCCTCCACCAGGTCCATGGCGACACCGGGGGGCATGGTCGGCACCGGCTGACCGGGACCGACGAACAGCGTCTGGCCCAGCGGGAACCCGGCGGCCAGCGAGCAGCCCTCCACGGGGCTGCCGGAGACCGGGACGCCGTCGACGGCCGGCTGCCCCTTGCCCGCCCAGAGCGCCACGCCGGTGCCGGCGCCGTCGGCGGTGTCGCTCAGCACCAGCGCGAAGGACGCGGACCCGCCGAGCGTGCCGACCTGACCCGCGACCGCGGCGAGCACCCGCTCGGCGCCCGGGCCGGAGATGCCCAGGCAGGCGTGGAGTGCGGCTACCAGTGCGGGCGAGCCGGGCGCGTCCACCCACAGCAGCCCGCCCCCGCGTCGGGCGACGACGGAGTCTCCGGGCAGGACTTCACAGCGGTCGGGCATGGCGTCCAGCCTAATGACGACTCACCCGAGCGGGTGACCGGCCGCCGCCGCCACGCCGGTCGGTCGCACCGGTCGCGGGACCGGTGCGACCGCCGGGACGGGTGTGCCGCCCGTGGCCCGCCCGGGACGGGACGGGCTCCTTGCTCAGGCCGTGGCGACCAGGCCCAGCTCCGCGGGGTCGGACAGGTGCTCCGAGTGCGGCAGCACGCGCACGGTGTAGCCGAAGGAGCCGGTGCGCTCGAGCGGCAGCGTGGCGGTGAACCAGTGCCGGGAGCCGTCCCCGTGCTCGTGGCTCATCGGCAGCGTGGTCACCTCGTGCAGCCCGTCGACGTCGTCCACCCGGCCGTAGGCCGCCTGCACCTCGACGTCGCCCGGCGTGAGGCCCGGCAGCTCGACCTCGGCGCGCAGCGCCAGGGACCCACCGATCTCCGGGGTGTCCCCCGCGCCGGTGGCCTCGACGTAGGCCACCCGCACGGCGCCCCAGTGCTCGAGCAGGTGGGCCCGCCAGGACGCCTCGCTGCGCGCGGCCTCGTACCCGCCGTCGGCCATGGCCCGGGAGGAGCCGGCCGCCGGGACGTAGAGCCGCTGCACGTAGTCGCGCACCATCCGGGTCGCCTGCACCTTCGGCCCGGTCTCGCGGAGGGTGTGCCGGACCATCTCGACCCACCGGGTGGGCACGCCGTCCCGGTCGGTCTCGTAGAACCGCGGCACGACCTGGGTGGAGAGCAGCTCGTAGATGGCCCGCGCCTCCACCTCGTCGCGGCGGTCGGGGTTCCCGAGGCCGTCGGCGGTGGGGATGGCCCAGCCGTTCTGGCCGTCGAACCACTCGTCCCACCAGCCGTCGCGGATGGAGAGGTTGAGCCCCCCGTTCAGCGCGGCCTTCATGCCGGAGGTGCCGCAGGCCTCGAGCGGCCGCAGCGGGTTGTTCAGCCAGACGTCGCAGCCCCAGTAGAGGTAGCGGGCCATGCCGATGTCGTACCCGGGCAGGAAGGCGATGCGGTGCCGGATGGCGGGGTCGTCGGCGAACTTCACCATCTGCTGGATGAGCTGCTTGCCGCCGTCGTCGGCCGGGTGGCTCTTGCCGGCGATGACCAGCTGGACCGGCCGTTCCTCGTCCAGCAGCAGCGCCCGCAGCCGCTCGGGGTCGCGCAGCATGAGCGTCAGCCGCTTGTAGGACGGCACCCGCCGGGCGAAGCCGATGGTGAGGACGTCGGGGTCGAAGGCGGACTCGGTCCAGCCGACCTCGGCCTCGGCCATCCCGCGCGAGAGCGCCGACTCCCGCAGCCGGCGGCGGACCTCCTCCACGAGCCGGCCCCGCAGCAGCCGCCGGGTGCTCCACAGCTCACCGGCCGGGATGCGGTCCACGCCGTCGAAGTGCACGTCCCCGGCGATCTCGTTGGGGTCGCCCGCGCTGGTCGCCTGGGTGCCCAGCTCGACCAGCTCGCGCGCGGTCCACGTCGGCGCGTGCACGCCGTTCGTGATCGAGGTGATCGGCACGTCGTCCTCGTCGAAGCCCGGCCACAGGCCGTTGAACATGCCCCGGCTGACCTCGCCGTGCAGCCGGCTGACGCCGTTGGCCCGCTGCCCCAGCCGCAGGCCCATGTGGGCCATGTTGAACTTCGTCGGGTCCTCCTCGGCCCCCAGCGGGATGAGCTGGTCGAGCGGGACGCCGAAGCCGGCGAAGTAGCGCTCGATGAGCGCCCGGGGGAACCGGTCGATGCCGGCCGGCACGGGGGTGTGCGTCGTGAACACGGTGCCGGCGCGCACCGCCTGGAGGGCCTCGGCGAACGACAGCCCGTGCGACTCGGTCAGCTCGCGGATGCGCTCGAGCCCCAGGAAGCCGGCGTGCCCCTCGTTGGCGTGGTAGACCTCCGGCGCCGGCGTCCCGGTGAGCTGGCACCACGCCCGCAGGGCGCGGACCCCGCCGATGCCCAGCAGCATCTCCTGCCGCAGGCGGTGGTCCTCGTCGCCGCCGTAGAGCCGGTCGGTGACCACCCGCTCGGACGGGGCGTTCTCCTCCACGTCGCTGTCGAGCAGCAGCAGCGTGACGCGGCCGACCTGGGCCCGCCAGACGTGCGCGTGCAGCGTCCGCCCCTCGGGCAGCGGGACGGTGATGACGACGGCCGACCCGTCCGGCCGGCGCAGCAGCTTGACCGGCAGGCCGTGGGGGTCCAGCGCCGGGTAGTGCTCCAGCTGCCACCCGTCGGCCGACAGGCCCTGCTCGAAGTAGCCGGCCCGGTAGAGCAGCCCCACTCCGATCAGCGGGACGCCGAGGTCCGAGGCGGCCTTGAGGTGGTCGCCGGCCAGGATGCCGAGACCGCCGGAGTACTGCGGCAGCACCTCGGTGATGCCGAACTCGGCGGAGAAGTAGGCGATGCTCGCCGGCACCGTGCTGGTCGAGTCCCGCCCGCCCAGCGACTGGTACCAGTGCGGGGCCGACAGGTACTCCTCCAGGTCCTCCACCACGTCCTGCAGGCGGCGGACGAAGCGGCGGTCGCGGGCCAGCGTGGCCAGCCGCTCGGCGGAGACCTCCCCCAGCACCTTGACCGGGTCGCCGCCGCAGGAGCGCCACAGCTGGGGGTCGAGGGCCTCGAAGAGGTCCCGCGTCTCGGGGTGCCACGACCACCGCAGGTTCATGACCAGCTGGGACAGCGGCATCAACTCCTCGGGGAGCGACGCCCGGACGGTGAACCGACGGAGAGCTCGCACGGGCCGAGACTAGTGAGGCGGCGGCCGCGCCACACCGGATCCCCGGAGGGCGCACCACCCGTCCGGGGAGGTCCCGCGGCCGATGTGCCCGCGGACCGGGACCTCGATAGCGTGGCCGGGATGACTGGCCGCGCAGATCTCCGTCTCGGCATCACCGATGTCGCCCCCGTCGTGTCGTGCGGGTCCTTCTCGGCCCGCGCCGTGGTCGGCGAGCACGTCCCGATCACCGCCACCGTGTTCCGCGAGGGCCACGACGCCGTGGCCGCGGACGTGGTCTGGACCGCCCCGGACGGCAGCCGGGGCCCGCTCAACCGCATGCGCCGGTACGGCGACCAGCCCGACCGGTGGCTGACCACGGTGGTGCCGGACACCGAGGGCCGCTGGCGCTTCCGCATCGAGGCGTGGAGCGACCCGCTGGCCACCTGGCACCACGCCGTCGAGGTCAAGATCGCGGCCGGCCAGGGCCCTGAGGAGCTCGCCAACGACCTGGAGGAGGGGGCGCGGCTGCTCGAGCGCGTCGCCGAGGACGCCGACGCCGGGTGGCGGTCCCGCCTGGGCGAGGCGGCCGCCGCCCTGCGCGACCCCTCCCGCGAGCTGCACCAGCGGGTGGCCCCCGCGCTGGCCACCGCGATGCAGGAGTACCTCGACGCCCACCCGGTCCGGGAGCTGGTCACCGCGACGCCCGACCACGACGTGTGGGTCGACCGCCGGCGGGCGCTGTTCGGCAGCTGGTACGAGTTCTTCCCCCGCTCGGAGGGTCCGGTGGTCGGCGGGCGGCCCACCCACGGCACCTTCCGGACGGCGGCGGACCGGCTGCCGGCCATCGCCGACATGGGCTTCGACGTCGTGTACCTGCCACCGATCCACCCGATCGGCCGGGTCAACCGCAAGGGCCCGAACACGCCCCAGTTCCCCGGCGGCAACCCCTACGAGATCGACCCGGACGACGTCGGGTCGCCGTGGGCGATCGGGGCCGAGGAGGGCGGGCACGACGCCGTCCACCCGCAGCTGGGCACGATGCAGGACTTCCAGGACTTCGTCTGGCGGGCCGGTGAGCTGGGCATGGAGGTGGCCCTCGACCTCGCGCTGCAGGCCGCCCCGGACCACCCGTGGGTCAAGGAGCACCCCGAGTGGTTCACCACCAAGCCCGACGGGTCGATCGCCTACGCGGAGAACCCGCCGAAGAAGTACCAGGACATCTACCCGGTCAACTTCGACAACGACCCCGAGGGCATCTACGCCGAGGTGCTGCGGGTGGTGCGGCACTGGATCGCCGCCGGGGTGCGCATCTTCCGCGTCGACAACCCGCACACCAAGCCGCTGAACTTCTGGCACTGGCTGATCTGGGAGGTCAAGAAGACCGACCCGGACGTGCTCTTCCTCGCCGAGGCCTTCACCCGGCCGGCCATGATGCACCAGCTCGCCCGGCTCGGGTTCACGCAGTCCTACACGTACTTCACCTGGCGCACCCAGCGCGGGGAGCTGGAGGACTACGGCCGCGAGCTGGCCGACCACAGCCACTACATGCGGCCCAACTTCTTCGTGAACACCCCGGACATCCTGCACGCCTCGCTGCAGTACGGCGGGCCGCCGATGTTCAAGATCCGCGCGGTGCTCGCGTCGATGATGAGCCCGACCTGGGGCGTCTACTCCGGCTACGAGCTGTTCGAGCACGTCGCCGTCCGGCCCGGCAGCGAGGAGTACCTCGACAGCGAGAAGTACCAGCTGCGACCCCGCGACTGGGCCGGCGCCGAGGCGGCGGGCCGCAGCCTCGCCCCCTACCTGCGGCGGCTCAACGAGATCCGGCGCGCGCACCCCGCGCTGCAGCAGCTGCGCACGCTGCGCTTCCACCACGTCGACAACCCGAACCTGCTGTGCTTCACCAAGACCGACCCGGGTTCGCAGGACGCCGTCCTCGTCGTGGTGTCGCTCGACAGCCACAACACCCAGATCGGCACCACCGCGCTGGACCTCCCGGCGCTCGGGCTGGACTGGCACGAGCGCTTCTCGGTCACCGACGAGATCAGCGGCGCCTCCTACGACTGGGGGCAGTTCAACTACGTCGAGCTCGACCCCTACCGCGAGCCGGCGCACGTGTTCTCGCTGGCCTTCCCCCGGCCGGTCCAGCCGCCGGCCCCGGTGACCTGAGAGGGGACCCCTTGCCCCGCCGCTCGCGCCGGCCTCGACCCGAGGCTCGCCCCGAGCGCGCGCGGGGCGAGGTGGACGAGGTCCTTCCGCTCCCGACCGCGTAGACCCGAGGACGACCACCTGCGATGACCGTTCCCCTGCCCGAACCCCCCGCATCCCGCGGCGCCCCCTCCGCGCTGCCCGCACCCGGCACCGACCCCGAGTGGTACAAGCGCGCCGTCTTCTACGAGGTGCTGGTCCGCGGCTTCGCCGACAGCAACGCCGACGGCGTCGGCGACCTGCGCGGCATGATCGACAAGCTGGACTACCTGCAGTGGCTGGGCGTCGACTGCCTCTGGCTGCCGCCGTTCTTCGCCTCCCCGCTGCGCGACGGCGGCTACGACGTCAGCGACTACACCGCCGTGCTGCCGGAGTTCGGCGACATCGAGGACTTCGAGGAGTTCCTCACCGCGGCCCACTCCCGCGGCATCCGCGTGATCATCGACTTCGTCATGAACCACACCTCGGACCAGCACCCCTGGTTCCAGGCCAGCCGCAGCGACCCCGACGGGCCCTACGGCGACTTCTACGTGTGGGCCGACGACGACACCGGCTACCCCGACGCCCGGATCATCTTCGTCGACACCGAGAGCTCGAACTGGACGTTCGACCCGGTGCGCAAGCAGTACTTCTGGCACCGCTTCTTCTCCCACCAGCCGGACCTCAACTTCGAGAACCCGCGCGTGCAGGAGGCGATCGTCGACGCCCTGCGGTTCTGGCTGGACCTCGGCATCGACGGCTTCCGCCTCGACGCCGTCCCCTACCTGTTCGAGGACGAGGGGACCAACTGCGAGAACCTGCCGCGGACCCACGAGTTCCTCAAGCACGTCCGCAAGGTCGTCGACGCCGACTACCCCGACCGGGTGCTGCTGTGCGAGGCCAACCAGTGGCCGGCCGACGTCGTCGAGTACTTCGGCGAGGACGGCGACGAGTGCCAGATGGCCTTCCACTTCCCGGTGATGCCGCGGCTGTTCATGGCGGTGCGGCGGGAGCAGCGGTTCCCGATCTCGGAGATCATGGCCTCCACGCCGGACATCCCGGACAACTGCCAGTGGGGCATCTTCCTGCGCAACCACGACGAGCTGACCCTGGAGATGGTCACCGACGAGGAGCGCGACTACATGTGGGCGGAGTACGCGAAGGACCCCCGCATGAAGGCCAACATCGGCATCCGCCGCCGGCTGGCGCCGCTGCTGGACAACGACATGGACACCCTGGAGCTGTTCAACGCGCTCCTGCTCTCCCTCCCGGGGTCGCCGGTCCTCTACTACGGCGACGAGATCGGGATGGGCGACAACATCTGGCTCGGTGACCGCGACGGCGTCCGGACCCCCATGCAGTGGACCCCGGACCGCAACGGCGGGTTCTCCACCGCCGACCCCCAGCGGATGTACCTGCCGCTGAACATGGACCCGGTCTACGGCTACCAGACCACCAACGTCGAGCAGCAGCTGCGCAACACCACGTCGATGCTGCACTGGATCCGGCAGATGATCCACGTGCGCAAGCAGCACCCGACCTTCGGGCTGGGCAGCTACGCCGAGATCGGCTCGCGCAACCCCACGGTGCTCTCGTTCGTCCGGGAGTTCGGCGACGACGTGGTGCTCTGCGTGAACAACCTGTCCCGCTTCCCGCAGCCGGTGGAGCTCGACCTGCGCCGCTTCGAGGGCTACACGCCCATCGAGCTGACCGGCCGGGTCGAGTTCCCGCAGATCGGCGTCCTGCCCTACATGCTCACCCTGTCCGGGCACGGCTTCTACTGGTTCGAGCTGGCCAAGCCCGTCGAGGCGCCGGTCGAGGAGCCCGAGGACTGGGAGACCACCGCGACCAGCCCGATCGCCGAGTCGCTCCTGGCGGCCGGCCTGGTCACCGCCGCCGAGGAGATCCCCGGGGACAGCGACACCCGGACCGGCGACGACGCCCCCGCCGGAGGAGACCGATGAGCGCCACCCCGCGCACCGCACTGACCGACCTGCTCCGTGACTGGATGCCGCACCAGCGCTGGTTCGGCGGCAAGGGCAGGGAGTGGGCCGACGTGACCGAGGAGGGCTTCCTGCTCGACCAGGCCGACCCGGTCCTCTCCGTGCACCGGGTGCGGGTCACCTACGCCGACGGCGCCACCGAGACCTACCTGGTGCCGCTGTCCTGGCGGGAGTCCCCCGCCGAGGACCTCAGCTCGGCGTTC
Organism: Geodermatophilus sp. SYSU D00758; assembly: GCF_054049955.1. Taxonomy (NCBI): domain Bacteria; kingdom Bacillati; phylum Actinomycetota; class Actinomycetes; order Geodermatophilales; family Geodermatophilaceae; genus Geodermatophilus; species Geodermatophilus sp. SYSU D00758. The sequence goes on from NZ_JBJGYK010000021.1 coordinate 77,240, forward strand.
GTCGGGGCGGTGCCCTCCGGTGACCGGGAGAGCTACGCCTACGACGCGATGCGCGACCGCGACGCCACCGTGCCGTGGCTGGTGCACCTGGTCAGCGCCTCCACCATCGGACCGATGCACTTCCACCCGGCGGGCGTGGCCTACATCCCCGAGGGCCTGCCGGGCGACATCGTCTCCACCGAGCAGAGCAACACCTCGCTGGTGTACGGCTCGGAGGCGATCTTCAAGCTGTTCCGCCGGCTCGAGCCCGGGCTCAACCCGGACGTCGAGGTGCACGACGCGCTGCGCAAGACGCAGAACCCGCACATCGCTCCGCTGCTGGGGCACATCGAGATCGACGACCCCGACCCGTCGGTGCCGCCGGCGACGGTGGCGATGCTGCAGACGTTCGTGCCCAACGCCAGCGACGGGTGGCGACTGGCCACGGCCAGCGTGCGGGACCTCTACGCCGAGGGCGACCTGCACGCCGACGAGGTCGGCGGGGACTTCGCCGCCGACAGCGAGCGCCTCGGCGCGGCGACCGCGTCGGTGCACGCCGACATGGCCGCGGTCCTGCCCACCGAGCCGGCCGACGAGGCGTGGTTCGCCACGGTCGCCGAGCAGATGACCGCGCGGCTGGAGGCGGCGACCTCCGTCGTCCCGCAGCTGGCCGAGCACGCCGAGGGGCTGCGCGCGGTCTACGCCGCGGTGGCCGGGGCCGTCGAGCCCGTGGTCCGGCAGCGGGTGCACGGCGACCTGCACCTCGGGCAGGTGCTGCGCACCGCCACCGGCTGGGTGGTGCTCGACTTCGAGGGCGAGCCGGCCCGGCCGCTGGCCGCCCGCCGGGAGCTCGACAGCCCCATGCGGGACGTCGCCGGGATGCTGCGCAGCTTCGACTACGCCGCCCGCCACATGCTCGTCGAGCAGCCCGAGGACCCGCAGCGGGCATACCGGGCGCAGGAGTGGGCAGAGCGCAACCGGGCCGCGTTCTGCGCCGGGTACTCCGCCGCCAGCGGCTCCGACCCGTGCGGGGACTCCCCGCTGCTGCGGGCGTTCGAGGCGGACAAGGCCGTCTACGAGTGCGTCTACGAGGCGCGCAACCGCCCGCACTGGCTCATGATCCCGTTGCAGTCCCTGTCCCGGATCACCGCCGCGGGTTGAGCTCCGGCTCGGACCCCGGCCCAGCGACCCCCGACCGACCGCACGGAAGAGGACGGCACGCGATGACATCGCCCGACGACACCACCGGCTCCCCCCGGTCCGACGCGCAGACCCCCGCGACGAAGGAGGAGCTGCAGGCCGCCGTCGAGGAGCGCACGGCCGCGGCCGAGGCGGCCGAACCCGGCCCGGTCGTCAACGCGCCCGCCCGCAAGCGCGCCGCGAAGAAGACCGCGGCCGCCGGCGAGCCGGCCGAGGGCGCCCCCGCGAAGAAGACCACCGCCCGGAAGACCACCGCGAAGAAGGCGCCCGCCGAGAAGGCCACGGCGGCGGCGAAGAAGGCCGGCACCGCGGTCCGGAAGGCGGCGAAGAAGGTCGCCGAGGCCACCACCGAGTCCACCGGGGAGCCGGCCGCGACGGCGCCCGCCAAGCGGGCCCCCCGCAAGAAGGCCGCGCCCGCCCCGGCCGCGGACACCGGACCGGCCGTCCTCGGGGAGCAGGGCGACGACGTCGTCGCGCAGGGCGGCACGACCCCGCCGGTCGTGGCCCCGGGGCCCGTGGCCGAGCCGGGCGACGGCACCGGCGCGCCCGCGCAGCCGGGTGAGGGGGGCCCCGCCGGGCCCGGCGGCGAGCCGGGCACCCCGCCCGGCCCGGCACCCACCGACGTGCCCGACGACCGCGACCCGGAGACCGTGGCCGCCGCGCACGCAGAGCAGTCCCCGCCGTCCGAGGTGACCGGCGACGAGCTGCGGGCCGTCGTGGAGGGCTGGTCCTACTCGCCGCACAGCGTGCTCGGCGCGCACCGGACCGGCGACGGCTGGGCGGTCCGCGCCCTGCGGCCGGACGCCGTCTCGGTCGTGGTCGTCGACCAGGACGGCACGCGGTACGAGGCGCACCAGCTGCACGGCGGCGGCATCCACGAGGCCCGGCTGCCGCACCAGCCGGGCGACTACCGGCTCGAGGTCAGCTACTCCGACGAGCACGGCGGCCGGCAGACCTACGAGGTCGACGACCCCTACCGCTGGCTGCCGACCGTCGGCGAGGTCGACCGGCACCTCATCAGCGAGGGCCGGCACGAGCGGCTCTGGGAGGTGCTCGGCTCGCACGTGCGGCGGTACGACACCGCGCGCGGGCAGGTGCAGGGCGTCTCGTTCGCCGTGTGGGCGCCCAACGCCCGCGGCGTCCGGGTGACCGGTGACTTCGACTACTGGGAGGCCCGCGCCTACCCGATGCGCTCGCTGGGCTCCTCGGGCGTGTGGGAGATCTTCATCCCGGGAGTCCCCGTCGGCAGCAGGTACCGCTACCAGGTGCTCGGCGCCGACGGTCACTGGCGGCACAAGTCCGACCCGCTGGCCTTCGCCACCGAGGTCCCGCCCGCCAACGCCTCGGTCGTCACCGAGTCCGGCCACGAGTGGGGCGACGACGAGTGGCTGGCCCGCCGGGCCGAGGCCGGCTGGCACCAGCGGCCGATGAGCGTCTACGAGGTGCACGCCGGCTCGTGGCGGCAGGGCCTGTCCTACCGGGAGCTGGCCGACGAGCTGATCGACTACGTGGTCGACGCCGGCTTCACCCACATCGAGTTCATGCCGGTCGCCGAGCACCCCTTCGGCGGGTCGTGGGGCTACCAGGTCACCTCCTACTACGCGCCCACCGCGCGGTACGGCAGCCCCGACGACTTCCGCTACCTCGTCGACCGGGCCCACCAGGCCGGCATCGGCGTGATCGTCGACTGGGTCCCCGCACACTTCCCGAAGGACGACTGGGCGCTGGCCCGCTTCGACGGCACCGCGCTCTACGAGCACGGCGACCCGCGGCGGGGCGAGCAGCCGGACTGGGGCACCTACGTCTTCGACTTCGGCCGCAGCGAGGTGCGCAACTTCCTGGTCGCCAACGCCCTGTACTGGTGCAAGGAGTTCCACATCGACGGCATCCGGGTCGACGCCGTCGCCTCGATGCTCTACCTGGACTACTCCCGCGAGGAAGGGCAGTGGTCGCCGAACCAGTACGGCGGCCGGGAGAACCTCGAGGCGGTCGAGTTCCTCCAGGAGATGAACGCGACCGTGTACCGCGAGGTGCCCGGCGTCATCACCGTGGCCGAGGAGTCGACGGCGTGGCCGGGGGTCACCCGCCCGACGCACCTCGGCGGCCTGGGCTTCGGCTTCAAGTGGAACATGGGCTGGATGCACGACTCGCTGAGCTACATGGCCAAGGAGCCGGTGCACCGCAGCTACCACCACGGGCAGCTGACGTTCTCGATGATCTACGCCTACTCCGAGAACTACGTGCTGCCGATCAGCCACGACGAGGTCGTGTACGGCAAGGGCTCCCTGCTGCGGAAGATGCCGGGCGACCGGTGGCAGCAGCTGGCCAACCTGCGGGCCTACCTGGCCTACATGTGGGCCCACCCGGGCAAGCAGCTGCTGTTCATGGGCTCGGAGTTCGCGCAGGACGCCGAGTGGGCCGAGAGCCGCTCGCTGGACTGGTGGCACCTGGACGACCCGGCGCACCGCGGCGTGCTGCAGCTGGTCACCGACCTCAACGCCCGCTACCGCGAGCTGCCGGCGCTCTACACCCAGGACACCGACCCGGCCGGTTTCGAGTGGATCGACGCCAACGACGCCTCGGGCAACGTGCTGTCCTTCCTCCGGCACGGCCTCCCGGGCGAGGACGGCCCGCAGACGGTGGCCTGCGTGGCCAACTTCGCGGGGACCCCGCACCACGAGTACCGCATCGGCCTGCCCAGCGCCGGGCGCTGGCGGGAGGTGCTCAACACCGACGCCGAGGGCTACGGCGGCTCGGGGGTGGGCAACATGGGTGGCATCGAGGCCGTCGAGGAGCCCTGGCACGGCCAGCCGTACTCCGCCGTCCTCTCGGCACCGCCCCTCGGCACCGTCTGGTTCCTCCACGAGGGCTGAACGAGCAGGGGCGCCCGTGCGGCGGCCGGCCGGCCGCCG
>NZ_JBJGYK010000022.1:0-68269 GCF_054049955.1 Geodermatophilus sp. SYSU D00758
GCGGGCGGGGGCGGGGGAGCGCGGCCGGGCGACGGCCGGCGCGCCCCCCCCGGCCCCCCCCGCCCCCCCCCCCCCCCCCCCCCCCCCCCCCCGCGACGGTGAGCCCGGAGGGCGTTCGCGCCGGGCGAGCCGCCGGACCGGCGCCGCCCGGGCCGCTCGACCGGCCGCCGAGACGTGGAGCCGGGAGGCGGGCCCGGCGCGGCTGGGTAGACTGTCCGGTGGCACGAGCCCCGCCGAAGCCTCGGCATGCTCGCTCTCCCCGCCGTGCGCGGGGATCGCAGCGACCCAGCATCCGACATCGAGGGCCCGGCTCCGGCGCCGGGCCGGACCTGGAGCGACATGACCGCCAGCACTGGCACCCGTCCCCTGACCACCCCCAGCGGCGAGGCCGACTTCAAGGTCGCCGACCTCTCCCTCGCCGGCTTCGGCCGCAAGGAGATCCGCCTCGCCGAGCACGAGATGCCCGGCCTCATGGCGCTGCGCGCGGAGTACGGCGACGAGCAGCCGCTGGCCGGCGCCCGCATCGCCGGCTCCCTGCACATGACCGTGCAGACCGCCGTCCTCATCGAGACGCTCACCGCGCTCGGCGCCGACGTCCGCTGGGTGTCCTGCAACATCTTCTCCACCCAGGACCACGCCGCCGCCGCGATCGTCGTCGGTGACGGCACCCCGGAGCAGCCCGCCGGCGTCCCGGTGTTCGCCTGGAAGGGCGAGACGCTGGAGGAGTACTGGTGGTGCACCCAGCGGCTGTTCGAGTTCCGGGACGAGGACGGCGACGTCGTCGGCCCGAACATGCTGCTGGACGACGGCGGTGACGCCACGCTGCTGGTCCACCTCGGCACCCGCTTCGAGGCCGACGGCGCCGTCCCCGACGACATCGACGCCTACTCCGACGAGTACAAGGTCATCCTGGCCGCGCTGCGCGAGAGCCTGGCCCGCGACGGCGGGTACTGGACCCGCATCGGGCAGGGCATCAAGGGCGTCACCGAGGAGACCACCACCGGTGTCATGCGGCTCTACGAGCTCGCCCGCGAAGGCCGGCTGCTGTTCCCCGCGATCAACGTCAACGACTCGGTCACCAAGAGCAAGTTCGACAACCTCTACGGCTGCCGGCACTCGCTGGTCGACGGCATCAACCGGGCCACCGACGTCATGATCGGCGGCAAGGTCGCGGTGGTCTGCGGCTACGGCGACGTGGGCAAGGGGTGCGCGGAGTCGCTGCGCGGCCAGGGCGCCCGGGTGATCGTCACCGAGGTCGACCCGATCTGCGCCCTGCAGGCGGCCATGCACGGCTACGAGGTGACGACGCTCGACGAGGTCATCGGCAAGGCCGACATCATCATCACGGCCACCGGCAACAAGGACATCATCACCGCCGAGCAGCTCGCCCGGACCAAGCACCAGGCGATCATCGGCAACATCGGGCACTTCGACAACGAGATCGACGTGGCCGGCCTGGCCCGCACCCCGGGCATCGAGCGCACCACCATCAAGCCGCAGGTCGACGAGTGGCGGTTCGCCGACGGCCACACGATCATCCTGCTCTCCGAGGGCCGGCTGCTGAACCTGGGCAACGCCACCGGGCACCCGAGCTTCGTCATGAGCGCCTCGTTCTCCAACCAGGTGCTCGCCCAGATCGAGCTGTGGACCAACCGGGCCGCCTACGAGGGGCAGACCCCCGGCGTCACCGTGCTGCCCAAGAAGCTCGACGAGCACGTGGCCCGGCTGCACCTCGACGCGCTCGGCGTGAAGCTGACCGAGCTCACCAAGGTCCAGGCCGACTACATCGGCGTGCCGGTCGAGGGTCCCTTCAAGAGCGACCACTACCGCTACTAGAAGGACCACCCTTCCCCCCACGCCTCGCACGCTCGGCGCGGGGCCCTGAAGGGTGGCCGCCCCTTCCTGCCCACCCTTCGCCGGCTCGGGGTGGGGCCCTGAAGGGTGGCCGCCCCTTCCTGCCCACCCTTCGCCGGCTCGGCGCGGGGCCCTGAAGGGTGGCCGCCCCTTCCTGCCCACCCTTCGCCGGCTCGGCGCGGGGCCCTGAAGGGTGGCCGCCCCTTCCTGCCCACCCTTCGCCGGCTCGGGGCGGGGCCCTGAAGGGTGGCCGCCCCTTCCTGCCCGCCCTTCGCCGGCTCGGCGCGGGGCCCGGCAGCGAGACCGTTCCGGCACATCACCGCGCTCGACGCGGGGCCCTGGAGGGGACCCGCGCCGAGGCCGGAGCACACCTCCGGGGGACCACGAGGGCACCCGCCCGGTCGGCAGGCCGGGCGGGTGCCGTCTTTTCGTGCGCGACCAGCGCAGAATGGTCGGCGTGCCACCCACCGCCCCCCAGAACGGGTCCAGCCGCGGCCGAGTCCTCGTGGTCGACGACGACGCAGCCCTCGCCGAGATGCTCGGCATCGTGCTGCGCCGCGAGGGCTACGAGCCGGCGTTCGTCTCCGACGGCAACCGCGCGGTGGGGGTGTTCCAGCAGACCCGCCCCGACATCGTGCTGCTGGACCTGATGCTCCCCGGCCGCAACGGCCTGCAGATCTGCCAGGACATCCGCACGCAGTCGACCGTCCCGATCGTCATGCTCACCGCCAAGGGCGACACCATCGACGTCGTCCAGGGGCTCGAGGCCGGTGCCGACGACTACGTCACCAAGCCGTTCAAGCCGGTGGAACTCGTCGCCCGTGTGCGTGCCCAGCTGCGCCGGGGTGAGTCCGGGCAGGCGGAGAACCTGAGCATCGGCGACGTGCAGATCGACGTCCCGGCGCACCAGGTCACCCGGGACGGCGTCCCGATCGCGCTGACGCCGCTGGAGTTCGACCTGCTGGTCGCCCTGGCCCGCAAGCCGCGCCAGGTGTTCACCCGCGAACTGCTGCTCGAGCAGGTGTGGGGCTACCGGCACGCCGCGGACACCCGGCTGGTCAACGTCCACGTGCAGCGGCTGCGCGCCAAGATCGAACGCGACCCCGAGAAGCCCGAGATCGTCCTGACCGTGCGCGGGGTCGGCTACAAGGCAGGGCCGCCGTGAGCCACGTGGTCCCCCGGGGGGCCGCGCGCCCGTGACCCCCCGGCCGGCGGCCCCCGAGGCCGCTCCCGCACCACTCGCGCCCCCCGCCCCGGGGAGCGAGCGCTCGATCGGGACGGGGGCCCCCGTCCCCGGTCCGCGCGCCGCACCGGGCACCGGTCCGCGCGCGGCCGCGCTGCGCCGCCGGGCGCGCCGCCACGCCATCCGCGCCCGCGTGCTGCTGCGCCGCCACGGCGCCGGCCTGCTGCAGGCCTGGCGGTCGTCGCTGCAGCTGCGCATCGGCGCGATCACCATGCTCGTCGCCGGCACCGTCGTGGTGATCGTGAGCATGGTGCTCTTCGTGCAGATCCGCGACCAGCTGCTCTCGGTCAAGCGGCAGGCCGCCGTCGACCAGGCCCAGGCCGGTGTCTTCTACGCGCAGAGCGAGGTCGCCGGCATCGCCACCGGTGACGCGGCCAGCGTCCGCGCGACCCTCGACCGCACGGTGCAGCAGCTGACCAGCCGCAGCGGGTCCGCCGGTGACTTCGACGTGGTCATGGTGCAGCGCTCGGGCTCGGTCGAGCGCAGCGCCACCAGCCGGCGCTACCTGTACCCGGCCATCCCCGCCGACCTGCGCGAGGACGTCGCCGCCGGGGGCCAGTACCTGCGCTACGCCATGGTGCCCAACGCCACGGGGGACCCGCGGCCGACGCTGCTCATCGGCGCCCCGGTCCCGAGCGACGGCTCGTCGGCCGACCGCCTCGAGCTCTACTACGCGTTCCCGCTGGACCAGGAGGCGGAGAGCCTCTCGCTGATCCGCAGCACCGTCGTCATCAGCGGGGTGGCGCTCACGCTCCTCGTCGTCGGCATCGCGGTGCTGATCACCCGGCTGGTGGTCGACCCGGTCCGGCGTGCCGCCGGGACCGCCCAGCGGCTGGCCGAGGGGCAGCTGGAGGAGCGGATGACCGTCCGCGGGGAGGACGACCTGGCGCGTCTGGCCACCAGCTTCAACGCCATGGCCGACAGCCTCCAGCGGCAGATCACCCAGCTGGAGGGGCTCTCCCAGCTGCAGCAGCGGTTCACCTCCGACGTCTCCCACGAGCTGCGCACCCCGCTGACGACGGTCCAGATGGCCGCCGAGGTGCTGCACGAGTCGCGCGAGGACTTCCCGGCGCACGTCGCCCGGTCGGCCGAGCTGCTGCACACCGAGCTCGACCGCTTCGAGGCGCTGCTGAGCGACCTGCTCGAGATCAGCCGCTACGACGCCGGCGCCGCCGTGCTGGACTGGGAGCCCACCGACCTCGGCGCGCTCGTCGGCCGGGTCGTCTCCGGGATGGCCGCGCTGGCCGAGCGGCACGGGTGCGAGCTCACGGTCGCCGGACCGCCGGACGAGGTCATCGCGGAGGTCGACGCCCGCCGGGTCGAGCGGATCCTGCGCAACCTGGTCGGCAACGCCATCGAGCACGGCTCCGGCAAACCCGTCGAGATCACCTGGGCGGCCAACCGCACGGCGGCCGCGGTCACCGTGCGCGACCACGGGGTCGGCCTGTCCTCGGCGGAGGCGCAGCACGTCTTCGACCGCTTCTGGCGCGCCGACCCCTCGCGGGTGCGCACGGTGGGCGGCAGCGGCCTCGGGCTCTCGATCAGCCTCGAGGACGCCCGCCTGCACGGCGGCTGGCTGCAGGTCTGGGGTCAGCCGGGGGCCGGTGCCCAGTTCCGGCTGACCGTGCCGCTGACCGCCGGCGCCGACCTCACCAGCTCACCGCTGCCCCTGCGGCCGGTGGTGCGCCGGGTGGGGGAGCGACCGTGAGCCGGCCGGCCGCCGTCCGCGCGGCGGTGCTCGCGGTGCTGCTGGCGGTGCTGACCGCCTGCTCGACGGTGCCGACGGCGTCCCCGACGGTGCAGATCACCCAGCCGCCGACCCGGCCAGACGGCCTCGTCGGCATCGAACCCCTGTCCCCGGAGCCCGGTGCCGCGCCGGAGGAGGTCGTGCGGACCTTCCTCGACGCCGCGGCCAGCACCGTGCGCGGCCACCCCGTCGCGCGCGAGCACCTCGCCCCCGAGGCGGCCGGGTCCTGGTCCGACGAGGCCGGCATCACCGTCATCGGGCAGGACTACGCCACGGTGACCACCGACGCCGGCACGGTGGCGGTGACCGCGGACCTGGTGGGCACCATCGACCAGCGGGGCGTGTTCAGCGTCGCCGGCCAGGAGGTCTACACCCGGGACTTCACGCTGCAGCAGGTCGAGGGCGAGTGGCGGATCACCAACCCGCCGGACGGCCTGGTGATCCTCGAGCCCGACTTCGAGCGGCTCTACGAGCGCCGCGACCTGTACTTCCTCGACCCCACCGGGCAGCGGGTGGTCCCCGACCCCCGCTACCTCATCCGGGGCGAGGCGCAGCCCAGCCAGCTGGTGGGGCGGCTGGTCGACGGGCCGTCGGCGGTGCTCGCCGCCGGTGTGCGCAACGAGCTCTCCGGCGCCTCGCTGCGCAGCACCGTCGACGTCTCCGGGCAGACCGCGACGGTCGACCTCAGCGGCCTCGGCGAGCTCTCGGCGGCCCAGGTGGCCGGGTTGTCGGCCCAGCTGGTGTGGACGCTGCGCCCGCTGGCGCGCGCGGTGGAGGTGCGCCGGGACGGCGAGCCGCTGCAGCCCGAGGGCGTGCCGGCGGTGCAGACCGTCGACGACTGGGCCGCCTACGGCCCCGACGGCGTCCCCGTCGACGCGGTCGGCCACTTCCTCCGCGACGGCGCCCTCCTCACGGTCGCCGACGCCCCGGCGCCCGGGCCGGCCGGCGCCGGCGCCTACGGGCTGACCAGCGCCGCGGTGGCCGCCGACGTCCGCACCGGCGAGCTCACCGAGATGGTCGGCACCGCGGTCGCCGGCGATCAGGTGACGCTGCTGGCCGGCGACTACGGCGGCGAGCTGTCGCCCGTGCTGTCCGGGGGCAGCTTCACGGCGCCCACGGTGGCCGCCATCCGGTCGGAGTTCTGGCTCGTCCGGGACGGCGCCGCCGTCGTCCGGCTGCCCGCCGACGGCACCCCGCAGGCCGTGAGCGCCCCGACCCTCGCCGGCCTCGGTCGCACGACGGTGCTGCAGCTGTCCCCCGACGGGGTGCGGGCCGCCGTCGTCGTCGCCGGGCCGCAGGGGGACACCCTCTACGTCGGCACCGTGGTCCGCGCCGAGGACGGCCCGGTGGCCCTGCGCGACCTCCGGGCGGTCGCCCCCGGCCTCACGCAGGTGGTCGACGTGTCCTGGCGGACGGCGGGCAGCCTCCTGCTGCTGGCCGGCGACAGCGCCGAGGGCCGGGTGGTCCCGTACCTGGTGGGGGTCGACGGCTGGGACCTGACCAGCGTGGCCACCGCGGGCCTGCCCAGCCCACCCGGCCGCGTGGCGGCGGCCCCCGGCCGGCCGCCGCTGGTCAGCGCGAACGGGACCATCTGGCAGTTCGTCAACGGCACCTGGGTGACCATCCTGCGCGGGCAGCAGCCGCTGCGCGGCGACGAGCCCTTCTACCCCGCCTGAGCGCCGTCCACAGATCCCGCGCGGGCCTGGCCCGGCGCCCGGCCGGCGGGGACGCTGCCCACCGTGCGGACGCGGCTGGCGACGGCGCTGGCCGACCTCCTCCTCCCGCGGGTGTGCGCCGGGTGCGGGGTCCCCGGCGCGGTGCTCTGCCGGTCGTGCGCCTCCTCGCTGGCCGTGCCGCACCTCGCCCAGCCGCGCCGGCTCCCGGCCGGCTTCCCGCCCACGGTGGCCGCGGGCCGGTACGCCGGCCCGGTCCGCCCCGCGGTCAACGCCTTCAAGGAGCACGGCCGCGCCGAGCTCGCCCGTCCGCTGGGTGCGGCGCTGGCGCTGGCCGTCGCCGCCGTCCGCTCCGGCCTCGACGACCCCGGCGCGCCGGTGCTGCTGGTGCCGGTGCCGAGCAGCGCCGCGGCCCTGCGCGCCCGCGGCCGCGACCACGTCCGGGAGCTCGCCGCCCGGGCCGCGGCGGAGCTGCGCGCCGCGGGGGTGCCGGCCTCGGTGGCGCGGCTGCTGCGGCGCGCCGGCCGGGCCCGCGACTCGGCCGGGCTGACCGCCGCCGAGCGCCGGGCCAACCTGGCCGGGACGCTCCGGCTGCACCCCCGGGGCCGGCCGCCCGGCGCCGCCCTGGTGGTCGTCGACGACGTCGTGACCAGCGGCGCGACGCTCACCGCGGCGGCCGGCGTGCTCGCCCCGCTGGCCGCCCCGGGCGGGCCCCCGGTGCTCGCCGCGGTGGTGGCGGCGACCCCGCGGCGCGCCCCTCGCGGCACCCCACCGGGGCGGCCGGGCCGGGCTCGAGATCGACTGTCGGGGCCGGAGGGCGGCGACTAGCGTGGACCAGATCACAACCCGACCGGGAGGTCTCATGGAGATCGTGGTCCGTGGCCGCAACGTCGAAGTGCCCGAGCACTACCGGCAGCACGTGGAGGACAAGGTCGGCTCGCTCGAGCGCTTCGACGGCAAGCTGAAGATCCTGCGCATCGACGTGGAGCTCTTCCACGAGAAGAACCCGCGCCAGTCCGAGAAGTGCCAGCGGGTGGAGATCACCCTCCGGGGCAAGGGCCCGGTCGTCCGCGCCGAGGCGGCCGCGGCGGACTTCTACGCCGCGCTCGACCTGGCGACCGGCAAGCTCGACCACCGGCTGCGCAAGGCGGCCGACCGGCGCCGCGTGCACCACGGGCGGCGCACCCCGGCCACCGTCCGGGTCGGCGGGGGCGGCGACACCGGCGTCCTCGAGGCCCTCGACCGGGACCGCCAGCTCGCCGAGGGGCCGCACGTCACCGACCTCGACGAGCACCTGCCCGGGCGGATCGTCCGGGAGAAGCACCACCCGGCCACCCCCATGACCGTCGACCAGGCCCTCCACGAGATGGAGCTGGTCGGCCACGACTTCTTCCTCTTCAAGTGCGCCGACACGGGGCAGCCGACGGTCGTCTACCGCCGGCACGCCTACGACTACGGCCTCATCCGGCTCGTCGACCCCGCGCTCGACGGGTCCGGCGCACAGCGTCCGGCGCAGCCCACCGCCGCCCCCCTCTGAACGACCGGGGCGGGCGCGCCGCGGGGCGCGCCCGCCCCGAGGCCCTCACCCACCGGGCAGCCGCCCGAAGAGCACCGCGTCGGCCCGGCCGCCGTCCCGGAGGGCCAGGGCGGCGCGGACCACGCCCTCGCGGACGAACCCGGCCCGCACCGCCACCGCCTGCGACGCGGTGTTGCCCACGTCGGCGAACAGGTGCACCCGCGGGGCGCCGAGCCCGAGGGCCCAGTCGGCCAGCGCGTGCGCGGCCTCGGCCGCGTACCCCCGCCCCCGCGCCCAGGGGGCCGTCCAGTAGCCGATCTCCGGCCCGAGCCGCCCCCCGCGCAGGTGCACTCCCGCCGAGCCGACCAGCCGTCCCCCGGCCTCGACGACGACCGGCATGCCCCGGCGCCCCGCGCGCTCGGCCGGGGCCGCCTCGGCGACCCACGCCCGGGCGTCGGCCCGCGTGTAGGGCACCGGGAGCGCGCTGATCCAGCGCTGCGTCTCGGGGTCCTGGCAGGCGGCGAGCACGGCGTCCTCGTCGTCCGGCCGGTGGGGGCGCAGCACCAGCCGCGCGGTGCGCACCACCTCGGTCGTGAGGTCGATGCCGTCGAGGTCGGTGCCGCCGAGGTCCATCCCCCCATCCTGGCCCCCTCCAGGGCACCGCCCCGAGCGTGCGAGAGGGGGTGGGGAGGAGGGGTCCCTTCTCAGGCGTTGCCCAGGACCCGGTCGACCGATATCTCCAGCACCACCCGCGCCGGGTTCTCCCGCGGCTGCCGGTACCGGCGGGCGTAGCGCTCCTCGGCGTCGGCCACGGCCGCCGGGTCGTCGCGGACCACCGCCGTCCCCTCCAGGGTCAGCCACCGGCGCCCGTCGACCTGGCAGACGGCCACCCGGGAGCGCCCGCCCCGGACGTGCCGGGCCTTGGCCGAGGTGCCCGAGGTGATGACGCGGGCGGTGCAGGTGTCCGGGTCGTAGGTGACGCCGACCGGCACCACGTGCGGGCTCCCGTCGGCGCGCAGGGTGGTCAGCGTCGCCAGGTGCCGCTCGGCGAGGAAGGCCAGGGTCGCGGGGCCGAGGGTGCGGGGGTCGGAGGCCACGGGGACGAGATTAGATCGTGCACCACCTGGGCATCGGGCGGTCGTGGAGCTGTCGGGCGCGCGGGTCCTGGTGGCCGGGGCCACCGGGGTGCTGGGCGGGGCGCTGGCCCGGGGCCTGCACGGGGCCGGTGCGCACGTGGCGCTGACCGGCCGGGACGCCGGCCGGCTGCGCGCCCTGGCCGACGAGCTGGGCGGGGCACCCACGGCCGCGGCCGACGTCGTGGACGTGGCCGCGGTCCGCGCCGCGGTCGAGGCCGCCGTGGCAGCGCTCGGGGGGCTGGACGCCGTCGTGGTCGCCTGGGGCGTCGTGACCTTCGGCCCCGCGGCCGAGGCCGACGACGCGGTGACCGAGGAGCTGTTCGCGGTCAACACGCTGGCACCGATGAGCCTGGTGCGGGCGGCCCTGCCGCACCTTCCCGACGGCGGGGCGGTCGTCCTGCTGTCCGCGGTCGTGGCGGACGCACCGACGCTGCACATGGCGGAGTACTCGGCGAGCAGGGCGGCGCTGTCGGCCTGGGCGGGGGTGCTCCGCCGGGAGGTGCGGTCGCGAGGTGACCGTGCTGGACGTCCGGCCGCCGCACGTCGACACCGGCCTGGTCGGCCGCGCGCTCGCCGGGCAGCCACCGCGGCTGCCGCCGGGGCACGACCCGGACGAGCTCGCCGGCGCGGTGCTCGAGGCGCTCCGGCAGGGCAGCCGGGAGGTCGTGCTCGACCCGCGGGAGGGGCGGGTGGTGCACCGCTGAGGGGCGTGCGGCCCGGCGCCGGTCCGGCGTCGGCGGCGCACGGCCGGGGCCGCCTACTCTGGACCGGTGGTGTTCTCGAAGATCCTGCGAGCCGGTGAGGGCAAGCTCCTCCGACGACTGAACAAGATCGCCGACGCGGTCGAGTCGCTGGCGGACGACGTCGCCGACCTCACCGACGCGGAGCTGCGGGCCAAGACCGACGAGTTCCGCGAGCGCGTGGACGAGGGGGAGACCCTCGACCAGCTCCTCCCGGAGGCCTTCGCCGTCGTCCGCGAGGCCGCCACCCGCACGCTCGGCCAGCGCCACTTCCGCGTGCAGATCATGGGTGGTGCGGCCCTCCACCTCGGCAACATCGCCGAGATGCGCACCGGTGAGGGGAAGACGCTCACCGGTGTCCTGCCCGCCTACCTCAACGCGCTGAGCGGCGAGGGCGTGCACGTCATCACCGTGAACGACTACCTCGCCCGGCGCGACGCCGAGTGGATGGGCCGGGTGCACCGCTTCCTCGGGCTGTCGGTCGGCACCATCCTCTCCGGGGAGAAGCCGGCGCACCGCCGCGAGCAGTACGCCTGCGACATCACCTACGGCACGAACAACGAGTTCGGCTTCGACTACCTGCGCGACAACATGGCCTGGAGCAAGGCCGACCTGGTCCAGCGCGGGCACCACTACGCGATCGTCGACGAGGTCGACTCGATCCTCATCGACGAGGCCCGCACCCCGCTGATCATCAGCGGCCCGGCCGAGTCGGCCGGGAAGTGGTACGTCGAGTTCGCACGGATCGTGCCCCTCATGCGCCGCGACGTGCACTACGAGGTGGAGGAGGCCAAGCGCACGGTCGCCGTCACCGAGGAGGGCGTGGAGTTCGTCGAGGACCAGCTCGGCATCGAGAACCTCTACGAGGCGGTCAACTCCCCGCTGATCAGCTACCTGAACAACGCGCTGAAGGCCAAGGAGCTCTACCACCGCGACCAGCAGTACATCGTCACGAACGGCGAGGTGCTGATCGTCGACGAGTTCACCGGCCGCGTGCTGGCCGGCCGCCGCTACAACGAGGGCATGCACCAGGCCATCGAGGCCAAGGAGCGGGTGCAGATCAAGGACGAGAACCAGACCCTCGCCACCATCACCCTGCAGAACTACTTCCGGCTCTACGACAAGCTCTCCGGGATGACCGGCACCGCCCAGACCGAGGCGGCCGAGCTGCACCAGACCTACAAGCTGGGCGTCGTCAGCATCCCGACGAACCGGCCGATGGTCCGCCAGGACCGCTCCGACGTCATCTACAAGACCGAGCCGGCGAAGTTCGACGCGGTGATCGAGGACATCTCCGAGCGGCACGAGGCCGGGCAGCCGGTGCTGGTCGGGACGGCGAGCGTCGAGAAGTCCGAGGTCCTCTCCAAGCTGCTGGTCCGCAAGGGCATCCCCCACGAGGTGCTCAACGCCAAGAACCACGCCCGGGAGGCGCACATCGTCGCCCAGGCGGGGCGGCTGGGCGCGGTCACCGTCGCGACCAACATGGCCGGCCGCGGGACCGACATCCAGCTCGGCGGGAACCCCGAGTTCATCGCCGACGAGGTGCTGCGGGCCCGCGGGCTGTCGCCGGCGGAGACCCCGGAGGAGTACGAGGCCGCCTGGGACACCGCGCTCTCGGAGGCCAAGGCCCAGGTCAAGGCCGAGCACGAGGAGGTCACCGAGGCCGGCGGTCTCTACGTCCTCGGCACCGAGCGGCACGAGAGCCGGCGCATCGACAACCAGCTCCGCGGCCGGTCGGGCCGGCAGGGTGACCCCGGGGAGTCGCGGTTCTACCTCTCGCTCGGCGACGACCTCATGCGCCGGTTCAACGGCCCGATGCTCGAGTCGATGATGACCACGCTGCGGGTCCCCGACGACCAGCCGATCGAGTCGAAGATGGTCACCCGGGCCATCCGCTCGGCGCAGACCCAGGTCGAGCAGCAGAACTTCGAGGTCCGCAAGGACGTCCTCAAGTACGACGAGGTGCTCAACCGGCAGCGCACCGTCATCTACGACGAGCGGCGCACGATCCTCGACGGCGAGGACCTCGCCGACCAGGTGCAGGCCATGGTCGACGACGTCGTCAGCGCCTACGTCGACGGCGCGACCGAGACCGGGTACGCCGAGGACTGGGACCTCGACCAGCTGTGGACCGGCCTCAAGGCGCTCTACCCCGTCGGGTTCACCGTCGACGAGCTGCTCGACCGGGTGGCCGACGGCGAGCAGGCCGCGCTGTCGGCGGAGGACCTCAAGCAGGCGCTCCTCGACGACGTGCGCCGGGCCTACGCGGAGCGGGAGACCACGCTCGGCCCGGAGGTCATGCGCGAGCTCGAGCGGCGGGTGCTGCTGTCGGTGCTCGACCGCAAGTGGCGCGAGCACCTCTACGAGATGGACTACCTCCGGGCCGGCATCCACCTTCGCGCCATGGCCAACCGCGACCCGGTCGTGGAGTACCAGCGCGAGGGCTACGACATGTTCAACGTGATGCTCGACGGCATCAAGGAGGAGTCGGTCGGCTTCCTGTTCAACCTGGAGGTCAAGACCAAGGAGCAGCAGGAGGCCGAGGCGCGGGCCAAGCAGGCCGAGGCCGAGGCGCGCGCGCTGGCCGCCGCGCAGGCGGGGACGGCGCGGGTGCGGGCCCGCCAGGCCGCGGCCGCGAAGGCGGCGCAGGCCCAGGCGGCGCAGGCGCAGGCCGCCCCGGCTCCGGCACCGGCCGCCCCGGCTCCGGCACCGGCCACCCCGGCGCCGGTCCCGCCGGCTCCGGCCGCCGCGGACGGTGACGGTCGGCCCGCCGCCCCCGGCGACGACGGCCGGGCGGCCCCGGTGGAGTCCGCGGCCGGGTCCCCGGCGACGTCCCTCGACAAGGCACCGGCGGCCCCCCCGGCCGGGTCCCCGGCGGCGCCGCCGGCCAAGTCCCCGGCCGCCCGCCGGTCGAGGTCGGCGGGGCGGCACGCCGCCCCGGAGCCGGCCGCGCCCGCCGCGCCGCCCGCCGCGGCACCGCCCGCTGCCGACAGCGGCCCGGAGCTGTCCGTCGCGGGCCTCGAGGAGCCGCGGCGGCCCGCCGAGCAGCTGACCTACTCGGCGCCGAGCCTCGACGCCTCCCCGGCCGAGACCGGCAGGGCGAAGGCCGCGAAGACGGCCACCGTCACGGGCACCAAGGAGCCCGCGCGCAACGCGCCGTGCCCCTGCGGGTCCGGCAAGAAGTACAAGGTCTGCCACGGGGCGCGCAGCTGATCCCCTGACCTGCACGTCCACCCCGGTCGGCCGCTGCTGTGCGCGCCGGTGCACAGCAGCGGCCGAGGACGTCGCCGACGGCCGCACCCGGCCCCCTCCGGCTGCAGCGCCGGGGTGACGGCCCGCTCGGCGACCAGGGCGAGCAGGGTGCTCGTGGATCCGGCCGGTCGAGGAGGACGGCGTCCCGGTCTGCCTCGCGCTCCGCGGCGATCCCGCGGCCGTGCGGGACCTCGGCGGGGCCGTTGCCGGCCGACGGCATCCGTGCCGGTCACGCCAGGGAGGTGGCCGAGACCGCGGTGGGTCGGGCGTGGATCGTCGTCGCCGAGGTGGCCACCGGCCACGGTCGGGCCCCGGCCGGCACCGCGCCCCTCGCCCCGCACCCGCCCGCCGGCGCGGGGATCGGCTGGATGGTCCTGCCGGACCTCCGCGGCCGCGGAGGTCCGGCCGCGCCGTCCGGCTGCTCCTCGGGGTGCGCCGGTCAGCCGACCTGCAGGGCGGTGCACCGCCACCGGCCGTCCATGCCCTCCAGGCGCGCGGCGACCGCGTGCGCGCGACCGGACCGCCGGGCCACGGCGCTGACCTCCGCCACGCCGTCCACCGGTTCGCAGACGTGCACCGGGCCGAGCAGCACGGGGGCGGTGCCCCCGGCGCACCACCGGGGACGCCGGCCGCGGACGAGGGCCGCGTAGACGCCGACCGACGTCAGCCCCTGCACGTGGACCAGCGGGCGCAGCCCGGCCAGCCCCTCCAGGGTCAGGACGAACAGCTGCCGCCCGGTCCGCGCGGGGTCGGGCAGGTCGGCCCGGGAGGACCACCGGTGCTCCGGGTCCCGCCCCTCCTCGCGGGGTCGCGGACCCGGGCGGTGCCGGGGACGCGGCACCGGGGCCCCGGGGACCACCAGCCGGAGCACCGGTTCGGGGCTCAGCGGCGGTTGCGGCGTGGGGACGACGGCCAGCCGGAGGGTGGCGCTGCTCAGCGGGGTCTCGGCAGGGGTGGGGGTCGCGGTCATCGGTCGTCCTCGGGTCGCGGTGGTTCCGGGTTCTCGGGCCGGTGCAGCACCTGGCCCGGCAGCAGGAGGTCGGGATCGGGCCCGATGACCCCCGCGTTGAGCCGCCACCACGCGTGCACGGCGGCGGCCACCTCGGCGGCGCCCGGGTCCCGGCCCGAGCGGGCGCGCAGGTCCGCGGCGGCGATGTCCCACAGGCAGTCCCCGCGGAGGACGACGTGCTCGCTCCGCACCGGGCCCGGCGGCCCGGGCGCCCCGGCCGCCGGGACGGGCGGGGTGGCGGGGGGACCGGGGGCGGCCGCGGGCGGCTCGACCCCCGGCCAGTCGGGGACCGGCCCCGTCGCGGGCGGGATCCCCGTCGTCGTGGCCGCGGCCGGGGGCGCCACCGGCGTGCCGGCGCTCGTCGCCGCCGGCGCCCCCGGGGCGGTCGCCGTCGTCGCCGCAGCGGGAACGGCGGCCTCGGCGCGGGGCGTGGGGCCGCTCCCCGCAGCCGGACCGCAGCCGGCCAGCACGGGTCCGCCGGCGAGGAGGCCGACGCCCAGCGCCACCGCCGCGGCCCGTCGCGCGCCCGCGGGGAGGACGACGCGGGCCAGCCCCCGCGCCGCCCCGCCGAGGGCCCCGGGCAGGGCCGACAGCGCGGTGAGCGCGAGGCCCAGCACGCCCCACGCCCACGTGCTCCACGCCAGGGCGGCGACGGCCGACAGCAGCACCTGGTCCGGACCCGCGAGGTCGAGTGCCCGCCGGGGGCCGGTCGCGGCCGCCGCGGCCACCCAGGAGAGGTCCGGGGTGACGGCCCGCAGCACCAGCGCCACCAGACCCATGGCGGTGGTCGTGGCGACCAGTCGGTGCATCGACATGTCGGCTCCTCGCTCGGGACTAGGAGGTGACGAAAACATGCAAACGCATGCAAATGCAAGGATCAGCACCCTCTAGGCTGTGGACGGAGGTGTGCTGATGCGCTGGCAACGACTGTTCGCCGACCTGCAGGCGGAGTTCGAGGAGGCGGCAGTCGCGGCCGAGCGCGCCGAGGACGGCTCGCGGCGGCGGGCGGAGGTCGGCGGGGTGCGGCTGGCCGAGCGCCTCGCCGGGGCGGTCGGCACGCCGGTGGCGGTGCGCTGCCGCGGCGCCGGGGAGGTGACCGGGGTGGTGCTCGACGTCGGGGTCGACTGGTTGCTGCTCCGCGACGGTCAGCACCGGGAGGTGCTCGTCGCGGCGGGTGCGGTCACGGTGGTCGGCGGGCTGACGCGGGAGACCGTGCCCGCCCCGGCGGGAGTCGTGCGCGCCCGGCTGGACCTGCGGCGGGCGGTGCGCGCCCTGGTGCGCGACCGGGCCACGGTCCAGGTCGTGCTCGACGACGGGACGGCGCTGCTGGGCACCCTGGACCGCGTCGGCGCGGACTTCGTCGAGCTGGCCGAGCACCCGGCCGACCGGCCACGGCGGGCCGCGGAGGTGCGCGCCGTCCGCACGCTGGCACTGGCGGGGGTGGCCGTCGTCCGGACGGTGCTGCCCTCGCCCGGGTGACCGGGGCAGGTCAGCCCCGGCGGCGCCCTCCGGCCCCGGCCGCCGGGCTCCCCTCCGGCGCCTCGGCCGGCTCCGGCACGTCGGGGACCTCCGGCGGCACCTCGCCGCGCGCCTCGGCGTACTTGCGCGCGATGAAGCGCTCGAGCTCGTCGACCTCGACCCGCCACTGGCCGCGGCCGCCGATCTGGATGGCGAGGAGCTCCTTGCGGCGGACCAGCGCGTAGGCCTGGGACCACGAGACGTTGAGGATCTCCGCCACGTCGTCGAGGGTCAGGAAGCGCGGTGTGGGCATCGGTGGTCTCCGTCCGGTCCGGCCCAGTCTGGCAGCCCCGTCCGGGTGGTGTGCGCGCTGTCCACACCCGAACGTGTGGACGGCGAGTGCACGCATCCGCACGCATGTCGCATCATCTGCGTCCGTTCCCGCCGTCGGCCGGCGTATCGCCCCGCCGGTTCCGCCTGCCCGAGCGAGAGGACCGCCCGCCGTGACCGCGACGCGCACGACGACCGCGCCGCCGGAGACCCCTGCGGCGACACCGCCGGCACCGCGCCGGGTGCGCCCGCCGCGCTGGCTGGACCTGCGCCTCGTGCTGGGCGTCCTCCTCGTGCTCGGGTCGGTCCTGGTCGGCGCCCGGGTGGTCGGCGCGGCCCACGCGACCGTCCCGGTGTGGGCCGCGGTGGGCGACCTCGCCTCCGGCACGGTGGTGGACGAGGCGGACCTCGTCGCGGTCGACGTCCGGCTGGACGACGCGGCGGGCGCCTACCTGGCCACCAGCACCCGCCCCGAGGGGCGCACGCTCGCCCGCGCGGTCGGGGCCGGGGAGCTGCTGCCGCGCTCGGCGCTCGAGGAGCCGGCGCGGCTCGTGCAGGTGGCGCTGCCGGTGCAGGCGGGGTTCGTGCCACCGGGTCTGGACCGGGGGCAGGTCGTGGACGTGTACGCGGTGGCCGACCCCGCGGCAGGTGCGGTGGCCGCGGGTGCCCCCGGGGTCTCGCTGGTCGTCGGCCTGGCGCCGGTCCAGGCCGTCTCCGGCCGCTCGGAGGGCGTGCTCTCGACGGCGACGACGACCGTCCAGGTGGTGGTCTCGGTGGCCGAGGACGACGCCGCGGCAGTGCTGGCCGCGATCGGCGGCCGGCCGCTCGTCGTGGTGGTGCACGACTCCGTCGACGCCGGCGGGGGGGCACCCCCGGCCGCGGGGGCGGCGGCCGCGCCGGCCGCGGCGGCGACGACGCGCGCCCCGGCCACCGGTGCGTCGACCTCCCGCGGCGGGACGTCGGCCGCCCCGTCGACCGCTCCCTCCACCGCAGGCGGGACGGCCGCCCGCACCGGGTCCCCGACGGGCTCCCCGGCCGCGAGCGCACCCCCGGCCCGCACCGGGACGTCCGCCCCGTCGAGCACCACCGGGCCGGCGGGCTGATGGGCGTCCGGGTCTTCACCGCCGTCAGCGGCGGTGGCTGGGAGTCCGAGCTGGTCGGCGAGCTCGACCGGGCCGACCACGGGGTGACCGTCGTCCGGCGCTGCGTCGACCTGGCCGAGCTGCTCGCCGCCGCGGCCACCGGCACCGGCCAGGCGGCGCTGCTGTCGGCCGACCTGCGCCGGCTGGACGGGGACGCGGTGGCCCGGCTGGCCGCCGCCGGCGTCGCCGTGGTGGGGCTGGTCGAGCGGGGCGACGAGCGAGCCGCCGAGCGGCTGCGGGCGCTGGGGGTCGAGCGGGTCCTGCCGGCCGACGCCGCGCCCGGGCAGATCGCCGCCGCGCTGCGCGCGGCGGTGGCCGGGGAGGTACCCACCGGCCGGGACGTCGCCGATCCGCTCGCGGCCCTGCCGCCCCGACGCCGCCCCCGGGAGGAGCAGGGCGCCGGGCCGGGGCCGGGCCGCGTCGTGGCGGTGTGGGGCCCCACGGGTGCCCCCGGCCGGACCACGGTGGCCGTGGGGCTGGCCGACGAGGCCGCCCGTCTCGGGGTGCGCACGCTGCTGGTGGACGCCGAGGTCTACGGCGGGGTGGTCGCCCAGGTGCTCGGGCTGCTCGACGAGTCGCCGGGGCTGGCCGGTGCCGCGCGCCAGGCGGCCGCGGGCACCCTCGACACCGCTGCGCTGGCCCGGCTGTCCTGGACGGTGCGTCCCGGGCTGATCGTGCTCACCGGGCTGGCCCGCGCCGACCGCTGGCCGGAGCTGCGGCCCCAGGCGCTCGCCGCGGTGCTGGCGGAGGCGCGCCGGGCGGCCGACCTGGTGGTGGTCGACTGCTCGTTCAGCCTGGAGGAGGACGAGGAGCTCTCCTTCGACACCGCGGCGCCGCGGCGCAACGGGGCGACGCTGACCGTGCTCGGGGAGGCCGACACCGTGCTGTGCGTGAGCGGCGCGGACCCGGTGGCCCTGCAGCGCAGCGTCCGGGCGCTGGGCGACCTGCGCGACGCCCTGCCCGCGGTCGAACCGGTGGTCGTGGTGAACCAGCTGCGGCGCGGCCCCGTTCCGGGCGACCCGCGCCGGGAGATCGCCGCCGCGCTGGAGCGGTTCACCGGCCTCGGGGTCGCCGCCTTCCTGCCGGCCGACCGCCGGGCGACGGACGCGGCGCTGGCCGGGGGCCGGACGCTGGCCGAGGTGGCGCCCGGGTCGCCGTTGCGGGCCGCGCTGGGCGAGCTCGCCGGCCGGATCGCCGGGGGTCCCGCGCCGACCACCCGTCGGGGACGCCGGCGCGCCGGGGCGTCGCACCGGTCGGTGTGACCTCGGTCCGGGCGCATCGCCCCGGGTGTCGCGGGCAGGGGGAGGGCCGTAGCGTGGCGGGCCCGACCGGGAGGAGGCCGATGGCCGAGCGGTTGACCACCCTGGACGCGTCGTTCCTGTACCTGGAACGGCCCGGGAGCCCGATGCACGTCTCCGGGGTGCTGGTGCTCGACCCGCCCCCGGGCGGCGTCGACGACGTCGCCGCGCTCGTCCAGGCGCGCCTGCCGCTGGTGCCGCGCTACCGGCAGCGGGTGCTCGAGGTGCCGGGGCACCTCGCCGACCCGGTGTGGGCCGACGACCCGGACTTCGACGTCGAGTACCACGTGCGGCGCTCGGCGGTGCCCCGCCCGGGCACGCAGGCGCAGCTGCTGGAACTGGTCTCGCGGGTGACGTCGCGGCCCCTGGACCGCGGCCGGCCGCTGTGGGAGGTGTACCTGGTCGAGGGTCTGCCCGACGGCCGCATCGCGGTCATCACCAAGACCCACCCTGCCCTGGTCGACGGTCTGGGCACGGTCGACATCGGGCAGGTGCTGCTGGACCCGGCCCCGGACGCACCGGTCCCCGCCTCCGAGCCGTGGCGCCCGCGACGGCTGCCCAGCGGGGCCCAGCTCGTCCGTGAGGCCGTGGGCGAGTACGTGCAGCGCCCGTCGGCGGCCTGGGACGCGGCCTGGCTCGCGGCCACCGACGCGCGGACGACGAGCGCCCGGGTGACCCGGGTGGCCGGCGGGGTGCTGCAGGCCGCGCGGTCGGCGCTGTCCGCCGCGCCGCACAGCCCGCTCAACGCCAGCCGCGGCAGCCAGCGGCGGGTGGCGGTGGCGCGCGCGGACCTCGACGACGTCAAGGCGGTGCGCAAGGCGCACGGCGGCACGGTCAACGACGTGCTGCTGACCGTCGTCTCCGGTGCGCTGCGCGACTGGCTGCTCTCCCGGGGCGAGGCGGTCGTGGGGTCCACGACGGTGCGGGCGCTGGTCCCGGTGTCGGTGCAGGGCGAGGGGGAGGACGCCCCGGGCAGCCGGGTCTCCAGCTACCTGCTCGACCTGCCGGTCGGCGAGCCCAACCCCCGGGTCCGGCTGGCGCGGTTGAGCTACGCGATGCGCGGGGTCACCCAGCACGGCCGGTCCGTGGGGGCCGAGACGCTCATCGCCCTCACCGGGTTCGCGCCGCCCACGCTGCACGCGCTCGGGGCCCGCGCGGCCCGGGGGCTCAGCCGGCGGGTGGCCAACCTGGTGGTCACCAACGTCCCCGGGCCGCAGCTGCCGCTCTACGCCGCGGGTGCCCGCATGCGCGAGGTCTTCCCGGTCATCCCGCTGGCGCCGGGCCAGGGGCTGTCGATCGGCATCACCAGCTACGACGGCCGGGTCTTCTTCGGCCTGAACGCCGACCGGGACACCGTGGGGGACGTCGACGTGCTGGCCGACCTCCTGGAGCAGGAGGTCGGGGTCCTCGCGGACACCGCCGGCTGACCCTCGGCCCCCGGGTCGGCCGACGGCGGGGGATACCGTCGTCCGTCCCGAGTCCGTCCCCCCGTGATCGAGGAGTCCCCGGGTGCGCGTGTACCTGCCTGCCACCACGACCTCGCTGCGGACCCTGGTCGACGACGGTCGCCTGCCCGGTCCGCACACCGCCTTCGCCGTGACGCCGGGCCTGCGCTCCTCCTACCCGGTCAGCGACGCCGAGGCCGACATCGAGGAGCTGGAGTACGCCGCCCTGCTCGCGGCCGCCCGGGCGAGCCTGCGGCTGGTCGACGTCGACCCCTCGGCCGCCCGACGGAGGGTCGTCGTCGCCGCCGACGTGCCGGACACGCGCGTCACCGAGCTGACCGACCCCGACGTCGACCACGGCGCGGTCCGGGTGGACGACGACATCGCGATCGGCGACGTCGCCAGCGCCCACGTCGACGGCGCCGAGGCGGAGGCCGACGTCTCGGCCGCGGTCGCGGTGGTGCTGGAGGCCGACCTCGGCAGCGAGGACGCCCAGTTCGTCGTGGACCAGGCCGAGGGGCACGAGCTCGCCTGGTACGCCCGGCAGGAGATCGGGGCCGTGCTCGAGCTGCTGTGACCCGGCGGCGGCCGTGCCCGGCGGTCCCCGGCCGGAGGTCGCCCGGCGGTCGGTCGCCCCGGGCCGCCCGACCGCCGCGCCACCTGGACGCGGTGGGCGGTCCCGGCGGTGACCAGCCACCCCGACCCGGGGCGCACCGGCAGCGGGGTGCGGGGCAGACGCACCCCCAGCAGGTCGCCGTCGGCCGTGCCGCCACCGAGGAACAGGCCGCTGCGCCGGCGCCGCAGCACCGGGACCGGCCCCTGGTAGGTGGCCGCGAGCGCTCCGGCGGAGCCACCCACGAGGAACCCCAGGCGCCCGTCGAGGCCGCGTTCCGCGCCGAGCACGAGCACCGGCGCGTCGCCGAGGGAGTCCAGGTCCTCCACGACGACGAGACCCGGCCGGCCCGCGAGGTCCTCGAGCCAGGTACGGAACCCGGCCGTGTCGTCGGCGGGCACCTCCCGCCCGCTGCCCGAGGCGCCCGCCGGCCCCGCGGCCGTGCGCACCACCCGGAGCGCCGGCGTCCCGAGCGCGGCGGCGTGGTCCGCGAGGCAGCGGACGGCGGTGCGGCGCCCGCTCCCCGGTGGTCCGGCGACCAGCAGGCCACCCCCGTCGGCGAGGTCGACGCCCAGGACGGCCCCCTCGTCCCCGCCCGGGCCCACCGGCAGCCACGGCAGTTCCCGCGCGGCGCGGGCACCGGTCCCGGCGGCGCCGCCCCCGGTGGCCGTGCTGCGGGTGTCCACGTTCCGGGCGGCGGTGTCCCGGGCGGGTCCGGCCCCGTCGTCGGCCGCCTCCCGGGGGAGCGGCAGCAGCGGTGCCGGGGGGAGCTCCGCCACGTGGAGGGCGTCCCGGGGCCGGCTGCCCCGGCCACGTCCCGGCAGCGAGCGGGGCAGCGCCAGCTGGCACTCCACGCCCTCCTCGCCCAGCAGCGCCCGTCCCGGCGGGCGGTGTCCCGGCACCGCCCGCGCGGGGACCCCGGCGAGCACGTAGTCGGCCCGGTCCGCCAGCGGCAGCACCAGCCGGGTGCCGACCGCGGCCGCCAGCCGGCTCCCGGGCACGAACCGCTCACCGGTGAGCAGGCAGGTGAGGCCGGCCGCCGCACCCTCCCGGACCAGCCGGGTCAGGGACGCGGCACCGCGACCGGGATCCCCCTCGTCGAGCTCGGCGCCGAGCGCCTCGACGCCGTCCACGAGGAGCAGGAGCGCCGGGCGCGGCCGGTCGGGGTCCGCCCGCCGGGCGGCGACCTCCTGCCCCAGCCGCTCCACCAGCCGGACGGTGCGGTGCACCTCGCCACCGCGCACCACCGTCCCCGCGTGCGGGAGACCGGCGGCGTCCCGGGCCAGGGCACCGCCGCCGTGGTCGAGCACGTGCACGTGCAGCTCCTCGGGGGAGCGGGCGGTGACCGCCTCGGCGAGGACCGCCCGCAGCCACGTGCTGCGGCCGCTCCGGGGACCCCCGACGGCCAGCCAGCTGCCGCCGCGATCGGGGTCGAGCTCCAGCGGGTGCTGGGCCTGGGACGCCGGGTGGTCCACCAGCCCGATCCGCAGCGGGCGACCGGCACCCGCCGGTTCCCCGGGCGCCAGGACGGCCAGGTCCTCGGCCTCCACCCGGTCGGGCAGGGGCGGGCGCCAGGGGCGGTGGGGCGGGGGGAGCTCCTCCTCCCGTGCCCGCCGGCCCAGTGCGGGCACCACCAACGCCAGGTCGGAGGGCCCTCCGGGCTGCTCCGCGGGGACCGCCGGCGGGCGGTCCGGCCACCGCCACGGGGCGACCCGGACGGCGTCCTCCGCGGTCGGCGGGCGACCGGCGACCCGGGCGACCTGCACCAGCTCGGGGGCCGCTCCGCCGATCCGCACCAGGGCCCGGCCGGGGACGTCGGTGGGCAGCCACGCCGCGGCCGGCAGGCCGAGCACGTCCCGGGACTCGCCCTCGTCGGTGGTGCGCAGGCAGATGCGCAGGGAGCAGTTGGCCCGGATCTCGGGGGACACCACGCCGGCCGGGCGCTGGGTCGCCAGGACGAGGTGGACGCCCAGGGAGCGGCCGCGCTGGGCGATGCCGACCAGTCCCGGGAGGAAATCCGGCTGGTCCTCGGCCAGCCCGGCGAACTCGTCGACCACGATGACCAGCCGGGCGGCGTCGACGTCGGCCGGGAGTGCGGCGAGGTCCGCGACCCCGTGCCGGGCCAGCAGCTCCTCGCGCCGGGTCAGCTCGGCACCCAGCGACCGCAGCGCCCGGGTGGTCCCCGCCGGGTCGAGGTCGGTGACCACCCCGACGGTGTGCGGGAGCCGCGCCGCCTCGGCGAACGCGGCGCCGCCCTTGTAGTCGACCAGGAGGAAGGCGCACCGGTCCGGCGGGTGGGACAGGGCGAGCCCGAGGACGAGGGTCTGCAGGAGCTCGGACTTCCCGGAGCCGGTGGTCCCCGCGACGAGGGCGTGGGGCCCGTCCCGGCACAGGTCGAGCGCGAACGGGCCGGCGGTGGTGCGGCCCAGCGGGGACACCAGCGACCGCCGGCCGCGCGGCCACGACCCGCCGGTGCTCCCGCCGGCCCCGGGTGTCACCCCGGGCAGGGGGAGGTCGAGCAGGCGGATCCGTCGGGGCAGGCTCCCACCCACCCGGGCCGGCTGCAGGGGGGCGAGGTCCCGGGCGACCTCGCCGGCGACCGCCGTGGCGAGGCGGTCGACGGTGACGCCGGCCCGGTCGGCGGTGCCGGGCACCGTGAGCAGCCCCGCGGTCCCCGTCTCGCCCTCCAGGCGCAGCCGGGCCCCGGCGCTCACCGGTGGGTCCCCGGTGGCTGCCACCCGGGTGAGGGTGAGGACCCGTCGGGACCGGGCATCGCGCAGGGCCGCACGGGTGCGGGGACCGAGGGCGGCGTCGACCACGACGACCGTCCAGCGGACCGGGGCGGCGGCGCCGGGGTCGGCGCCGCTCAGAGCGGTCACCCAGGCCAGGTCGGCGTCCTCCCCGGAGGCTGTGTGGACGGCCTCGGCCGGCAGGTGGGGGAGCCAGCGCAGCCAGGACCACGTGTCCAGCCGGGGGCGCTCGGCGAGCAGCGCGACCCGGAGCGCCCCGGGAGGGAGGAGGACGGCCAGCTGGGCGACCAGCGCGGCGACCACCGCGGTCGCCACCGGCGCCGGGCCGCTCACACCCAGGCCCCCGGTGACCGCGAGGTCCACGGTCACGGGCCGCCGGGCCGAGGCGGCGGGCCGCCGCCGGCCGTCGGCCTCCACGAGGCCGACCCGCGACGGGCCGGGCGCGCTCCCGACGCGGACGACGACGGCGTCGGGGTCCTCCGCGGTGCGCTGCCACAGCGGGGCGGTGCGCCGGCGGGCGGCACCGCGCAGCACGGCGAGGTCGGGGCGCTCCCGTTCGGCTGCTCGGTCGTCGTCCGCCACGGCCGCCGTGACCCGTTCCTCGGCCTCCTGCAGGGCCGCCGCGTGCGCGCGAGCGGCGCGGCGTCCGGTCCGCCGCCCCGACGACCGGTCGGCCACCCAGGTGCCCACCCCGACGAGCGGGCCGAGCAGGCCGAACAGCAGCAGGGCGGGTGACGACAGGACCCAGGCGAGGGTCAGCCCCGCGGCGGCCGGCAGGACGAGGGCCACCCAGGGGAGGCGGCGCGGTGGCGCCGTCCCGGGTTCCGCGGGGAGGACGACCTCGACCGGTTCGCGGCCGGGCGGGGTCCGGGTCACCGGCTCGACGCGGACGCGCCCGCCCGGTGCGGGCGTGAGACCGACCGGGAGACCCTGCGGGCCGGCGAGGGTGAGCGTGCTGGCCCCCATCCGCAGGAGCGCGCCGGGCGGCCAGGGTCGGCCCGCGGGACCGACCACCGCGCCGCCGAGCGAGGTCCCGTTGGTGGACCCGAGGTCCCGCACCACCGGCCCGTCGGCGCCCACCTCGACGAGCGCGTGGGACCGGGAGACGTCGGGGTCGTCGAGGGCGACGGTCGCCTCCGGGCCGCGGCCGACCAGGTGGCGCCCCCGGGTCAGCGCGGCGGTGGTGCCCGCGGACGGCCCACCCACCACCCGTAGCTCGAGCGCGCTCACGGCCTCGGGCCGGCACGCGGAGGTGGCGGGGCCGCCGAGGCCGAGGACCGCCCCGTGCGCGAGGGCGGGGTGGTCCAGGAGCGTCTCCCCGGGGAGGCGGGCCGACCCGCTCCAGACCTCGACCGGCCCGACCCCGGGCACCGGACCCAGCGCGGCCACCACGGCACCGAGACGTTCACCGTCGTGCGCGGTGACGACCACGTCGTGCGGGTGACCGCCGACCACGAGGGTCCAGCACCGGGCGGGGGGCGGGGAGGAGGGCGGTCCGGCAGGCACACGCCGACCGTGCGGCCCGCGACCGGTGGCCGCGGCGGACGGGGCCCGGCTGTGGACGGCCCGCCGCCCTGTGGACGGTGTGCCGGGCCCCGGTCCCCACCCGACCTAGCGTGCGGACGACCGGGAGGTGCCCGGGCAGGAGGAGGACACGTGAAGGTCGACATCGCCACGCTGCAGTCGATGGCGGGCCGCTGCCGCGCCGAGGCCGCCGACACCGCCGGTCGGCACGCCGCGCTCTCGGCCGGCCTCGACGGGTCGGTCCTGGACGGGTGGACCGACAGCCAGGCCGCGCTGCGCTTCGCCGAGCTGCACGAGCGGTGGCGGGCCAGCGCGCAGGGGGTGAGCGACGCGCTCACGGGGATGGGCGCGCTGCTCGAGGGGGTGGCCGCGTCCTACCAGCAGCACGAGGCGGAGGTGGCGGCCCGCATCGGTGCGTTGCTGTGACCGGTCACGGCTTCCCGCCCGGGGTGCCCTGAGGGTCCGCGTCGTCGGCGCGCCCGTCCACCGCGTCGCCGGGGCCGCCGACGGTCGTGGCGCACCGCCCGGGCGGTGCGGCGGGTCAGCCGGGGGGCGCGGCCGTCCGCGGGGTCCCGGGAGCGGTCAGGGCCGCGGGCACCCGCTGGCGGACCACCCGGGTGAGCTCGGGCAGCCGCTCCCACGGCAGCAGCACCAGGATCGCCACGCAGTGCGGCAGGAAGATGATCCGGACGCTGGCGAAGACGGCGACGTGGAAGCCGAGGAGGAACACGACCAGGGCGATCCGGGCGCGGTCGGACCGGGCCAGCAGCATCAGCGGTGCGGCGAACTCGAGGACGAGGATCGCCCACTGCGCGGCGACGAGCAGACCGGGCACCTCGAGGGTCCAGTCGGAGAAGACCGTCCCGCGGCGCACGATGGCGCGGGCCAGCGTGGACCCGGTCGCCCAGTCCCAGCCGCCGAAGCGCATCTTCGCCCAGGCGGCCAGGAAGTAGGTGAGCATGACGGTGACGAAGACGGCGGCCACGGCCCACCCGGCGGCCTCGGACGAGCGCCGGTCCCGCCGGCGCACCCGGCCGATGGTGGGCAGGACGGCGAGGGCGACGAGGTAGGCGATGCGGTCGTGGTCGACCTTGCCGTAGCTCATCGCGATGACCATCCACTCCAGGTAGAGCAGGAAGACCGCGGACCCCAGGAGCCGCGGTGCCCGCCCGGTCGCCGCGGCCAGCGCCGCCGCGAGGAGCGCCCACTGCACCACGTGCACGACCGTCGACGTGGGTGTCGGCAGCGGCAGCAGCTGGCCGATGGTGAGCGGCTGGTAGTACTCGGTGGGGACGTCGGCGTGCGCCCGCACCCACGCGGTGGTGAGGAAGACGTCGACCGGGATGAACAGGTAGGCGATCGTCCGGAAGACCGCGATGCGGGCCAGCGGCACCGGCCGGAACCACCACGCCGACAGCCGGTGGGCCAGCGCCCGCCCCGGGCCGTCCCCCGGCCGCTCGACCGGTGCTGACGGACGGCTCACGGGGTGCCCTCCAGGTCCTGGGCGACGAGGACCCGGTCGGTGGCCTCGCCGGTCTGCCGGCCACCGACGAGCTCGTAGCGGCGCTGCACGATGCGGACCTCCACGAGTTCCTCGGCGCCGGGGTGGTGCTCGGCGTAGGACCCCGCCAGCAGCGTGAGCAGCTCCGGCTGCAAGACCAGCCGCGGGAGCTGCCCCTCGAACTCCGCGCGGCGCAACCCGACCTCGCCCCCGGAGAGCCGCACCTCGGTCCCCTCGGTGGTCACCCCCACCACCCGCGTGGAGACCACGGCCGCGTCCGGGTCGGCCCGGGTGGAGTACATGCGGAAGGGGCCGAACGGGAAGTCGGAGTCGGTGCCCCACAGCGTCCCGCCGAGCAGCAGCGCCAGGACGACAGCGGTGGCCGCCAGGCGCACCCGGCGACCGACGGGGGACAGCGGCAGGACCTCGGTCTCCGCGGGGCCGCGCTCGGGAGCAACCGGTACCACCGGGGCATCGTAGGATCAGCGCCCGTCCAGATGGGTCACCGACGCCGCATCGTGGGCACCCGGCCCACCGCGCGCTCGGGGCCCGTGCCCGCCGTCGCCGGGGTCCCGCGTCCGCCGTGTCGTCCCGGGAGCGAGTCCATGCAGTTCGGTCGGTACTACGAGGAGTTCGAGGTCGGGGCGGTCTACAAGCACTGGCCCGGCAAGACGGTCACCGAGTACGACGACCACCTGTTCTGCCTCATCACGATGAACCACCACCCGCTGCACATGGACGCGCACTACGCGGCGGAGACCACCGACTTCGGCAAGAACGTGGTGGTCGGCAACTACGTCTACTCGCTGCTGCTCGGCATGAGCGTGCCCGACGTCTCGGGCAAGGCCATCGCCAACCTGGAGATCGAGTCCCTGCGGCACGTCGCCCCGACCTTCCACGGCGACACGGTCTACGGGGAGACCACCGTCCTCGACAAGACGGAGTCGAGGTCGAAGGACGACCGCGGCATCGTGCACGTCGAGACGATCGGCTACAAGCAGGACGGCACGGTGGTGTGCGTCTTCCGGCGCAAGGTCATGGTGCCCAAGCGGTCCTACGGCGAGAGCCGCGGCGGCGAGCAGCCGGGACGCCCGGAGCCGGCCCGCCGCTGAACCCGGGCGGCACCGAGCGGGGCCGGTCCCGCTCGGAGCCGCCGCCGGCCGGCACCGAGCCGGTCCGCCGCCGGGCGCTCCTCAGGGAGCGACCCGGGTCGCGAACCCGGCGTGGTCCACCACCAGGCCCTCCGCGTCGACCGTCAGCTCGGAGGCTCCGTGGGCCTCGTCCCGGTACTCCCACCGCCGGTCGGCCAGCCGGCGGTAGGTCTGGTCCACCCGGAGCACCCGCAGCCCGGGCACCTCGACCCGCGCCACGGCCGAGGTCACCGCGTCCCCGACCGCCAGCGACGCCAGCCGGTTGACGGGGAAGGTGGTGGTCAGCGGGGTCGCGGCGACGTCGACGTCCGTGCAGCCGTCCAGCTCCGGGGCCCGCACGCCGTCGCGCCACCACCGTCGTCCGGCGTCGGCGGTCAGGGTCAGCCGTCGCTCGCCGCCGGCGGCCAGCGACCAGACCTCGACCGCGCGGGTGGTCCAGCCCGGGTCCAGGTCGACGCGGAAGCCGCAGGCGAGCACCGCCCCCGGCCCGGCCAGGACCTCGGTGCCGTGGCAGGTCCAGCCGTCGGCCCGCCGCTGCACCCGCGCCAGGCCGTGGCCGGCGTCCTCGTCGACCCGCCGCCAGGCGACCACCCGCTCCCCGGGGTCCGCGGTGGGCAGCGCGCCCCACCCCTGCAGCGTCTGCACCAGCCGCGGCGTGCAGGGCAGCCGGTCGAGGGTGGCGGCGTCGGCCCACGTCACGTCGTCGGCGTCGTCCCCGGCCGCGGGCGTGGCGGCGTCGTCGACGGGGGTGCAGGCGAGGTCGGTGACGTCGTAGACGACGGCGCCGGCGGGGACGCGCACGGAGCCGACGACGTCACCCACGCGCACGGCGAGCCCGGTCTCCTCGCGCACCTCGCGGGCGACGGCCTGCTCGAGCGTCTCGCCGGGCTCGACACGGCCGCCGGGCAGCGACCACAGGCCGCGGCCGGGCTCCCGCCCGCGCCGGACCAGCAGCAACCGGCCGGAGGCGTCGAGCACCACCGCACCCACGCAGGGCACCGGGGGTGGCTCCGCGCGAGGCCGGTCAGCGGTCATCCCCGGGAGCGTAGGCGCCGGCCGCCGCGACCCGCGCTTGACGAACACCCCTCCGGCCAGGACGGTGAGTCGCGATGTCTGCCTCCACGGTGTGCCCGCGCTGCGGGGAGCGGCTGGTCGTCCGCCCGGGGGAGGCAGGCCAGGCCTGGTGCCACGTGCACGGCGCGGTGACGCCCCTCCACCACACGCTCCTCGTCGCCCACGACGCGATCAACGCCGTGACCGCCGACGCGCGGGTGCCGGCCTGGGTGCCCGACCCCATGCCGCCGGGCTGGTCGGTCACGGGCATGGCCTGGGGCGGCGAGCCGGGCGCGCGGGCCATCGTCGTCGACTGCGCCGGCCCGGCGCCGCTGGGCGGGGCGGCCGAGCTGGTGCTCGTGGCCGAGGAGCCGGGCACCGGCGTCGGGTGCGGGTACGCGGGGCTGCCGGGCCTGGACCCGGGGGACGTCATCACCGGCCCGTCCTCGGCCGACGTCGAGGCCGCCGGCCAGCGCGCCCCGCTCTGGGCCGTGCCCACCAGCGACGACCGCGCCGCCTTCGTCGGCGAGGCGTACGGCGTGTGGCTCTGGCTGGTCATGTGGCCGATGTCGGCGGCCTGGCTGCTCGCCGAGCGCCTGGTGCTGCTCGACCTCCGGGACCGGGTCTACCCCGACCTGCCCCTCGGGCCGCCCAGCGAGCACCTCCTGCCGGGGCGGTAGCCGGCCCCTGCGCCGACGCGGTGCCGGCCGGGCCCCGGTGCTGCGGCGTGTCCCCGCGGGGGGTGCTGGGACGTGTGTTACCCATGGGGCTCACCCGGCGGGGACGGACGGTCCGGCCTGCCCACGACGCACCCGCGGAGGTGACGGTGAACCTGAAGAAGGTCCTCACCTGGCTGGTCGTGGCCTTCGTCCTCTTCTACCTGATCCAGGCGCCGGAGAGCTCCGCCGACCTCGTGCGCAGCGCCGGGGAGGCGCTCGGGGCGGCCGCGACGTCCCTGGCCACGTTCGTGCAGGGCCTGGTGTGAGCACGGCGTCGGGCCGCGACGCCTGACGGCGGCGTGACCGGGCCGGGCGCACCCGACGGGGGCGGCGGACGCCGGCCCCGGTGGAGCAAGGACGCCGACAAGTACCTGCTCCCGCACGAGCAGCCCCCGGTGGTCGCCACGCGGCGGCACTGGGCGGTGCTGCTGCTCCCGGTGACCAAGGCCCTCCCCGCCCTCGTCGTCGGCGGGTGGCTGCTCCTGCTCGACCCGGACAACCGGGTCTCCAGCTCGGCCGGCCTCCTGGTGCTCGTCGTCGCGCTGGGCCACCTCGGCCTGCGGGCGGGGGAGTGGTGGATGCGGCACTTCATCGTCACCAACCGCCGGGTGCTGCTGACCAGCGGCATCGTCGTCCGCACCGTGGCGCTGCTGCCCCTGCGGCGGATCACCGACCTCACCTACAAGGAGACCCTGCTGGGCCAGCTGCTCGGCTACGGCACCTTCCGGTTCGAGTCGGCCGGCCAGCAGCAGGCGCTCTCCCAGATCACCTTCCTCCCGCACGCGGACGTCCTCTACCGCGACGTCAGCGACCTGCTCTTCGGGGCCGGCGGCGCCGACGCCGGGGACGACGAGGGGAACCCGGAACCGCCCGCCGCCGCGCCCCGGCCGCCTGCCGGGGATCCTCCCGACGGCCGGCGGGACACCGAGCCGATCCCCCGGGTGCGCCGGCAGCCACCCGGCACCCGGCGGGTGGCCGGCCGCCGGGTCGGGCAGGCTGACCGCT
Organism: Geodermatophilus sp. SYSU D00758; assembly: GCF_054049955.1. NCBI lineage: Bacteria > Bacillati > Actinomycetota > Actinomycetes > Geodermatophilales > Geodermatophilaceae > Geodermatophilus > Geodermatophilus sp. SYSU D00758. The sequence goes on from NZ_JBJGYK010000022.1 coordinate 30,160, forward strand.
GATGCGCATCGACCTGCACACCCACTCCTCGGTCTCCGACGGCACCGAGTCGCCGGCCGAGCTCCTGGCCACCGCCCGGGCGGCGGGGCTCGACGTCGTCGCGCTCACCGATCACGACACCACGGGCGGCTGGGCGGAGGCCGAGCGCTCCCGCCCCGCGGGGCTCACCGTCGTCCCCGGCATGGAGCTGTCCTGCCGCTGGTTCCCCTCCGGGGCCCCGCCGATCAGCGTGCACCTGCTGGCCTACCTGTTCGACCCCGCGCACCCCGCGCTGGCCGCCGAGCGCGCCCGGCTGCGCACCGAGCGGCTCGGCCGGGGCGAGCGGATCGTCGCCGCGCTCGCCGCGGCCGGCTACCCGGTGGTGTGGGAGGAGATCGTCGAGCGCTCCGCTGGCGGGGTGGTCGGCCGGCCGCACGTCGCCCGCGCCCTGGTCGAGGCCGGCGTCGTGGAGTCGGTCGACGCCGCGTTCACCGACCTGCTGCACCACCGCAGCCCCTACTACGTCGCCAAGGCCGACACCGACGTGCTCGACGGCATCGCCCTGGTGCGGGCCGCCGGCGGTGTCCCCGTGTTCGCCCACGGCCTGGCCACCCGCCGCGGTCGGGTGGTGGGCGACGAGGCGATCGCCACCATGGTCGCCGCGGGCCTGCTCGGCCTCGAGGTCGACCACCCCGACCACGCGCCGGAGGAGCGGGCCCACCTGCGCGGGCTGGCCGCCGACCTGGGCCTGCTGGTCACCGGCTCGAGCGACTACCACGGGACCAACAAGACGACGCCGATCGGCGCCTGCACCACCGACCCCGCGGAGTGGGAGGCGGTGCTGGCGGCCGCGACCGGCGCCGCGCCGTACCGGGACTGACCCGCCGACCCGCCGGGGGTCGCGGCTAGCGTGGCGGCGTGGGGAGCGCACAGCTGGAGATGCCGGGCATGCCGCGCCGCCTGTTCCCGGCCACGCCCAGCAAGCTGGCGGCGTTCAGCGACTGCCCCCGCCGCTACCGGTTCGCCTACGTCGACCGGCCGACGCCGGCCCGCGGCCCGGCCTGGGCGCACAACAGCATGGGGGCCGCGGTGCACGCGGCGCTGCGCTCGTGGTGGGAGCTGCCGGTGCCGCGCCGCACCGCCGCCGCGGCCCGGCAGCTGCTGTACGGGGCCTGGTCGACCGCCGGGTTCCGGGACGCCGAGCAGTCGGACCGGTGGCGGGCACGGGCGGCCGGGTGGCTGACCGACTACGTCGCCGGTCTGGACCCGGCCGAGGAGCCGGTCGGCACGGAGCGGCAGGTCGCGGCGACCACCGAGCGGCTGGCGCTGTCGGGCCGGGTCGACCGCATCGACCAGCGCGGCGACGAGCTGGTCGTCGTCGACTACAAGACCGGCCGCAGCGTGTGCACCGACGACGAGGCGCGTGGCTCGGCGGCGCTGGCGGCCTACGTGCTGGGGGTGCGGCGCACGCTGCGCCGGCCCTGCCGGCGGGTCGAGCTGCACCACCTGCCCAGCGGGACGGTGGCCTCCTTCGAGCACACCGACCGGTCGCTGGCCAACCACGTGCGCCGCGCCGAGGACGTCGCCGCCGACATCGGCGCCGCCACCGCCGCGCTGGAGGAGGGACGGAGCCCGGACGACGCGTTCCCCGCCGTCCCGGGCCGGCAGTGCGGCTGGTGCGACTTCCGCCCGAGCTGCCCGACCGGCCAGGCGGCGACGCCGTCGCGGGAGAGCTGGAGCTTCCTGGCCGAGGAGGCCTGAGCGGCCCCGGCCCCGCTCAGGCGCCGACCGGCCGGGCCCGGGCGACGCGGTCGAGGGCGGTCCGCACGATCGGCGACCACCGGACCCGTCCCGGCAGGGCCGAGAGGGTGGCCCGGAAGGCCCGCAGCGCCCGGGTGGCGGCGGCGTCGGTGACCGCGAGCCCCGGCATCGAGAAGTGCTGCCGCGCCCAGGCGGGCAGCAGCGCGAAGCCCAGCGTCGCGAACCCGCCCCAGGCCGGTCGCGCCGGCGTGAGGACCTGGACCCAGCCGGGCATCGGGGGCAGGAAGAGCCGGCGGACCCCCTCGACCGCCGCGGGCGTCGCCCGGAGCGACGGCCGGATCGCGGTGAAGTAGGCGTCGAGCTCGGCCACCGACCGGGGGACGAGCGCCGGGGGCACGCCGACCAGCGCCGCGGACGCCGCCTGCTCGGCCACGTAGCGGTCGGCGTCCCGGCCGGGGAGCGGCACGCCGGCCCGGCGGGCCGTCGTCAGCAGCGACTCGACCTCGCAGTTGTGCACCCACTGGAGCAGGTCGGGGTCGTCGACCCGGTAGGCCCGCCCGGTGGTCCCCTCCACCCCGGACATCGTGCGGTGCAGGCCGCGGACCCGCGCCGCCGCCCGCCGCGCCTCGGTGCGCGTCCCGAAGGTCAGCGTCTCGACGTACTGGCCGGTGCGGGTCATCCGCATCCACCACTCGTCGCGGAAGCCGGCGGAGTTGCGGGCGACGCCGTCCATCGCGACCGGGTGCAGGGCCTGCAGCATGAGCGCGCGCATCCCGGCGACGGAGTAGCTGGGATCGAGGTGGATGCGCCAGGTGACGCTGTCCGGGCCGTAGAAGCCGGTCCGGTCCTCCTCGGCGGTCCAGTCGTCGGGCGAGGGCAGGTCGGCCAGCCGGCTCACGGCCGCGCCCCCACCGAGGCCCAGAACCCGACCAGCACCTCGACGGTGCGGACCGGGTTCTCCACGGCGGGGGAGTGCACCGCCCCGGGGATGACCTCGTAGCGGGCGCCGAGCCGGGCGGCCATGTCGGCCTGCACCGCGGGAGACCAGGCGTCGTCGGCGGACCCGTGGGCCACGAGCACCGGCACCCCGGTCGCGGCGAGCTCGGCGACCCGGTCGGGCTCGGCCGTCATCGCGTCGGCCATCCCGCGCAACCCGGCCTCGCTGTTGCGCAGGAACCGGCGCGCGAGGAACCGTTGGGTCGGCTCGGGCACCAGCTGCGCCTGCGGATCGGTCATCGCCAGCTGGTCGAGCGTCTCCTGCACCAGGGCCAGCCCACCCACGTCCAGCAGCGGGGCCAGGTGGGTGAGCAGGTCGGCGCGCGGGCCTCCCAGCCGCGCCGGCCCCGAGCCGAGCAGGGTCAATGACCGGAACAGGTCCGGCGCGGCCAGGACGGCGGCCCGGCTCACGAGCCCGCCGAAGCTGTGCCCCAGCAGGTGCACCCCCGAGGGCGACTCCGCCCGCAGCTCCCGGCCGACCGCGACGAGGTCGCCGCCCAGCTCCTCGACGCCGTAGCGGGCGGGGTCGTCGGGGCCCGGCGACTCGTACTGGCCGCGCTGGTCCAGGGCCACGACGCGGTAGCCGGCCGCGCAGAGGGGGCGCAGCAGCGGGGCGAAGTCCTCCTTGCTGCCGGTGTACCCGGCCACCAGGAGGACGGTGCCGGCCGCGGCGTCCCCGCCGGTGTCCAGGCCGGCCAGCGGCCCGGCGCCCCCGGTGAACGTCCGGTGCCGAGCGTCGTGCTCGGCCAGCTGCCGCAGGTCGTCGGGCGCGATGGCGAGGCCGCGCTCGGCGGCGGCGAGGTCCCCGTCGCCGGGGCTCCCTGGCAGTGACATGCCCCCAGTCAACCCCGCGGGGCGCCGCCGGTCAGCCCCAGGCGGTGACGCGGTCGGCCTGCCGGGTGAGCAGCACCGGGCCGACCCGGTCCACGAAGCCGTCACCGGCCGACCCTGGTGCGGCGGAGCGGCCGGTCTCCGCGCCCCCGGCGAGGTCGCGCAGCACCACCGCACCGGCCTCCGGCACGGGGACGACGCCGTCCGCCGGCGCCTGCGGACGGGGGGACGGCAGGCCCACCCCCGGCGCCTCCCAGCGCACCGCACCGGCAGGGTCCACGGCCGAGACGGTGCCGCCGGCCAGCACGAGGGTGGTGTCCCCGACCGCGGTGACGAGGACGTCGTCCCCGCCGGCGTCCAGGGTCCCGAGCGGGCTCCCGTCGGAGGCGGCGAGGAACTCCACGGCGGCGTCCCCCGCGACCGTGACGAGCTCGGAGACGGCGGCCACGGTGCTCGTGGCGTCGGTCAGGTCCCGGGTCCACCGCGGCGTGCCGTCGAAGGCGTCGAACAGCCGCAGCTGCGGGGCCGGCGACCCGTCGCAGCGCTGGAGGACGACGACGCCGGCGGCGCCCACGTCCGCCCCGCCCACGGTGCAGCCCGCGGGGGTCGACTGCCGCCACCGGGTGCCGCCCCCGCCGGGGTCGAGGGTCACCACGCCGGTGCTGCCGACGGCGAGGACCACGCCCCCGGTCGCGTGCAGGCGGACGCCGGCCTCGTAGGTGACGTTGCGGGTCCACGCGCGCACGCCCGTGCCGGCCTCCAGGGCCACCGCCTCGTCGCAGCGGCCGGTGGTGCGGAAGACCGCGACCACCCGCCCGTCGACGACCACGGCGTCGCACAGCCGGGCGTTCGCGCGCGTGTACCGCCACGCCTCGGCGCCCGTGACCGGGTCCAGCGCCCGGACCCCGTGCTCGCCGGCGACGAGGACGCGGGCGCCGGCGACGGCCACGGGACCGGCCGCCTGCGCGCTCCACAGGGTGCCGAGGGACGTCTGCAGGTCGCCGGCGGGGGCGTCCACCGGGGGCGCGGTGGTGCTCACCGTGGCCGCGGCGTCCGATCCGCGCCACAGCAGGGCGGCCACCACGACGAGGGCCAGCGTGGCCGCCGTCCAGACCCACACCCGCACCGGCGGTCGCATCACCGACCACCTCCAGGAGATCCGCTCCGACCGTGCAGGAACCGGAGGGTGACGGCCCCCCTGCAGGGGCCCGGCGCGAGCTCGCGAGCGTCGGGGGGCAGGGGGGTCCTCTTTCAGGCGGCGGGCTCGGCCGAGCCGCGACCGGCCCCGCCGCGGCGGCGACGCCGGCGGCGACCCGAGCGCCCCGAGCTCTCGCCGGAGGAGCCGGAGGGCGCGTCGGCCTCGGCCGGCGGCGCCGCCTCCGGGGCGTCGGACCCGGTGCCGGCGGCCGCGGTGGCCGCACCGCCACCGCGGGTGCGGCGGCGCGGGCGGCCGGAGCGCCCCCCGGCCGGCTTGGCGTCGTCCTCGCGCCCGGGGCCGCTGCCGCCGGAGCGGGTGCGCTTGCCGGTCTCCCCGAGGTCCTCGACCACCTCGGCGTCGAGGCCCTCGCGGGTGCGCTGCGCGCGCGGCAGCCGCCCGGTGGAGCCCTCGGGCACGTCGAGGTCGGCGTAGACCCACGGCGAGGTCGAGTAGGTCTCGGCCGGCTCCTCGAAGTCCAGGTCGAGCGCCTTGTTGATCAGCTGCCAGCGGGGCACGTCGTCCCAGTCGACGAGCGTGACCGCGACGCCCTCCTGCCCGGCGCGGCCGGTGCGGCCGATCCGGTGCACGTAGGTCTTCTCGTCCTCGGGGCACTGGTAGTTGACGACGTGGCTGACGCCGGAGACGTCGATCCCGCGGGCGGCGACGTCCGTGGCGACCAGGACGTCGACCTTGCCGCTGCGGAAGGCGCGCAGCGCCTGCTCGCGGGCGCCCTGCCCCAGGTCGCCGTGCACGGCCGCGGCGGCGAAGCCGCGGTCGACCAGCTCGTCGGCGACCTTCTGCGCGGTGCGCTTGGTGCGGCAGAAGACCATCACCAGCCCGCGGCCGCGGGCCTGCAGCACGCGGGCGAGCAGCTCGGGCTTGTCCAGGTTGTGCGCGCGGTACACGAACTGCGTCGTCTGCGGGACGGTCGAGCCCTCGTCGTTGCCGTGCGCGCGGATGTGCGTCGGCTGGGTCATGAACTGGCGGGCCAGGTTCACGATCGGGCCGGGCATCGTCGCCGAGAACAGCATCGTCTGCCGCTGCGCCGGGACCATGCCGAGGATCCGCTCGATGTCGGGCAGGAAGCCCAGGTCGAGCATCTCGTCGGCCTCGTCGAGGACCAGCGTGCGGACCTTGCCCAGGATCAGGTGACCCTGCTGGGCGAGGTCCAGCAGCCGCCCGGGGGTGCCGACGACGACCTCGACGCCGGACTGCAGCGCCTGGACCTGCGGCTCGTAGGCCCGACCGCCGTAGATGGCCTGCACGCGGGTACCGCGCCGGGAGCCGGCGGTGGACAGGTCGCGGGCGACCTGGACGCACAGCTCCCGGGTCGGGACGACGACCAGCGCCTGCGGGACGCCGTCGCCGCCCTCGGCGGCGGGGACGACGCGCTGCAGCATCGGGACGCCGAAGCCGAGGGTCTTGCCGGTGCCGGTGCGGGCCTGGCCGATGAGGTCGTTGCCGGCCAGGGCCAGGGGGAGCGTGAGCTCCTGGATGGCGAAGGTCCGGGTGATGCCGACGTCGGCCAGCGCGGCCACGATGCCGGGGTGGACGTCGAAGTCGCTGAACAGCGGGGCGTCCTCGGTCACCGGGGCGCCGCCGAGCTGCTCGACGGCCTGCTCGAGCTGCTCGGGGGCCGGTGCGCCGCTCTCGGCGTGCTCGAGGTCGGGGGTGTTCGGGGTCTGGTCCTGGATCAGTGTTCTCGCCTCTGGTCTGCTGGGGGACGCCTCCGCGGCGGGCGGGGTCCGGCCGCCTGCGCACGCGTCCCGGTCGGGTGTCGCGGGAGCGGTTCCAGCGCCGACGCGGCCAGCAGACCGGGCGTCACGCGCCCGGGAGACAGCCCTCGGGGCGTCGTCCAGCGGTCGTCAGCGCACAGATACACGAGCGGACCCGGGGGCCCGCACATTCCCATGGTAGCCCGTGCAGCCGATAACCTCGGCGCGCCGCGCTGCCTCCGCCCACGGGGACCACCCGTCCGGGGCAGGCGTGGCCATCCACGGGGAGGGAGAACGGTGACCGAGCATGCGGTGGACCAGCGTGCCGTCGTCGACCTGCTGGGCGTGCTCGCCTACGCCGAGCTGACGGCCTTCGACCGGCTGGCCGAGGACGCGCGGCTGGCCCCGACGCTGGAGGGGCACGCGGCCCTGGCCCGCATGGCCGCCGCCGAGCTCGGCCACCACGGGCGGCTCACCGCACGGCTGGCCGAGCTGGGTGCCGACCCCACCGCCGCCATGACCCCCTTCGTGCGGGCGCTGGACGCCTTCCACGAGAGCACCCGGCCGCGCACGTGGCTGGAGGGCCTGGTCAAGGCCTACGTGGGCGACGGGCTCGCCGCCGACTTCTACCGGGAGGTCGCCGCCTTCCTGCCCGACCCCGACCGCGGCCTCATCCTCGAGGTGCTCGCCGACACCGGGCACGCGGACTTCGCCGTCCGGGAGGTGCGGGCGGCCATCGCCTCGCACCGGACGGTGGCCGGCCGGCTGGCCCTGTGGGGCCGGCGGCTGGTCGGTGAGGCGATCAGCCAGTCCCAGGCCGTCATCGCCGAGCGTGACCAGCTCGCCGAGCTGATCATCGCGGGCACCGGCGACCTCGCCGGGGTGGCCCGCCTCGTCGACCGCATCACCGCCGCGCACACCGAGCGGATGCGCACCCTCGGCCTCAACCCCTGAGACGCCTCGAGCGCCGGGGCGGGGGGCAGCGCACCCGCCGGGCACGACGACGGGGCGCCGTCCGGTGCGGACGACGCCCCGTCGGAGGACCCCCTGCCCGCCGCCGCTCGCGAGCTCGCGGCGGGATCCTGCAGGGGGGCCGGGCCCGGGCCCTCAGGCCCCGGCGATGAACCCCACCCGGCGCTGGTCGGCCTGGGCGATCTCCACGTAGGCGATGCGGTCGACCGGGACGAGGACGCGCCGGCCCCGCTCGTCGACCAGGGTGAGCAGGCCGTCCTTCGTGGCGCCGGACATGGCCTTGGCCACCTCCGTGGCGATCTCGTCGGGGGTCTGCGGGCTGTCGATGACCAACTCACGGGGGGAGTGCTGGACACCGATCTTGACTTCCACTCGGGATGCCTCCTCGGGTTGCGCGGCTGCCGACCACGCTAGTCCAGCGCCCGCCGGGGCGACCCGGCACGCGACTGCGCCGTCAGCGAACGGCGCTCAGTGCCCGGGTTCGCCGTCCCCGAGCCGCGGGAAGCGGGAGATGCCGCGCCAGGCCAGCGCGGTCAGCAGCTCGACCGCCTCGTCGCGGGAGACGCTGCCCTTGTTCGGCAGCCACCACCGCGCACTGCTCTCCGACAGCCCGGTGAGGCCCGAGGCCAGCAGCAGCGAGCGCTCGCGGTCCAGCCCGGTGTCGGCCTCGATCACCTCGGCGATCGCCTCCACGCAGGCGCGGTGCCCGCGATCGGCGAGCTCCCGGACGTCGTCGTCGTTGCGCAGGTCGGACTCGAAGACCAGCCGGTAGGCCTCGCCCTCGGCGTCGATGAAGTCGAAGTAGGCCCCGACCGCGCCGTTCACCCGGGTCCGGTTGTCGTCGGTGCCCGCCATCGCCGCCCGCACCCGCTCGGTCAGCGCGGTGACCTGCTGCTCCAGCAGCGCCAGGTACAGCTCCCGCTTGCCCGGGAAGTGCTGGTAGAGCACCGGCTTGCTGACCCCGGCCCGGTCGGCGATGTCGTCCATGGCCGCGGCGTGGAAGCCCTGGGCGACGAAGACCTCCTGCGCCGCCTGCAGCAGCTGCAGCCGGCGGGCGCTGCGCGGCAGGCGCGAGGACCGCCGGACGGGCGCGGGGATGGACCGGGGCAGCTGCATGACGCGCAGATGTTACCGGCGGGTCACCCGCGGCGCGGCCCGGCGGGTGCTCACCTACCGTCGGCCCCGTGCCCGAGGCGACCCCACCCGCAGCGGACGACGTCCCCCGGGAGCGCCGGGCGCGGCTGGCCGCCACCCACCTGCCGCGGCCCGGCGCCCTCCCGCCGCCGTGGCCGGGCGGGCCGGTGCGCGTGCGCGGCGGCGAGGTCTTCGTCCGGCGGACGCCGTGGACCGGGCCGGTCGGCGGGGCGGACGACGGCGCACCGCGGGAGCGGGCGCTGTACGTGCACGGCCTCGGCGGCGCGTCGACCAACTGGACCGACCTGGCCGCGCTGCTGACCGTCCGCTTCGACGGGTGGGCGCTCGACCTGCCGGGCTTCGGCCGCTCGCACCCGCCGGCCCGCCGGTCCTACTCCGTGCGCGGTCACGTCGCGGCGGTGCTCGACGTCCTCGCGTGCGTGTCCGCCGAGCCGGGGCCGGGCGCGGGCCGACCCGTCCACCTGGTCGGCAACTCCCTCGGCGGGCTGGTGTCGCTGCTGGCCGCCGCCCGCCGGCCCGACCTGGTCGCCACCCTCACCCTCGTCTCGCCGGCGATGCCGGTCTACCGGGTGCCGGAGGCCTTCAGCCGCGAGCTGCTGCTGCTCCTGCTCCCCGGCGTCCCCGCCCTGGCCGACCGGCGGATGGCGCGCGTGACCCCGGAGCAGCAGGTCCGCGGGATGGCGCAGATGTGCTTCGGGGACCCGCGCCGCATCCCGCGGGAGCGGCTGCAGCAGGTGCTGGAGGAGATGCGCGAGCGCGCGGAGCAGCCGTGGGCGACCGCGGCGCTGACCCGCAGCATGCGGGGGCTGATCCGCTCCTACCTGCGCGTCGGCCCGGCCGGGGCGTGGCGGACCGCCGCACGGCTGCACCTGCCCAGCCTGGTGGTGTGGGGCGACCGCGACCGGCTGGTCAGCCCCGCCCTGGCGCCGCGCCTGGCGGCGACGCTGCCGGACAGCCGCCTCCTGCTGCTGGAGGGCGTCGGGCACGTGGCGATGATGGAGGCGGCCGAGCCGACCGCCCGCGCCGTCCTGGCCCTCGCGGAGGACGCCGCCGGCGGGGACGGCGCGGCCGCGCCGCCGGCGACCTGACGGGTCGTCACCCGGACGAGTCGGTCCATCACGCGTCGTGTCGAACGGGTCTCCACGGGAGCCTGCCTGCCGTGAGAGCCTGAACCGGTGACCCCCGCGGACGCAGCCGCCGACCGGGGGCCGGCCCAGCGACGGGGGACGCCCGGGCGGCAGCCGGCCGTGCAGTCGGCGCGGCCACCGGTGCCACCCCCCGCAGGCCGCCCGCGAGCCGGGGAGCGGCCCGCGTCACCCCCGCCCCGCCGTCCCGCCGGTCGCTCGCGGCCGCCCGGCCGGGCCCGCCGGTTCGTCCACCGCTGGGGGTGGCGGGCCTACGCCATCCCGCTGCTGACCGTGGCCACCGTCCTGGCCCTCGCGGACCTCGCCCTCGGCGGCCGCGGCACCGGCGGGGTCGCCGGTGCGGGCACCTCCGCGGCGACGGCGGCCGCGACCCCGGAGGCGGAGGTGGAGGGGGTCGGGACCACGCCCACCGCCGCGCCCACCGCCGGGACCGCCGAGGGCGACGCCGGACCGACCGCGACCGAGGCCCCTCCGTCCGGGGGGCCCCGCTACGTCGAGCAGGGGGCCGGGACGGTCACCGTCGTCCCCGGGAGCTCCGGTGTGCACGGCAGCGGCCCGCTGCAGCGCTTCGTCGTCGAGGTGGAGGACGGCATCGGCGTGGACGGCGCCGCCTTCGCCGCCGCGGTGGAGGCCACCCTGGGCGACCCGCGCTCGTGGGGGGCCGGGGGCCGGATGTCCTTCCAGCGGGTCGGGCCCGAGCAGGTCGCGGCCGGGGAGTACGACTTCCGGGTCAGCCTGGTCAGCCCCGGCAGCATGGAGACCTACTGCCCCGGCGTGGGCACCGGCGGGTACACCTCCTGCCGCTACGGCGAGCGCGCCGTCATCAACCTGGCCCGCTGGGAGACCGCCGTCCCGCACTACGACGGCGACATCGCGACCTACCGGCAGTACGTCGTCAACCACGAGGTCGGCCACGCGCTCGGCAACGGCCACCAGCCCTGCCCCGGCCCCGGCCGGCCCGCCCCGGTGATGCAGCAGCAGACCCTCGCCCTGGAGGGCTGCACGAGGAACGCCTGGCCCTTCCCCTGACTGGCCCTCCCCCTGACCCCGGCGGCCCACCGGCCGGGCCACGTGCCGGAGGCGCCGGTGGCGGGTAGGGGGACGGCATGGACACGATCTCTCTGGGCAAGTCGGGACTCAAGGGCTGGCGCGCACGCGTCGCCGACACCGTGGCACCCCCGGTGGCGCGGAGGGCGGGGGTGGCCGACGACGACGTCCGGGCGGTCATCGGTGCGCTGTTCTTCGCGCTGTCGGTCGTCTACGTCGTCGGCACGGTGAAGCGGATGGCCGCCCGCAGCTGAGCGACCGCGGCCCGGGCGCGTCGTGCCCGGGCCGCCACGGGCCGCCGGGACGGCTCCGTCGGGAATCAGGCGGGACGGCACGCGGTTGTACCCACGAACGCCGGCCCCCGCGGGCCGATGTCGAGGAACCCAAGGAGCCGCTCGTGTCCCTGCCACCCCTGGTGGAGCCCGCCGCCGACCTGTCGATCGACGAGGTCCGCCGCTACAGCCGGCACCTGATCATCCCGGACGTCGGGATGGAGGGTCAGAAGCGGCTGAAGAACGCCAAGGTGCTGGCCGTCGGCGCCGGCGGCCTCGGCTCGCCGGTGCTCATGTACCTGGCCGCGGCCGGGGTCGGCACGCTGGGCATCGTCGAGTTCGACGTGGTCGACGAGTCGAACCTGCAGCGCCAGATCATCCACGGCGCCTCCGACGTGGGCCGGTCCAAGGCCGAGAGCGCCCGCGACTCGATCAAGGAGATCAACCCGCTGATCGACGTCCGGCTGCACGAGACGCGGCTGGACAGCGACAACGTGATGGAGATCTTCGGCCAGTACGACCTCATCGTCGACGGCACCGACAACTTCGCCACCCGCTACCTGGTCAACGACGCCTGCGTGCTCCTCGGCAAGCCCTACGTCTGGGGCTCGATCTACCGGTTCGACGGCCAGGTCTCGGTCTTCTGGGACGAGCACGGGCCCAACTACCGCGACCTGTACCCGGTGCCGCCGCCGCCCGGGATGGTGCCCAGCTGCGCCGAGGGCGGCGTGCTCGGCGTGCTGTGCGCGACCATCGGCGCGATCCAGGCCACCGAGGCGGTCAAGCTGATCACCGGCGTCGGCGAGACGCTGCTGGGCCGGCTGATGGTCTACGACGCCCTGGAGATGACCTTCCGCACCATCAAGGTGCGCAAGGACCCGGAGGCCGAGCCCATCACCGGGCTCATCGACTACGAGACCTTCTGCGGCGTCGTCTCCGACGAGGCCCAGCAGGCGGCGGCCGGCTCGACGATCACCGTCGACGAGCTCAAGGACATGATGGACGCCGGCAAGGACTTCGAGCTCATCGACGTCCGCGAGCCCAACGAGTACGAGATCGTGTCGATCCCCGGCGCGACGCTCATCCCCAAGGACGAGATCCTCTCCGGCCGGGCGCTGTCCTCGCTGCCGCAGGACAAGCCCATCGTGCTGCACTGCAAGACCGGTGTCCGCTCGGCCGAGGTGCTCGCCGCGGTCAAGAACGCCGGCTTCTCCGACGCGGTGCACGTGCAGGGCGGCGTGACCGCCTGGGCCACGCGGATCGACAAGACGCTGCCCACCTACTGATCGGCCCCCGTCCCCGGGGCCCGCGGCGCGGAGCGTGTCGTGGGCAGGGAGGGGGTCCCTTCTCGGGCCCCGGTACGCGATCGCGCGTACCGGGGCCCGGCTGCGTTTGACTGACCGCATGCCCCAGCCCGGCCACGCCGACCTCCTGCTGCTGTTCCAGCGCGCCCAGGCCCAGTTCACCGACCGGGTCGACGCCGTCGAGCCGGGGGAGTGGGACACCCCCGCCCTGCCGGGGTGGAGCGTCGCCGACCTGGTCGCGCACCTGACCGCTGAGCAGTTGTGGGTGCCGCCGCTGCTGGCCGGCGAGCAGGTGGACGACATCGCGCCGCGCATCCCCACCGGCACCCGGGAACTGCTCGGGTCCGACCCGCTGGCCGCCTGGGAGACCGCGGCCGACACCGCCCTCGCCGCCTGGGCCGACCCCGCCGTCCTCGACCGCACGGTCCGGCTCTCCTCCGGCCCGACGCCGGCCGACGCCTACCTGACCGAGATGACCGCGGACCTCACCGTGCACGCCTGGGACCTCGCGCGGGCGGTGGGCGGCGACACCCGCCTGGACCCCGAGCTGGTCGCGGCGGCCACCCGGTACGCGGAGGAGCGGCTGGGCGCCGACGGGATCCCGGGGCTCGTCGACCCGCCGCTGCCCGCACCGCCCGGCGCCGACGCCCGGACCCGCCTGCTGGCCCGGTTCGGTCGCCGCGGCTGACGGCGGTGGACCCCCGGCGGGCGGGTCGGGGGGTCCGACGTCCCCGATCCGCCCTAAGCTGCGCGGGCGTCTACAGGAGGGGACCCCATGAGTCAGCCACCGGGCCAGGGCCCGCACGGGCAGCCCGGACAGGGCGGGTGGGGGCAGCAGCCCCCGGGGCAGGGCGGCTGGGGCCAGCCCGGCCAGCCGCAGCAGCCGGGGCAGCCCGGTCCGTACGGTCAGCCGCAGCAGCCCGGTCCGTACGGCCAGCCGGGTCAGTACGGGCAGCCCGGTCAGTACGGGCAGCCCGGTCAGTACGGGCAGCCCGGTCAGTACGGGCCCACGGGGCCCGGAGGCCCGCCGGGGCCCTACAGCCAGCCGCAGCAGTACGGGGCGCCGGGCGGACCCGGCGGTGGCGGGGGCAGGCGCGGGCTCGTCATCGGCATCGTGGCCGCCGTCCTGGTGGCCGCGCTGGTGGGGGTCGTCCTCTGGCTCACCCTCGGGGGCGACGACGGGGAGCGGACGGCCACGACCGCCACGCCGAGCGCCACCACCGGCGCCACGACCAGCAGCGCGGCACCGACGACCACCACCGCACCGCCGCCGACCACCACCGCACCACCCAGCGAGCCGATCCCGGGCAACACGGACTTCCTGGGGATCCTCCCGGCCGACTTCACCGACTGCGAGCTCGCCGAGCCGGCCGGCGACGGGGACCTCGCGCACGCCACCTGCGGTGCCAGCACGACGCAGCCGGGGCCGCAGCAGGCCGAGTTCTACCTCTACCCCGACCAGCAGACGCTGGACACGGTGTTCACCAACGACGTCTCCTCCGCCGGCATCACCGACATCCCGCAGGGGCAGGACTGCACGACCGCGACCGGCGTGACCTCCTGGCAGTCGGAGACCAACACCGGCCTGGTGGGGTGCACCATCGACGCGGAGAACGGTGCGGTGATCATCTACTGGACCGACGACGCCGCGCTGGTCGAGGGCATCGTCGCCGCGCCGGGCAGCACCCAGGCCGACCTGGCGACGCTGTACCAGTGGTGGACGACCAACAGCGACTACCTGCTGTGAGCCCGGCGGAGGCGCCCGGCGGACCACGGTCCCCGGGCGCCTCCGCGCACCCGGAGGACGTCGACGAGGCCGTGTTCGACGCCGTCGAGCGGATCCCGCCCGGCCGGGTCAGCACCTACGGGGCCATCGGCCGGCTCGTGGGCGTGGGCCCGCGCCGGGTGGCCCGGGCCCTCTCCCAGGGCGGCGCGGCCGTCCCCTGGTACCGGGTCGTGCGGGCGGACGGCACCGCGGCCGAGCCGGTGCGGGCCCACCAGCTCGAGCTGCTCGCGGGTGAGGGTGTCCCGGTGCGGGGCGGCCGGGTCGACCTCGGTGCCGTCGGCTGGCCCTGAGCCGTCCGCCACACGCCGGGCGCCCCGTCCCGGGAGCGTCGGCCGCCCGTGCTCCAATCGCTGGCGTGGCGCAGCGGGGGGAGACGGCGGACGGGACCGGGGCGGCGCACCGGGTGGACCCGGCCGGGCGCCGCGGGGAGACGACCGCGCCGGTCTACCGGCTGGTCCCCGCCACGACCACCCCGGCCACGACCACCCCGGCCGCGCCGCCCCGGCTCGACGCCACCCAGCAGGCCGTCGTCGACCACCCCGGCGGCCCGCTGCTGGTGCTGGCCGGACCGGGCACCGGCAAGACCACCACGATCGTCGAGGCGGTGGCCGCGCGCATCGACCGCGGGGTCGACCCCGAGCAGGTCCTCGTCCTCACCTTCAGCCGCAAGGCCGCCGCCGAGCTGCGCGCGCGGGTCACCGCCCGCGTCGCCCGCACCGTCCGCGAGCCGCCGGCCCGCACCTTCCACTCCTACGCCTACGGCGTCCTCCGCCGGGCGGCGCTGCTGCGCGGCGAGGCCCCGCCCCGGCTGCTCACCGCGGCCGAGCAGGACGCCGTGGTCGCCGCGCTGCTGCGCGGGGACCTCGAGGAGGAGGGGGCGGTGCGGTGGCCGGCCGCCCTGCTGCCGGCGCTGTCCACCGCGGGCTTCCGCGCCGAGCTGCGGGACCTGCTGCTGCGCGCCACCGAACGGGGCATCGGCCCGGAGCTGCTGGCCGCCTGGGGCCGCGAGTCGGGGCACGAGGCCTGGGTGCACGCGGCGGCGTTCCAGGAGCAGTACGAGGCGGTCACCGCCTTCGCGACCGCGGGGCGCGGTGACGCCTCCGGCTTCGACCCCGCCGAGCTGGTCCGCGAGGCGATCGCCGAGCTCGCCGCCGACCCCGAGCTGCTCCGCCAGGAGCAGGAGCGCGCCCGGTGGCTGTTCGTCGACGAGTACCAGGACACCGACCCCGCCCAGGTGGAGCTGCTCGACCTGCTCGCCGGTCGCGGCGGGAACCTGGTCGCCGTCGGTGACCCGGACCAGGCGATCTACGCCTTCCGCGGGGCCGAGCCGCGGGGCATGACCGAGTTCCCGACCCGGTTCCGCCACGTCGACGGCCGCCCCGCCGCCCGGCTCTCGCTCGGGGTCTGCCGGCGGATGGGCCCGGAGCTGCTGCGGGTCAGCCGGGTGGTCGCCGACGGGCTGCCCGGCCCCTGGGAGCACCGCCGGCTGCGCGCGGCCGGGAACGGGCCGGAGGGGGTCGCCGAGGTGCACGTGTTCGGGTCCGCGGCGGTGGAGGCGGCCTACCTGGCCGACGTCCTGCGCCGCGCGCACCTGCTCGACGGCGTCCCGTGGGGGGAGATGGCCGTCGTCGTCCGCACCGCGCAGGCGCTCGTCCCGCTGCGCCGCGCGCTGACCTCGGCCGGGGTCCCGGTCGGGGTCGCCTCCGACGAGCTGCCGCTGTCGGCGCAGCCGGCCGTGGCGCCGTTCCTCCTGGCGCTCGACGCCCTGCTGCCGGACGGCGACGGCAGCCCGCCCGGCCCGGACGAGCCCGCCGCCGAGGCGCTGCTGACCTCGGCCCTGGGCGGCGCCACGGTGCTCGACCTGCGCCGCCTGCGCCGCGCGGCGCGGATCGCCCTGGCCCAGCAGGGGGTGGACGCCGCCGAGCGCGGTGCGCCGCTGGCGACCGCCCTCGCCGACGAGCTGCTGCTCGACCGGCTGCCCGAGCACGTGGCCCGCCCGGCCCGGCGGGTCGCCGGCGTGCTCGCCGCGGGCCGCGTCGCGCTGGCCGCCGACGGCTCCGCCGAGGACGTGCTGTGGGCGATGTGGCAGCGCAGCGGGCTGGCCGGGCGCTGGGCGAGGGCGAGCGCGGCCGGGGGAGCCGCCGGTGCGGTGGCCGACCGGGACCTCGACGCGGTGGTGGCGCTGTTCGACGCCGCGGCCGGCTTCGTCGACCGGCTGCCCTCGGCCGACGTGCGGGCGTTCCTGGCCCACCTGTCGGCCCAGGAGCTGCCCGGTGGCGACGGCGCGGCGGGCGGGCGGGCCGAGACGGTCCGGCTGCTCACCGCGCACGCCGCCAAGGGCCTGGAGTGGGACGTCGTCTGCGTGGCGGGCGTGCAGGAGGGTGTGTGGCCCGACCTGCGGGAGCGCGCCTCCCTGCTCGGCACCGAGGTGCTCGTCGAGCGGGTGGCGGGGGTCGACTCCGCCGCGGTCGACCGGCGCAGCCTGGCGCTGGCCGAGGAGCGCCGGCTGTTCTACGTGGCCTGCACCCGGGCCCGCACCCGCCTGGTCGTCACCGCGGTGCAGGGCGCCCTCGACGGTCCGGACGCCGGGGCCACCCCCTCGCGCTTCCTCGACCTGGTCGCCCCGCCGCCCGACGACGGGCGGCCGCTGACCGAGCTGCCGCGCTCGCTCACCCTGCCGGCCCTCGTCGCCGAGCTGCGCCGGGCGCTCACCGACCCGCACACGCCCGCCGGGCGCCGGTCGGCGGCCGCCGCGGTGCTGCGCCGGCTGGCCGCCGAGGGTGTCCCGGGGGCCGCGCCGGCCGACTGGTGGGGCCTGGCCCCGCTGTCGGACGACGCGCCCCTCGTGCCACCCGACGAGCCGGTGCGGGTGCGCCCGTCGGCCATCGAGACCTACCAGCGCTGCCCGCTGCGCTGGGTGCTGGGCGCGGTCGGCGCCGAGGCGTCCCCGGACACCACGCGGACCGTCGGCTCGGCGGTGCACGCGGTCGCGCAGCGGGTCGCCGAGGGGCTGCCCCCGGCCGAGGCGGGCGACGCGCTGGCCGCCGAGCTCGACCTGCTCTTCCTCGGCCCCGGCTGGGCCGACCAGCGGCAGCGCACCGCCGCGCGGGACATGCTCGACCGGTTCCTGCGCTGGCACGCGGCCAACCGCCGCGAGCTGGTCGCCGCCGAGGCCGACGTCGACGTCGTCGTCGGCAGGGCCCGGATCCGCGGCCAGGTGGACCGGCTCGAGCGCGACGAGCAGGGCCGGCTCCTGGTCGTCGACCTCAAGACCGGCCGCACGTCGGCCAAGGACGTCGAGCAGCACGGCCAGCTCGCCGCCTACCAGGTCGCGGTCGCCGCCGGCGGGTTCGCCGAGCACGGCACGGTGCCCGGCGGGGCCGCCCTGCTCCAGGTGGGCACCGGGACCAAGGCCCGCGAGCAGCGCCAGGACCCGCTGCCGGCCGACGTCCCGCTCGAGGCGACACCGGCCGGGCAGCTGGTCGCCGAGGTCGGCGAGGGCATGGGCGCCGCGGCCTTCGAGGTGCGCTCCGGCACGCACTGCCAGCGCTGCCCGGCCCGCCGCAGCTGCCCCCTGCACGAGCGGGGCCGGCAGGTGACGGGGTGAGCCAGCTGCCGTTCGACGACCTGCTGCCCGACGCCGTCCCGGCCGTCCCCGAGCCGCACCGGGTGCTGACCCCCGCGGAGGTCGCCGCGCGCTGCGGGCTGTCCTACGCCCCGTCGGAGGAGCAGGCCCGCGTAGTGGCCGCCCCCGCCGACCGGCCGCTCGTCGTCGTCGCCGGCGCCGGGTCGGGGAAGACCGAGACGATGGCCGCCCGGGTCTCCTGGCTGGTCGCCAACCGGGTCGTCGAGCCCGACGCGGTGCTGGGGCTGACGTTCACCCGCAAGGCCGCCGGCGAGCTCGGCGAGCGGGTACGGCTCCGGCTGGCCGCCCTGGCCCGCCACCCCGACACCGAGCCGGAGCTGCGCGAGCGGCTCGCCGTGGCGCAGCCGACGGTCGCCACGTACCACGGGTACGCCGCCTCGCTGGTCGCCGAGCACGGCCTGCGCATCGGCGTCGAGCCCGGCGCGGGCGTGCTCGGCCCGGCGATGTGCTGGGGTCAGGCGACCGGTGTGGTCACGGCCTGGACCGGTGACATGGACGCCGTCCCCTTCTCGCTGCTCACCACGGTCGAGGACGTGCTGGCCCTCGCCGCGGAGATGGGCGAGCACGACGTCACGCCCGACGCGCTGCGCACCTGGACCGCCCGGCTGGAGGCGCGGCTCGCCTCCTACCCCGACGCGCCGCGGAAGAAGGGGCCCTACAAGGACGTGCTCGACGTCCTCGCCCGTCAGCGCGCCCGGGTGGCCCTGCTGCCGCTGGTCGAGGCCTTCGAGGCCCGCAAGCGGGCGATGGGGTCCATCGACCACGCCGACCAGGTGGCCTCCGCCGCGCGGATCGCGGTCGCCGCCCCGGAGGTGGGTCGCCGGGAGCGCGCCCGGTGGCGGGTCGTGCTGCTCGACGAGTACCAGGACACCAGCGTCGGCCAGCTGCGCATGCTCGAGGCGCTCTTCGGCGGCGCCACGGGTCATCCCGTGCTGGCCGTCGGCGACCCCCGGCAGTCCATCTACGGCTGGCGCGGCGCCTCGGCCGGCACGATCGAGCGGTTCGCCCGCACGTTCCCCGGCACCTCCGGGCGGCCCGCGCAGCGGCTCACCCTGGCCACCAGCTGGCGCAACGACGCCGCCGTCCTCGCGGTGGCGAACGCCGTCTCCGCGACCCTGCCGGAGCCCGAGAACCCGCTGCCCGACCTGGCGCCGGCCCCCACCGCCGGGCGCGGCGCCGTCACCGTGGGGCTCTACACCACCGTCGCCGAGGAGACCGCGGCCCTGGCCGACCGGCTGGCCGCCTGCTGGCACGGCACCGACCCGGTCGTCGGCCGGCGACCGGACGGCCGGCCGCCGACCGTGGCCGTCCTCGCCCGGACCCGCAAGCAGCTGCCCGGCATCGCCGCGGCCCTGCGCGAGCGCGGCCTGCCGGTCGAGGTGGTCGGTCTCGGCGGCCTGCTGGAGGTCCCGGAGGTCTCCGACGTGGTGGCGACCCTCACCGTGCTGGTCGACCCCACCGCCGGTGACGCCCTGGGCCGGCTGCTGACCGGTGCCCGGTGGCGGGTCGGCCCGCGCGACCTGGCCGCCCTGGAGGCCCGCGCCCGGGCGCTCGTGCACGCCCGCCGCGCGGCCGCCGAGGACCCCGCCGAGGGGCAGCCCGCGCCGGCACCCGAGCGCGGCAGCATCGTCGAGGCGCTCGACGACCCCGGGGACCCCGCCGCCTACTCGCCGGCCGGCCACGCCCGGCTGCGCCGGCTGGGCGCCGAGCTGTCGGCCCTCCGCGGCCGCCTCGGGGAGTCGCTGCCCGACCTCGTCGACGAGGTGGCCCGCACCCTCGGCCTGGAGACCGAGCTGGCCAGCGCCCCGGAGGTCAGCCCGGCCGGTGCCCGGGCGCACCTCGACGCGCTGCACGCCGTCGCCGCCGACTTCACCGAGCTGGCCGACCTGCCCTCGCTGCCGGCCTTCCTCGGGTACCTCCGCGACGCCGAGGAACGCGAGCGCGGCCTCGAGCCCGGCGAGGTCGCCGTCAACCCGGAGGCGGTGCAGCTGCTCACCGGTCACTCGGCCAAGGGGCTGGAGTGGGACGTCGTGGCCGTCCCCGGCATGACCGCCGACCAGTTCCCGGCCCGCTCGCAGGCCAGCGACTCCTGGATCAAGGACCCGGGCGCGGTGCCGGTCGACCTGCGCACGACCGACCGGGCCGAGCTGCCGCAGTGGCGGCTGCCCGTGCCCGGGTCGGGCGACCAGGCGGCGGTGAAGGCCTCCCTGGAGGAGTACGTCGAGGAGTGGAAGGCCTTCGGCCTCGGCGAGGAGATCCGGCTGGGCTACGTGGCGGTGACCCGGGCCCGGGCCCTGCTGGTCTGCTCCGGGAGCTGGTGGCGCGACGGGCTGCGGCCGAACGGCCCGTCCACGCTGCTGGAGACGGTCCGGGAGGCCTGCGAGGCCGGCGCCGGCACGGTCCTCGCCTGGGCACCGGCGCCGGAGGAGGGGGCGGAGAACCCCGCGCTGGCCGAGTGGCCGGTCGGGGTCTGGCCGGCCGACCCGCTCTCGTCCGGCCGGCGCCGGGCCCTCACCGCCGCCGCCGAGCTGGTCGCCGGCACCCCGCCGCACCCGCTCGACGCCGAGGCGGCGCTCGGCGGGGACCCCGTCGTCGAGCAGTGGGTCCGCGACGCCGACCTGCTGCTGCGGGAGCGGGCGGCCGCGGCCGCCCCCGCGGTCGACGTCCCGCTGCCCTCGCACCTGTCGGTCTCCGAGCTGGTCACCCTCCGCCGCGACCCGGCCGAGCTGGCCCGCCGGCTGCGGCGGCCCATGCCCGCCGCGCCGGCCCCGCAGGCCCGCCGGGGGACGGCGTTCCACACCTGGCTCGAGGAGCGCTTCGGCGCCGCCCGGCTGGTCGACCTCGACGAGCTGCCCGGCTCCGGCGACGCGCTGGCCGCGCCCGACAGCGCGCTGGCCGAGCTGCAGGAGGCCTTCCTCGCCGGCGAGTGGGCCGACCGCCAGCCGCTGGAGGTCGAGGTCCCCTTCGAGACGCCGCTGGGCCCGCTGACCCTGCGCGGGCGGATCGACGCCGTCTTCGCCGACGGGGACGGCGGGTACGAGGTGGTCGACTGGAAGACCGGCCCGCCGCCCACCGGCCGGCAGCTCGCCGCCGCCGCCGTGCAGCTGGCCGCCTACCGGCTGGGGTGGTCGCGGCTGACCGGAGTCCCCGTCGAGCGGGTCAGCGCCGGCTTCCACCACGTGGCCGCGCGGGTCACCGTGCGGCCGGTCGACCTCCTCGACGAGGCCGGCCTGCTGGCACTGGTCACCGGCACCGCCGAGGAGTGAGCGGGGCACCACGGCGCGGCGGACGCGCCCGTGGCACCCCGGTCAGCCGCCGAGGACCAGGCCGAACTGCCGGACCGGCGCGCCGCCCGGTGCCCGGAGCACCGCCTCCTCCGTCATGCCCAGCCTCCCCGCCACGGCGAGGGACGGCGTGTTGTCCGCGTGGACCAGGGCGACGACCCGGGGCAGGCCGACCTCCCGCGCCCGGTGGAGGGCGATCCGCGCGGCCGTCGTCGCGTAGCCGCGCCCCCACGACCGGCGCCCGAGGCGCCAGCCGATCTCCGACTCGCCGCGGGGCCCCCACGGCTGCGGCCAGGGCTGGATCCCGGCGAAGCCGACGACCCGGTCCTCCACGAGGACCGACCAGAGGCACAGGCGCGTCTCCCGGGCCAGCTCCTGCTGCCGCCGCACGAAGGCCGCGTACCAGGCGGGGTCCCGGACCTCGCCCGTCCCGACGTACCGCATGACCGCCGGGTCGGCGAACAGGTCGGACCAGGACGCGGCGTCGGCGTCCGTGGGGACGCGGAGCCGCACCGCGCCCGCGGGGGTCACGCCGAGGCGATCCGGTCCAGGACGGCGGCGGCGAGCGCGTCCGGGGCCTCCTCGGGGATCCAGTGGCTGACCCCTTCCAGCGCGACGAAGCGGAAGTCGCCGGTCACGCAGCGGGCGCACCCCTCGGCGGCGGTGCGGCCGATGGCGACGTCGCCGTCGCTCCACACGTAGGTCGTGGGCACCGTCACCGGGTCGACCGGCGTCCCCGCGCTCATCGCGCGGTACCAGTTGAGCGCCGCGGTCAGCGCCCCGGGCGCGGACAGCACCGCCACGTACTCGTCGGCGGGCACGGTGTCGCCGAGCATGCGGCGCAGCCGCCGGGCGCCGTCGGCCAGCAGCACCTCCTCGGCCTTGCCCTCCTGCCAGAACAGCCGGATGTAGCCGGAGCGCTCCTTCTGCTCGGGGTCGGAGCGGTAGGCCTCGGTGAACGCGGTCGGGTGCGGCACCGACACCGCGGTCAGCGACCGCACCCGGTCGGGGTGCCACGCGGCCAGCGCCCACGCCGCGTTCGCGCCCCAGTCGTGCCCGACCACGTCCGCGACGGGCACGTCCATCGCGCTCATCAGGTCGGCGGTCACCCGGGCCAGGTTGGGCAGCGCGTACGCCTCCACCTCGGCCGGCCGGGCACCGGGGGAGTAGCCGAGCTGGTCGACGGCGTAGGTCCGCAGCCCCGCCTCGGTCAGCCGGGGGGTGACCGCCGCCCACGACAGCGACGTCTGCGGGAAGCCGTGCAGCAGCACGACCGGCCGCCCGTCGTCCGGACCGTCGGCCCGGACGTCGAAGGTGAGGTCGCCGACGTCCACCTGAAGCAGCTCTCCGGGCATGGCCGCGACGCTAGCCCCGGCGGACGGCGCCCGCGCGCGCCGCTACCGTCGGACGCCGTGGCCAGCCCTGAACGCGACTTCGTGACCGCGCACCTCGACGACCTGCACGCCGACCTCGACGCCTGGCTGCGCATCCCGTCGATCTCCGCCGACCCGGCGCACTCCGGCGACGTCGCCGCCAGCGCCGCCTGGCTCGCCGACGCGCTCCGCCGCACCGGGTTCCCCACTGTGGAGGTCTGGGAGACCCCCGGCGCGCCCGCGGTGTTCGCCGAGTGGCCCGCCGAGGACTCCGCCGCCCCCGTGGCCCTCGTCTACGGCCACCACGACGTGCAGCCGGTCGACCCGCTCGAGCTGTGGGAGCACCCGCCCTTCGAGCCCACCCACGTCGAGGGCCCCGACGGTCCGGAGCTGCACGCCCGCGGGGCGATCGACGACAAGGGCAACGTCGCCTTCCACCTGCTGGGCATCCGCGCCCACCTGGCCGCGACCGGGCGCACCAGCCCCGCCGTCACGGTCAAGCTGCTGGTCGAGGGGGAGGAGGAGTCCGGGTCCCCGCACTTCGCCGCCCTGCTCCGCGAGCGCGCCGACCGGCTGCGCTGCGACGTCGTCGTGGTCAGCGACACGGGGATGGCCGCGCCCGACGTCCCGAGCGCCGTCGTGGCGATGCGCGGGCTCGCCGATGCCGAGATCACCCTGCGCGGACCGGCCGTCGACCTGCACTCCGGTTCCTTCGGCGGCGGGGTGCCCAACCCGCTGCACGCGATGGCCCGGCTGATCGCCGCGCTGCACGACGACCAGGGACGGGTCACCCTGCCCGGCTTCTACGACGCGGTCCGGCCGCTCACCGATCGGGAGCGGGAACTCATGGGCCGGGTGCCGTTCGACGAGGCCGCCTGGCTGGCCGGGCCGGCCGCCTCCCGCACCGCGACCGGTGAGGCCGGGTTCAGCACCCTGGAGCGCATCGGCGCGCGGCCGACGGCGGAGGTCAACGGCATGTGGGGCGGCTACACCGGCCCCGGGCACAAGACGATCATCCCGGCCGAGGCGCACGCCAAGATCACCTTCCGGCTCGTGCCCGACCAGCGCCCCGCCGACCTCGCCGAGCAGGTGAAGGGGTGGGTCGCCGCGAACCTGCCCGAGGGGATCCAGGCGGACGTCCACGTGCCCGCGGGCGGGGTCTCCCCGTGCGCCAGCGACCTGGACTCCCCGGCGGTGGCCGCGCTGCTCGCCGCGATCGGGCAGGCCTTCGACACCGACCCCGCCGACGTCCTGTTCACCCGCGAGGGCGGCAGCGGCCCCGAGGCCGACCTGGTCGACGCCCTCGGCGCGCCGCTGCTCTTCCTCGGCGCGGGGCTGCCCACCGACCGCATCCACTCCCCGAACGAGCGGGTCCTGCTGCCGATGCTGCACCGCGGGGCGGAGGCGGCGGCCCACCTGTGGCGGGAACTGGCGCGGGTCCCGGTCGTGCGCTGAGCCCGGCCGGGACGTCGCCGTCCTAGGGTGTCGCCGTGACCGGACCTGGACAGCCGAGCGCACCGGCGGGCTGGTACCCCGACCCGGACGGGACGCCGGGGACCGTGCGCTGGTGGAACGGCCTGGGCTGGTCGGACGTGACCACCCCGGCCGGGCCCGGGGTGCAGGTCCAGGCGGTCGCCGTCCAGACCCCGCCGGCCGCCCCTCCCGCGGCTCCGGCCCGCAGCCGCACCCCGTGGGTGGTGGGTCTGTCCGTGGTCGCCGTCGTGGTGCTGGTCGTCGTCGGCCTGGTGGTCGGGCTCTCCACCGGCGGGGAGGACGCCGACCCGCCGGTGGCCGGCCCCGCCGTGCCCGCGGGCCCCACCTTCCCGCCCGGCACGGTCCGGATCGTCGACGAGGCCGCCGGCATCGCCTACCCGTTCCTCGGGGACGGCTGGTACGAGTACGACCTCGGCCCGGTGCTGGAGACCACCGCCGTCGCCGGGCAGTTCTTCACCACCCAGGACCTCACCCCCGACGGCGGCACCTTCATCGCCCAGTGCACCTCCGGGCCGCTCGCGCCCGAGTTCGGGTACGCCGGCCCCACCACCCTGCAGGGCACCCTCGCCCAGGTCGCCGACAGCGTGCGGCTCAACTACTACCCCGGCCCCAACGAGCGCCGGGTGCTGCGCGACGAGGGCATCACCGTCGACGGCGCCCCGGCCCACGTGCTCGCGTTCGACCTGTCCTGGGACGTCGAGGGGTACGACGCCACCGGGGAGCGGGCCGCGCTGCTGCTCGTCGACGTGGGCCGGGAGACGCCGGCGCTGCTGTACCTCTCCATCCCCAACACGCACGCCGAGCTCTACGGCGTCATCGACCGGGTGATCGGCGCGGTCGAGGTGCTCTGAGCTGCGCGCTGTGACTTCGGTCGGCCTACCGGCCCCCGACGCGGCCAGGTGCCGTCCCGGCCCGCGCTGAGCCGGAGCAGCTGCGTCCCTCCTCGGGGGCCCTGCGGGCCCGCCGCTGAGGCGCGACTGCGGGGAAGTCGCACCGCGGCCGCCGTCGAGCCCAGCCTGGTCCGGCGGGTCGTCGGCGGCGCGTCGGGGTGCCGGGCCCTCCCGCTCGGCGCGGGAGGTGCCCGGGCCAGCGGTTAGTGTCGGGTCGTGACAGCAGCTGCTGCCGACCTCACCCTCCGGCACCCCGTCGAACGCTTCCGGCTCGACAACGGCCTGCGGGTCGTCGTCACCCCGGACCGCAGCGTCCCCGTGGTGGCGGTGACGGTGTCCTACGACGTCGGGATGCGCAACGAGCCGGAGGGCCGCACCGGGTTCGCGCACCTCTTCGAGCACATGATGTTCCAGGGCTCGGCGCACGTGCCGAAGATGGAGCACGCCCGCCTGGTCCAGGCCGCCGGCGGCACGTTCAACGGCTCGACGCACCAGGACTACACGAACTACTACGAGGCGCTGCCGGCCGAGGCGCTCGAGCGGGCGCTGTTCCTCGAGGCCGACCGCATGGCCGCCCCGGCGATCACGCCGGAGAACCTCCGCAACCAGATCGACGTGGTCAAGGAGGAGATCCGGGTCAACGTGCTCAACCGGCCCTACGGCGCCTTCCCCTGGCTGCAGCTGCCCCAGATCGCCTTCGACAGCTTCGCCAACACCCACGACGGCTACGGCTCCTTCGTCGACCTGGAGTCCTCGACCGTCGACGACGCGCTGGACTTCTTCCACCGCTACTACGCGCCGGGCAACGCCGTCCTCTGCCTCGGCGGCGACCTCGACGTCGCCGAGACCGAGCGGCTGGTGCGGCGCTGGTTCGGCCCGATCGAGGGGCGCGACGTCCCGCCGACGGCGGCCACCGGCGAGCCGTCCCCGACGACGGTCCGCCGCGGCGTGGTCGAGGACCGCCTGGTGCCCACCCCGGCGCTCGCGCTCGGCTGGCGGGTGCCCGACCCCGTGGGCGACCTCGACACCTACCTCGGCACCGTGCTGCTCGCCGAGCTGCTCAGCGAGGGCGACGCCTCGCGGCTGGAGCGCCGGCTGGTCCACGACGACCGGATCGCGGTCGCGCAGAGCAGCTACGTCGGGCTCTTCGGGGACCCCTTCGACGTCCGGGACGCCACGCTGCTGACCACCCAGGTCCACCACCCGGCCGCCGTGCCGGCCGACGACGTCATCGCCGCGGTGCACGAGGAGGTCGGGCGGGTCGCCACGGACGGCGTGGACGCCGACGAGCTGACCCGGGTGCAGGCCCGGGCCGAGGCCCAGCTGCTCCGCCAGGCCGACTCCGTGCTCGGCCGCACCCTCGCCTTCGCCGCCGCCGAGCTGGTGCACGGCCGCGCCGAGCTGGCCGGCGAGCTCGCCGCGCGGCTGGCGGCGGTCACCCCCGAGCAGGTGCAGGTGGCCGCCCGCGGGCTGGACCCGGGCACCGTGGCGGTGCTGGAGCTGCGTGCCACCGGAGGTGCCCGATGACCCCGCCGGACCTCGTCCCCCCGCTGGGCGAGCCCCGCCCCCAGCCCGAGCTGGCCGTCACCGAGGAGACCCTGCCCGGCGGGCTGCGGCTGGTCGTCGTCCCGCGGCCGGGCGTCCCGCTGGTCGAGCTCCGCCTGCGCGTGCCCTTCGCGGCGGCCACACCCCGCGGTGCCGCGCAGCACGTGGCCCGGACCTCGGTCCTCTCCGGCGCCGTGCTGCTGGGCACGGGCGCGCACGACGCCACCGGGATCGCGATGCTCGTGCAGGAGCACGGCGGCGAGCTGTCGGTGTCCGCCGACCCGGACCGGCTGCTGTTCTCGACCACCCTGCTGGCCGAGGGCCTCGCCCCGGTGCTGGGGGTCCTCGCCGAGGTGCTCACCGGCGCCACCTACCCGGCCGACCGCGTCGAGGCCGAGCGGGCCCGCGTCGCCGAGCGGATCGCCATCGCGCGCTCCCAGCCCGGGGTCGTCGCGCGCACCGCGCTCGCCGCCCGGCGCTACGGCACCCACCCCTACGCCGAGCAGCTGCCGGCCGTCGAGCTGGTCGCCGGGGTCCGCAGCCAGGCGCTGCGCAAGCTGCACCGCGAGCGGGTGCTGCCGGCCGGCAGCACGCTGGTGCTCGTCGGCGACCTCGACCCGGCGGCCGCGGTGGACGCGGCCGGTGCCGCGCTGGCCGGCTGGACCGGCGAGGGGACGGCGGTGGCCGCCCCGCCGGCGCCGCAGCTGGCCGCCGGGCACCTCGAGCTGATCGACCGGCCGGGGGCGGTGCAGTCCAACCTGCGCCTGGGCGGGCCCGCACCGCAGCGGACCGACCCCGACCTCCCCGCGGCCCGGCTGGCCGCCATGGTCTACGGCGGCTACTTCTCCTCCCGGCTGGTCGAGAACATCCGGGAGCGCCGTGGGTACAGCTACAGCCCGCGCAGCGCCGTGGACCACCTGGCGGCGGCGTCGTCCTTCCTGGTGGAGGCGGACGTGGCCACCGAGGTGACCGCCCCGGCGTTCCTCGAGACCTGGTACGAGCTGGGCCGCATGGCCACCACCCCGGTCACCGAGGCCGAGCTGGACGCCGCCCGGCGCTACGTGCTGGGCAGCATGGCCCTGTCGACGGCGACGCACGCCGGCCTGGCCAGCACCCTGTCGGCCCTCGTGGGGTCCGGCCTCCCGCCGGGCTGGCTGGCCGAGCACCAGCGGGCCCTGGCCGAGGTGACCGTCGAGCAGGTGCAGGCCGCGGCCCGCCGCTACCTGTCCCCGGCGGCCCTCACCGCGGTCGTCGTCGGTGACGCCGAGCGGGTGGCCGACGAGCTGCGCGCGCTGGGGCCGGTCGACGTCCGCGCCTCGGCGTCGGACGGGGTGCCGGCGTGAGCGTCCCCGAGGGCGGCAGCACGGCCGCCGACAACCCGCAGCAGCCCACGGCGTCCAGCTGGCCGGAGGGCACCCGCCCCTCGCCGCCCGGCCCGGTGCCGCTGCTGTCCCGGGCGGCGCACGACCGCAGCCACCTGGCCCGTGCGCTGCCCGACCCGACCGAGGGCCGGCCGGTGCGGGTGCTGCTGGTGGACGAGCGCCGCACGGTGCCGGTCCGCGAGGACGGCGAGCGGCCCCGGCTGCTCTGGGAGGAGCGCACCGGGCTGCCGGAGGGCGCGGTGTACCTCGGCGAGGCCGACGGCGTGCCCTACGCCGCGGTCCGCGCCGAGCGCCGGCTGATCGTCGCCGGCCGGCCGGTGGACGGCTGGAACGGGCTGCGCGAGCTGGGCGCCGACCTCGACGACCTGGACGCCGGCCTGCTCGCCGAGGCCATCGGCATCCTCGAGTGGCACGAGCGTCACCGCTACAGCCCGCTGTCGGGCGCGCCGACGACGGTGGAGCGGGCCGGCTGGGTGCGGCGGGACCCGGAGACCGGCGCCGAGCTGTTCCCGCGCACCGACCCCGCGGTGATCATGCTCGTGCACGACGGCGCGGACCGCTGCGTGCTGGGCCGCCAGGCCGTGTGGCCGCCGGGCCGGTACTCGATCCTGGCCGGGTTCGTCGAGCCGGGGGAGTCCGCAGAAGCCGCGGTCGCCCGGGAGGTGGCCGAGGAGGTCGGCGTCCGGGTCACCGACGTGCGCTACGTGGGCAGCCAGCCCTGGCCGTTCCCGCAGTCGCTGATGCTGGGCTTCACCGCCCGCGTGGACGGCGACCCGACCCTGCGGCTGGACCCGACCGAGATCGAGGAGGCCCGCTGGTTCACCCGGGACGAGCTGCGTTCCGGGGACGGCCCGCGCGCGCTGCCCCCGGCGGTCTCCATCGCCCGGCACATCATCGACCGCTGGGTGACCGGCGAGCTCGGGTGAGCGGGGCCCGCGTCGCGAGGGCCGCTCGCAGCGCGGGCCCGCTTCACCCGAGCCGGCCCTGGAGCACGAGCGCGGGCCGGTCGGGGGAGTCGGCGAGCACCACCGCGTCGGCGAGCGCGGCGGGGTCCACCTCCTCGTCGTAGCGGTCGAAGGCGGGCAGCTCCCACGCCTGCTCGGCCGGCGTCCGGCGGCGGCGCGCGGCCGGACCCACCCGCAGGTGGACGACGACGTCGAAGGCCAGGCCCAGCCCCTGCAGCATCGCACCGGGGACGAGCAGCACGCCGCGGGCCGGCGCCGGACGCCGGTCGGCACGGGCGGCCCGGTCGGTCTCGACGTCCCACAGCACCGGCAGGTACAGCCCCGATCCGCCCGGCCCCACGGGGTCGAGCACCTCCCGGGCCAGGGCGCCTGCGTCCAGCCAGTCGGTGTAGCGGGCGTCGGGGTCGGTGCGGCCGTGCTCCAGGCGGAGGGACGCCGGGCGCAGGAAGCCCCCGGCGGGGACGACGACCGCGCCCCGGCCCAGCGGCGGCAGCCGCTCGGCGACGGCGGCGGCGAGGACCTCCGGCGCGGCGACGTCGGGACCGTCGACGGCCACCCGCAGCGCGGCGGCGCCGGGGGCGGGGTCGAGGTCGGCGAGCAGGCCGGCCAGCCGGTCGGCCAGCGCCCGCGGGGTGAGCGGCTCCGGCCGGCTCAGGGCCGGCTCTCCGCGGCCGCCCCCCGCCGGGTGCGGCTGCGGTTCCGGGCCGGTCGCTCGTCACCGGCCGCGGGATCGCGCGGTGCAGGGGGGCGGGGGGCGGGACCACCGCCGGTCGGCGCCGCCGGTGCGGGGCGCGCGTCGAGCTCGTCGAGGACCTGGCGGGCCAGCTCGGGGACCGGCCGGCCGGAGGCGCGGGCGTTCCCGCGGAGGAGCTCGAAGGCCGCCCGCGGGGAGGTGCCGAGGCGCTCGGCCAGGACGCCGATGGCGCGCTCGGTCGACACCCGCGCCGCGAGGGCGTGCTCCAGCTGGGCGACGGTGCGCTCCAGGGCGGCGATGCGGGCGTCCCGGGGGTCGACCTCGGGCTGCGGCTCGCCGCCGGCGCCCCGGGCCGCGCGGCGCGCGGTGCGGTCGGGCTCCACGAGGGTGCCCAGCTCCTCGGCGACCAGGTCGGCGAGGGACATGCCCTCCACCAGGTCCGCGACGTCCTCCGCGCGGCCCGGGGACAGCACCGACCACCCGCGCTCGGTCCGCACCACCACGACCGACGGGGTGTCGGCCCGCAGGACCTCCTCCGGGCCGACGCCAGCGACGGCGAGATCCACGCTCGTGCTCACCTCAACGGCCTCCGCAGGGTCGAGGGCCCGGCGGGACGGCCGGGCGTCAGCGGGCCGACGTGCCGGCCCCGTGCACGACGATCATGCCTGTTCGCGCACCGCACGCGCGGGAACACTCGCCGTCACGCGTCCGCTTGCTGCGTGAGCTGCGCCTTCACCTGGTCGATGCCGGGGTTGGTCAGCGCGGTGCCGTCCGCGAAGACGAGGGTCGGGACGGTGCGGTTGCCGCCGTTGGCCTGCATGACGATGTCGGCCGCGGCGGGCTCGCGCTCGATGTCGACCTCGGCGTACTCGATGCCCTCGCGCTGCATGAGCTTCTTGAGCCGGACGCAGTAGCCGCACCACGGGGTCGTGTACATCGTCACGGCGGGGGTCGCAGCGCTCATGGGGTCGGTGTCCTCCTGGTCGGGGTGCGGCCGGTGCGGCCGGTGTGGCCGTTGCCGTCCCCAACGCCGCGCCCCTGGGGATGCTTCCCCCGGCCGTCGGTGCCGGCTGGGAGGATGGGTGGGCTGTCGAGGGAAGGCGGGGGAGCGGATGTCGCAGATGGCCGGGGCGCCCGGCGCCGTCCGCACGACCGGTGCGGAGGCGGTGCTCGCGCAGCTGGACGACGAGCAGCGCGCGGCGGCCTCCGCGGTCAGCGGGCCGGTCTGCATCCTCGCCGGGGCCGGCACGGGCAAGACCCGCACCATCACCCACCGGATCGCCTACGGCGTCCACACCGGCGCCTTCGTGCCCGAGCAGGTGCTGGCGGTGACGTTCACCGCCCGGGCCGCGGGGGAGCTGCGCACCCGGCTCGGGGGGCTCGGGGTCGGCGGGGTGCAGGCGCGGACCTTCCACGCCGCCGCGATGCGGCAGCTGCGCTACTTCGCCCCGCAGGTGCTCGGGGGCCCGATGCCCGGGCTGGTGGAGAACAAGCTGCGACTGGTCGCCTCCGCGGCGTCGCGGGCCCGGCTGACCACCGACCGGGCCAGCCTGCGCGACCTCGCCAGCGAGATCGAGTGGGCCAAGACCACCCTCGCGACGCCGGAGGACTACCCGGCCCGGGCCCGCGCCGCCGGTCGCGAGCCGCCGTTCGAGGCGCCCGCGGTCGCGCAGGTCTACGCCTCCTACGAGTCGGCCAAGCAGCGCGACGGCGTCCTGGACTTCGAGGACCTGCTGCTCGTCACGGCCTTCGCCATCGAGGAGCACCCCCAGGTGGCCCGTCAGGTCCGCGGCCAGTACCGGCACTTCGTGGTCGACGAGTACCAGGACGTCAACCCGTTGCAGCAGCGGCTGCTCGACGCCTGGCTGGGCGGCCGGGCCGACGTCTGCGTCGTGGGGGACCCGAACCAGACGATCTACTCCTTCACCGGCGCGGACCCGGACTACCTGCTCGGCTTCGCCGACCGCTACCCCGACGCCGAGGTCGTCAAGCTGGAACGCGACTACCGCTCGACGCCGCAGGTGGTGGCGCTGGCGAACAGGCTCATCGGGCAGGCGCCGCCGCGCAAGGGCCTGCCGGGGCTGCGCCTGCTCGGGCAGCGCGCCGAGGGGCCCGCGCCGCGGTTCTTCGAGCACCCCGACGAGCCGACCGAGGCCGCCGCCGTGGCGCAGGCGTGCCGGGCGGTCATCGAGGCGGGGACGCCGGCCTCGGAGGTCGCGGTCCTGTTCCGCATCAACGCCCAGTCCGAGGTGTACGAGAACGCGCTGAGCGCGGCCGGCGTGCCCTACGTGCTGCGCGGCGGCGAGCGGTTCTTCGAGCGCCCCGAGGTGCGGGAGGCCGTGCTGCTGCTGCGCGGGGCCGCCGCCGGCGGCTCCGAACCGGGGGCCCTGGTGCCCACCGTCCGCGACGTGCTGGCCTCGACCGGCTGGGTCGAGCACCGCCCGCCGCCCGGCGGTGCCGCGCGGGACCGGTGGCAGTCCCTGGCCGCCCTCGTCGACCTGGCCGTGGACCTCGTCGCCGAGGACCCGACCATCGACCTGCCCGGCTTCGTCACCCACCTCGCCGCCCGGGCCGACGCCCAGCACGCCCCGACCGTGCAGGGGGTCACCCTGGCCTCGATGCACGCGGCCAAGGGCCTGGAGTGGGACGTCGTCTTCGTCGTCGGCCTGGTCGACGGCGTCCTCCCGATCGCCCAGTCGCTGTCGCGGCCCGAGGCGGTCGAGGAGGAGCGGCGCCTGCTCTACGTCGCGGTCACCCGGGCCCGCGAGCACCTGACGCTCTCGTGGTCCCTCGCCCGCAACCCCGGCGGGCGCCGGTCCCGGCCGCGCAGCCGCTTCCTCACCGGTCTGGTGCCCGAGTCCGCGCCGACCGCCGCCCCCGCCCCGCGCCGGCAGAAGCGGGCCAAGGTGGTCCTCGAGGGGGAGGCCGGCGAGCTGTTCGAGCGGCTCCGTGCCTGGCGCAGCGCCACCGCGCAGGCGGCGTCCGTGCCGGCCTACGTCGTGCTCACCGACGCCACGCTGCAGGCGATCGCGGAGAGCCGGCCGGGCAGCCTGCGCGAGCTGGCCGCGCTGCCGGGGATCGGCGCGCGCAAGCTCGAGCTCTACGGCGAGGACGTCCTCGCCACGGTCGGCTCCTGACCCGCTGCTCCCCGTGACGGCCGACGGGTGACCGGGCTCACACCCCGACCGCCGGGTTAATTGCGTTGACCGCCCCAGCGGGGCCGCCCTACTGTCCTGATCGCGCCTGGGGGAGCTCCCGGGCGCGCCAGACCCCGGTACCGGCGCCCGCGCCGGCACCCGATCCCCGGAGAGGAGGGGCGACGATGATCACCACGACGACCGCGCTCGCCCCCTCCGTGGCCTCCTGGTCGGGGAGCCTCGCCGTGCGTCCGGCCGATCTCCAGGCCCCGCGCCCGGCCACCCGTCTGCGCGCCCTGCCGCTCGTCGGCGTCGTCGCCCTCGAGGTGTTCGGCATCGCGCCCACCACGGGTTGCGTCGACAGCACCGCTGTGCCTTTCGTGCCCACCGCCCAGTTCGGCACCCGTGAGCAGTCCTACACCCAGCACGACACGACCCCCGGGATCCACCCCCCGCGGAGACCGCTGAGCTAGCGCTCACCAGGTCCTCCTCGAGGCCGCGGAACCCGAACCCGGGTCCGCGGCCTCTCTCGTTGCCGGCCGCGACACCCGGCCCCGACCTCCGGTCGGCGGTCCCCGCCGGCCGTGGACGAGACGAGTACGAGGAGGAGCGGCAGTGCAGCAGGCGATCGACCGCCCGTCGTCCCACCGCCGGCCGGGGCTCCCCCGGACCGGGGGCCCCCTGCCCCGACGGCCCGTGCGGGTCCAGCCGGCGCCGGTGCGCCGGCCCCTGCCGTGCCGGACCGACCCGGACCTGTGGTTCGCGGAGAGCCCGGCGCTGCTGGAGCAGGCCAAGACGCTCTGCGCCGAGTGCCCGGTCCAGGCGGCCTGCCTGGCCGGCGCCCTGGACCGCGGCGAGCCGTGGGGCGTCTGGGGCGGCCAGATCTTCGAGCGCGGGGTGGTCATCCCGCGCAAGCGCCCGCGGGGACGCCCCCGCAAGGTCGTCGCGGCGTGAGCGGCGCGACCGGCCGGGCCGCGTGCGCGGCACGGCACCCCTGACCGATCGACCGACGTCACCGGCCCACCCGAGAACCGAGGAACCGCCGTGCACACCACCGAGTACCACATGGCCGTCGACCGACTGCGCGAGCTGCGCGCCGAGGCCGACACCGCGAGCCGGGCGGCGCGCCTGCGGGCCGCCCGCCGCTGGGCCCGCCGCGCGGAGTACGCGACCCGCCGGGCCGCGCGCGCCAGCGCCGCCGTCCGCTGACGGCGTCCCCGGCCGGGGCCGGGCGTCCCGCACGCCCGGCCCCGGCCCGATCCGTCCGCCCGCGCGGCATGCTGGGGGGATGCAGCCCCCGGAGCTGACCTGCCGGCGCTGCGGCCGGGCCGGGCGGGCGGCCGACGCCGCGACCGGCTGGTCGTTGGACACCCCTCCGCGGCCGACCGGGTCGGGGGGCGGGCCGGCGCCGGGGCCGGCGACGGCGCTGTGCCCGGACTGCGCCCGGGACTGCCTCCGCGACCTCGAGGCCCGCCTGGACCCGTGACGCCTGGACCCGTGACGCCGGGACCCGTGACGCCGGGACCCCGGACGCCGGGGTCGGTCCGACCGGTGGAGCCCGTCAGCCGGTGAAGCCCGGCAGCCACTCCTCGACGACGCTGCGGAAGTCCCCGGCCGCGTCGAGCTGGCACAGGACGCCGATGGAGCCGATCGTCACGCGGTGGATGAGCAGGTAGGCCGGGGGCAGGTTGAGCATCCGGCCCAGCCGGCTGGCCTCGCTGCGGGGGTCGGCGACCCGGGCCGCCTGCTCCTGCATCCAGGCGCGGGTGAAGTGGAAGTGGTGGCCGGTGATCGGCTCCAGGAGCGGCAGCAGGTACTCCAGCACCCCCTGGGCGTCGACCGCCACGTTCGGCCGCACGAAGCCCTCGGCCCGCAGGTCGGCGAGCACGTCCTCGGCGCGCCCCTCGAGCGCCCAGCGCACCAGCCGGCCGATCGGCTCGGGGTGGCCGTCGGGGAGCCGGGCGGTCGCGCCGAAGTCGATGACGCCGAGCCGGCCGTCGGGCACCAGCCGGAAGTTGCCCGGGTGCGGGTCGGCGTGCAGCAGCCCGGCCCGCTGCGGCCCGGAGAAGTGCAGCACGGCCATGAGCCGGCCCGCCCGGTCGCGCTCCTCGCGGGTGCCCGAGGCGATGACCCGGGAGAGCGGCGTGCCCTCCAGCCACTCGGACACGATCACCTTCGGCGCGCTCGCGACCACCCGCGGGACGACGATCTGCGGGTCGTCGTCGTAGGCGGCGGCGAACCCGCGCTGCGCGTCGGCCTCGAGCCCGTAGTCGAGCTCCTCGACCACCCGCGCCTTGAGCTCGGCGATCAGCGGCTTGACGTCCATCCCCGGGAAGAGCGCCGCGAACAGCCGCGCGAAGCGCGCCAGCTGGTTGAGGTCGGCCATGAGGGCGGTCGCGGCCCCCGGGTACTGGATCTTCACCGCCACGTCGCGGCCGTCCCGCCAGGTGGCCCGGTGCACCTGGCCGATGCTGGCCGCGGCCGCCGGCAGGTCGTCGAAGTGCCGGAACCGCTCGCGCCACCGGCCGCCCAGCTGCTGGGAGAGCACCGCGTGCACGGTGCGCGCCGGCATGGGCGGCGCCTCCTCCTGCAGCTTCACCAGCGCCTCGCGGTAGGGCGCGGACACCTCCTCCGGCACCGCGGCCTCGAAGACCGACAGCGTCTGCCCCAGCTTCATCGCCCCGCCCTTGAGCTGGCCCAGGACGGCGAAGAGCTGCTCGGCGGTGCGCTGCTGCATCTCCGCGGCCACGGCGTCGGCCGACTGGCCGGAGAGCCGCTTGCCGATCCCCAGGGTGGCGCGGCCGGCCGCACCCAGCGGCAACGAGGCCAGCCGTGCGGTCCGTGAGACCGACCCTCGCGGCATCTCACGTCCGGTCTCGCTCACGCTCTCTCCTCGCTCGCGCGCGGCCGCTCCGGGGCACCGACCGGTGCCCGGGAGCTCAAGCCCTGACGCGCACCCCCCGCGGGTCCGCTGGCGCACACTGCCGCCATTGTCCCCCGACGGAGGGGCCGGGCGCCGAGCGTGGTCGGTGAACTCATCCCCCCGGGGCCCCTGGCGGGCGGCACCGGCACTCGGGATGGGCGCCCCAGCGGCGGCTGCGCGGGGTGAACTGGGGCGGCCGCAGCTCCAGGGTGGCCCCCAGCGTGACCGGGGCGCCGCCGCCGTCGACGTAGCCGAGGACCTGGACGGCGGCGGTCAGCGCGGTCAGCAGGCAGGTGACGGTCGCGCCGGCCGGTCGCGCGTCGGCGGCGAGCTGTGCGGAGAGCACCGGCCAGCGCGGGTCGGCGTCCCGGCGGAGCAGCTCCGCGCAGCGCAGGCACCCGGTCCGGCCCGGGACGACGAGCGGGCCCACCACACCGGTCTCCCCGCGCACGGTGGAGACCAGGTGGGGGACGCCGTCGCGCTGCAGGTCGGCCACGTGGGGATCGGTGGACGCCCAGGCCCGGGTGAGGACGACGAGGTCGGCGTTCCCGGCCGGGGGGCGCAGGTCGGTCAGCGGGCTGGCCCGGCGCACGGCGTCGGCGGCGGCCAGCCCGCGGGGCCGGCCCTCGTCGGCCGCACCCAGCCCGCCCACCACGGCGTCGCCCGCGGTGGCCGGCCCGGTGTCGCGGACGTGCACCCGGCCCACGCCGCTCGCGGCGAGGACGGCGGCCAGCGGGACCCCGACCCGGGTGGCGCCGTCGACCACCACGGTCGCCCGACGGCGGGCCTGCCAGCGGGCACCCCCGGTGGCCGTGGGGAGCTCGGCCGCCGCCCGCGCCGACGCGGCGGGGCCGGCGTCGGTGGCCAGCAGGTCCGCGGCCTCGAGGTCGACCAGCAGCCCGGTGTCGAGCAGCGCCCGCAGCAGGGCCTCCACCGCGGCCGGGTCGTGGCCGTCGCGCACCGCGTCGGCGACCACCGCCTGGCGGGGGCGACGGCCGTCGAGCCCGCGGAGCAGGCGCTCGAGAGCGCCGGTGGCGGGGGAGACCACGACCCCGTCGGTCGAGTCGACGCCGCCCACCTGGAGGGCCGGGCCGTCCGCGCCGCCGGGCAGTCGCAGCACCGGCACGGTCGGGGGCAGCAGCGGGTGGGAGGTGTCGGTCACCGGGGGAGGGTGACAGGGGCGGGGCCGGGCACGGGGCCGCCGCCCGCGTCCTGTGGACGACGCCGGCGGCGCCCCGCGCTGCGGGACGCCGCCGGCGGCCCTCCCCGGGTTCGCACTGCGAGCCCGCGGGCGGGGAGGGTGCGTTCCCTCAGGCCTTGCCGAGGATCCGGTTCATCTTGGTGCCGCAGACCGGGCAGGTGCCCTGGGCCATGCGGCGGCCGGACTCGCTGACCTTGACCTCGCCGTCGAAGTCCCGCTTCTCCTTGCACTTCACGCAGTAGCCGTTGTAGCTCTCCGCCACGCTGCTCCCTCCTCGCGTTCTCCGGCGCCCGGCCCGGGCGTCGTGGGCCGGAACGGTACCCGGGCCTCCGGACAGGTCCCGGAGCCGACCGGGCGGTCACCCACCCCGGTTGTCCACGGCCTGTGGACAGCGGTGTGGACACGGTGGGGACCGCTGCTCCGGAGCTGTGCGCAACCGGGGGACGCACCGGCCCGCCGCCGGGCGGGGAACCCGGCGACACGCGTGCCCAGCTGCGCGGATCCGGTTCTCGAGGGGTGTGGACGGCGGTGTCCTGCCCGGTGCCCCACCCCGTGCGGCCGCCTGGGTGTCCACCGTCCGTGCGACATGCACCCGAGCGGGTGCGGGGCCGGCTCACGCGCCGGCCGGCCGTCACCTACGGTCTCCTCCGTGCCCGGTTCGACCCCCGACACCCCGGACTCCCGCGTACCGACCGCTCCGCAGGCCCGGTCGCCGCGCACCGTCCCCGCGGTGCCCGATCGCGTCGAGGTCCGGCGCAGCGCCCGGCGGCGGCGCACGGTGACCGCCTATCGCGAGTCCGGTCGCACCGTGGTCCTCATCCCCGCGGCCTTCACGCCCGCCGAGGAACGGCGCTGGGTGGCGCAGATGGTGGCCAAGCTGCAGACCCGCGAGGAGCGCCGGCGCCGTTCCCTCGGCGGGGACGACGAGCTCATGGCGCGCGCCCGGGCGCTGTCCCTGGCGCACCTGGACGGCGTGCCGGAGCCGGCGAGCGTCCGCTGGGTGGACAACCAGCAGCGGCGCTGGGGGTCGTGCACGCCCGCCGACCGCAGCATCCGGCTCTCCAGCCGCCTGCGTGCCATGCCCGAGTACGTCGTCGACTACGTCCTGGTGCACGAGCTGGCCCACCTCATCGAGCCCAGCCACTCGGCGGCGTTCTGGGCGCTCGTGGCCCGCTACCCCCGCGCCGAGCGGGCGCGGGGGTTCCTCGAGGGGATCGAGCAGGCGTCGGGCGAGTCCGCCCCCCGCCCCGAGGGCGACCCGGTCGACTGAGCAGGCCGCCGACTGAGTAGCCCTGTGTCAAGCCGCCGCCGCGGCGTCCCGGTTGAGGTATCGGTTGAGGGCGCCGTGGCGGTCGGGGTTGTAAGGCTGGTGGTCTTGCCAGCAGCGCCAGACGACCAGCGTCCAGGCGCGGGCG